>VEOW01000256.1 GCA_012026785.1 Chloroflexota bacterium | reverse complement strand
GATGGGGGATGGACGGTTCGGGGGAAGGCGCCGCCGGGGCGGCTCCTGGAGTCGGGTGCGCCTCGCGCGGGGAGGGCGAGGGCTCCTCGTCGGCCACCTCGCGCAGCCGCGCCGCCCGAGCGGCGGCGCCGCCGGCCCGCTCCCGGGCAGCGAGCATGCCCTCCGCCGCAGCCGCCCGAGGCGCCGCGGCCCGCCGCCCACGCCAGGCACGGCCGACCCACGCCCGCGCGTCGACCAGCTCGCGCCGTCCCAGCGAGACGCGCCGCAGGGCGATGTCGAGCGGCCACAGCAGCAGCGCCAGGACGAGCAGCCACGGCCACAGCTCGGTGAACGACGACGTCGTCCGGAGGTCGTGCAGCCACGGATCCGCCGCGGTCACGATCTCGCGCCCGCCCGTCGCCGAACGCAGCGCCGAGAGCAACGGCTCATTCGCGCCCAGGAGGCGGTACTCGGCGGCCACCGGCTCGACCAGCCCGACGGTTCGACCGAGCGCCGCCGCGCCGGGCCGGGTCTGGGTGATCCGCACCGCGTAGGCGCCCGATTCGATCTCGCCGAGGTCGGCTTCGTAGACGCCCGGGGCGACCTGGTCGAGCTGGATGTTGGCGGTTTCGAAGTCCGGACCCGTGATCGCCGCAAGGGTGTTGTAGAAGTCCCGCGGCGAGCCGTCCGCCTCGACGCTCTCGACGTGCAACCGCGTCCGCCCGGACACCGTCTCGAACGTCGCCTCGATGCCGCCGGCCTCCTCGCCCGGGAAGGTCCAGCCGACAAGCTGGCTGAAGAACTTGGTGAAGCCCGGCCAGGCGACCCAGTTTCGAGCCCAGCGCCCGGTCGAGTCCGACGTCCAGGCGACGGACCGCCCGAGGCCGTACTGCCACTGCGCAAGGACCGGGTCGTCGCGGGCGCTGACGAGGACCGTCTGGGCCGCCGACTTGGCGGTCGTGCCGTTGTAGCCGAGCAGGCGCGGGAAGCCCTCCTCGAGGCCGCGCAGGATCGGCGACGCGGAGACCTGGATCGGGAAGAACGATTCCTCGACGATCTGCTGGCCGGCGACCTGCTGGGTTTCCTTGAGGAAGATGTCGGGGATCGAGGCGACGTTGGCGGCGTTGTAGAAGCGGCCGCCGCCCTGCTTGGCGAGCCCCTCGAGGAACGGGTTCGAGCCGCCACCGGCGCCAACCGTCGAGAGGGTGATCCCGGCGGCCTTCATTCGAGCCAGGATCTCGTCGTACTGACCGGAGGTCGACCAGCCGTCGGTCAGCAGGATGATGTGGCGGCGGGTGGCCGTCGCCCCTTCGAGTGACTGGACCGCCTGGTCGAGCCCGGTGAAGATGTTGGTCTGGCCGTTCGGGCTGATCCCGCCGAGCTGGCCGCCGACGTCGCCGACCTGGCCGAGGGGTTTGGTCTGGATGATCCAGTGGGCCTGCTCGTCGAAGGCCACGACGCCGAACTCGTCGCGCGCGGTCAGCGCGGCCGCGGCGCGCAGGATCGCCTCCTTGCCGATGTCGGTCTTGCGGACGCCCTGGATCTGGCCGCCACCGCCCTGGCCGAAGGTGTTGCAGTGGCAGGCGTCCATCGAGCCCGACTTGTCGATGACCACGACGAGCGCAATGTCCGGCTCGCGCTGTCGATTGCGGACGCCCATGTCGACCGGCAGGGTCTCCTCCATGGCCGTCTTCGTATAGCCGCCGGCGCCGTACGCATCGGGCCCGCCGACCATCACGAGGCCTCGCCCGAGATCGCGCACGTAGACCTGCAGGGCCGCCAGCTGGCGATCGGTGAAGCGCTCGCGCGGCACGTCGACGACGACGACGCTGTCGTAGCTGAGGAGGCCGGCGAGATCGGTCGGCAGGGCCTCGGGGGCGATCGAGTCGACGAGCTGACCCTCGGTTTCCAGTGCCGCGACCAGCTCGGCGGCCGCCGACTCGTCGCCGGCCAGGACGAGGATCCGCGGCTCGCCCTTGACGATGGTGTTCGAATCGGCCCGGTCGTTCTCGCTGAAGGTGTCGCGCGCGGCTTCGACGACGGCCCGGAAGCGGTGGAAGCCGGGCTCGGTCGGCTTGACCCGGAAGACAAGCCGGTTCGCGCCGGCCTTGAGGTTCGTCCGCTCCGTCGCGACGAGCGCCCCGTCGGCGTAGAGCCGGACCGTAGCCGGCTGGGGGACGCTCGAAGCGATGTCGACGACGGCCTCGATCTCCTCGCCGAGGCGGGCGGTGGACGGCGTCGACAGGCGCTCGATCAGGACCTCGACGCCCTGGAGGAGCCCGATCGTGCGGGTCTCGACCTGGATGCCGCGGGCAGCCGCGAAGGCCGCCTCGCGTTGACCTCTGCCGGTCGTGTCGTTGCCGTCGGACAGCAGCACGATCCGCTTCTGCGCCGCATCGGGGAAGAGCGCGGCCGCCAGCCTGAGCGCGCCGCCGATGTCGGTGGCGCTGCGGGTGGGCACGCTCCGAAGGCGGTCGATCTCGCGGATCTCCTCCGGCAGCCGCTCGACGAGCGCGTCGCGGCCGAAGGCGACGATCCCGGCCTGGTCGCCCTCGGGCATCTCCTCGAGCGTCTCGCGCAGGAACGCCAGCGCGTCCTCGCGGCCCTCGCGGCCGATGCTGTCCGAGAGGTCGACGACGAAGACAGTGGCCAGGCGATCGACCGGCAGGACGAGCTGGAAGCCGGCGAGGGCGAAGACGAGCGAGGCGAGCAGGACCGCGCGCAGGACCAGCGCGGCACGACGCCGGGCGGCGCCGACCCGGCGGCGTGCAGCGAGCCACGGCACGATCGTGGCGGCGAGCAGCGGCAGGAGGAGCAGCAGCCAGGCCGGGCTTTCGAAGCGGACGCCCATCTAGCCGCTCCGGTCCGAGTGATCGGCGTCGCGGCCCGGCGCGCGTTCAGCGGGCTGGACGCCGGCCGGTCGGTCACCGCCGCGAGCAGCGATGGGTGTCGGGCGCGGAACCAGGACCGGTGGCGCCGGTGGCGGCGCCGGGCGGATGTTGCGCCAGAGCCGAGTGACGGCGTCACGGTGGTAAACGAGCCACTCGGCTAGGAGGACGGCGAGGACGAGCAGCACGACCGGGATCCATAGCTCGTCGCGGGCCACCGGCGGGCCGTCGGTCCCCGCGCCGCCGGTGCCGGGTGAGGCGGAGGGGCCGGGTTCGGTCGTGGGCGCAGCGGTCGTCGTCGGTTCTGTCGTCGGCGACGCGCCTGGCGGCGGGCTCTCGCCGGGACGCCGGCCGAGGGCCGCGATCTCCGCCGCCGAGCCGAGCGCGATGTTGCTCTCGGCCGGGTCGAACAGGTCCACGGCGAATCGCACGGGAGCATCGGGATCGGTTGGTGGCGCGGTCGGGGCGCCGCTCGACGTCGGCACGGCCGACGGCGGCGGGGAGGCGGGGGCGGTCGGCGCATCCGTCGGGCTCGCGGACGGTCCGGCCGTCGGCGATGCGTACAGCGGCATCGCGCTGTACACGCCCAGCTCGTCGGTCTGGCTGAAGACGACCGACCCGGCCCCGGGGGTCGGCGGCGCGAGCTCCACCGTCGAGCCGTCCGGTCGGGTGACCACGAGGGCCGTCGCGCCGGCGGGCAGCGGCAGCGTGACCGGGTCGCCCGGCACGATCGCGGTCGTCGGCGCTGCCGAGCCGCCGAGCAGCTCGCCCGTCAGGTTCGCGACCAGGACCGGGAACGCCACCTGCAGCGGCAGGTCCGAGTTCCGTGGCAGGAACGCCAGGACCCCGGCCCGACGGCCGTCGAGCTCGCCGATGTACAGCAGCGGCGAGCCGCGCGGCCCCGGAATGACCGTCCGAGCCCAGGCCGGCAGGACCAGCTTCGAGGCCTTCCCGATGTGGGTCGTCGAGAGATCGACGTAGCGCAGGATCGGCTCGTCGGACGAAAGCGTGCCGATCGCCGGATCGGTGAGGGTCCCTTCGACCTCGCCCAGCGGGCCGGTCTCGGGGGGGGCGATGGCGAGCACCGCTGCGGCGGGGAGCTCGTCGGGCACGAAGCCCTCGAAGATGATCAGGTCGAACAGCTCGGGGTGGGTGTCCGGGCCGTAGTCGGCCGGCTTGACCCCGTACAGCTCGGTGCTCGGGAGGTAGGTCAGCGCCGTCTCGAGATACGGATCGCCCTCGGACACGAGCAGGATCCGGCGCAGTCGATCCGGCGGTACGATCGCCCAGGCCCGGTCATCGAGCTCGAGCGCGTCCGGGCTGCCGCCGGTCAGCCGGGCCTCGAGGACGGACACCCCGAGCGGCACGTCATCCACGATGACCTCGGTCCGGGTCTGCGGATCGAGCGTCATGAGGTCGCGGGCCTCGAGCAGGATCCCGTCGCCGTACAGCTCGACCCGCCGACCCTCCGACGATTCGATGTCGAGGTTGGCGACGCTGACGAAGACCGAGCGGGTGACGCCCGACGACGACGGTCGAACGGCGAGCGCGATGATCGCCTGGTTGTTTCGAGCCCGGCCGACCTGCAGGACGGTCACCGGGTGGTCGAGGCGGGCGGTGGGCTTCGAAGCCAGGGCGGCGTCGGTCGCGACGAGGATCTCGGCGCTGCCCGAGCGCGCCGCGAGCGCATTGGCGAGGTTGAGCGCGTCCGCCAGATCGCCGGTCGCGGGGCTGACGGTCACGCCGTCGATCGCCGCCCGGACCCGCCCGAGGTCGGTCGTGCCGTTGACCACCACCCGAGCCGTGCGGCCGGCGGCGATGACGCTGACCTTGCCGTTCGAGGGCAGGTCGCGCAGTGCCTCGTAAATCCGCTCTTTGGCGGCCTGGAGGCGGTTGGGCACGACGTCGGTCGCGGCCATGCTGGCCGAGGTATCGAGGACGACGACGACGTCGCCGGCGAGCCCGGCCGGGCGCTCGAGGAACGGCCGCGCGGCGAGGAGCGCCAGGAGCACGACGAGCAGCAGCTGCAGGAGCAGCAGCAGGCTGCGGCGGAGGCGCTGCCACGGCGCGTTGGCCTCGACGTCGGCGACGAGCCGCTGCCACAGCAGCGTCGAGGGCACGACGAACGGGTCGCGTCGGAGCTTGAGGAGGTACATCGCCAGGACGACCGGCACGAACAGGAGGCCCAGCAGCGCCAGCGGCGCGAGGAACGGCATCGGCGGGCCCTACCCGACCACGCGGCGACGCCGCAGCTCGGCGAACACCAGCTCGGCGAGCGGCACGTCGGTCGAGAGCGGGACATAGGTGGCGCGGCGCTTCGCGGCGAGGTCGGCAAAGCCCTCGCGCCACGCCTCGAGGCGGCGCTTGTAGTCGTCGATCGTGGCAAGGTCGACGGTCACGTCGATGCCGTCCCCGGTCTCGCTGTCGACCAGCCGCAGGTCGCCCTCGATCTGGGGATCGAGCTCCTCGGGCGAGAGGAGGTGGAGGACGATCAGCTCTGATCCCGTCGCCGCCAGCTCGCGGATGACCTTGTCTGCGGCCGGATCGAGGAGGTCGCTCAGGAGGACGATCACGCCGCGACCCTTCAGCTGCGCCGCGGCATGCCGAACCGCCGCGACGAGGTCGGTCGGGCCGTCCGAGGCATTGATGCCGGACAGCGCGGCCAGGAGGCGGAAGACCCGGCCGGACCCGCGGAGGGCGACCTGTCGTCGGCCCGCGCGACCGGCCAGTCCGGTCACCGCCACGCGGTCTTCCGAGGCGAGCCCGATGTAGCCGAGCGCCGCGGCCGCCCGCTTCGCGAACAGCAGCTTGGCGGGGTGACCTTCGGCCATCGAGGCCGACGCGTCGAGGAGGAAGTGGATCGTGACGTCCTCCTCCTCAACGTACAGCTTGATGAACAGCTTCTCGAGGCGGGCCAGGACGTTCCAGTCGAGCAGTCGCAGGGCGTCGCCGAGGGCGTAGTCGCGGAAGTCCGCGAACTCGACCGACTGACCGCGCTTGACCGACCGCCGCCCACCCTTGAGGCCGCCCCTTACGGGCGCTTTCATCAGGACCTGGAGCCGTTCGAGCTGGCGGAGGAAGCTCTCGTCGAACACCGTGGGGTCGACGTCGGACGGCAGGAACGCCGGCCGCTCCCTCCCGGGCGGCGTCGCGGCCGCGGCGATCGCGTCGGTGCGCTCGCTCGTCATCGGGTTCGAAACCTGCGTAGCGGGCTGCCGAGCCCTCCGATCGCGGCGGTCACGGGAGTGGCCGCCCGCTACTCGACGGCCGGCGGCGTGACGCTGTCCAGGATCGAGCGGACGATCGCCTCGGGCGTGATGCCCTCCGCCTCGCCCTCGAAGTTGAGGATCACGCGGTGCCGCAGGGCCGGCAGGGCGACGGCCCGGATGTCGTCGATCGAGACGTTGAAGCGGCCGTCGAGCAGGGCGTAGATCTTGCCGCCGGTCACGCGCGCCTGGGCGCCGCGCGGCGAGCCGCCGTAGCGGACGTAGTCGCGCACCAGCTCCGGGGCGCGAGGCTGATCCGGGTGGGTGGCGGACAGGATGCTGACGGCGTAGGCGGTGACGTGGGGTGCGATCGGCACGGCGCGGGCCAGCCGCTGCATCTCGACGATCTCCGCGGCGTCGGCGACCTTGGTCGTCGTCGGAGCGTCGGCGCCCGTGGTTCGATCGATGATCGCGATGAGGTCCTCCTCGGACGGGAAGGGGACCATGACCTTGAACAGGAAGCGATCGAGCTGGGCCTCGGGCAGTGGATAGGTGCCCTCCATCTCGAGCGGGTTCTGGGTCGCCAGGACGAAGAACGGCGGCTCGAGCGGGAACCGCTGCCGGGCGACCGTGACCTGGTGCTCCTGCATCGCCTCGAGCAGGCTCGACTGGGTCTTCGGCGTGGCCCGGTTGATCTCATCGGCGAGCACGAGGTTGGCGAAGATCGGACCGGGCTGGAAGCGGAAGATCCGCTTGCCGCCCTCCTCGACCAGGATGTTCGTGCCGGTGATGTCGGCCGGCATGAGATCGGGCGTGAACTGGATCCGGTTGAAGGTGCAGTCGATGACCTCGCCGATCGTCCGGATCAGCATCGTCTTGCCGAGCCCGGGCACGCCCTCGAGGAGGGCGTGGCTATTGGCAAGCAGTGCGGTCAGGGTCTGTCGAACCAGCTCGCGCTGGCCGACGATGACCTTGCCGACCTCGCGTTCGATGGCGGCCGCTCGCTCGGCGAACGCCTCGGGAGCGAGACGGGGCGTGGCGGCGGGGGTCGCGGGCGCGGCGCCCGCGGGGGCGCTGGTGGTATCCATTGGCTCCTCCGTCGGCCGCCGCGCGGCGCGATTCGTCACTGGCTGGGATCGAGCGAGCTGAAGTAGTCCCGCACGAAGTCCTTGACGGACAGCGGGACGTAGCCACGCTCGAGGGTCGTCAGGGCGTACTGGTAGAAGTCCGCGTAGACCTGCTCGTACCCGACGTACGAGCCCGGGTCGACGCCGGCGCCCTGCTGGTTGCCCTGGTAGCTCTGGCCCGTGCCGCCACTGCCCGAGATGTAGGAGGGGTCGCCGGGCCGGCCCAGCCGGTCGAATGGGGCGAAGACATCGCCGAGATCGCCGCCGAGCTCGGACGGGCGGTTGGGATTGACGGGGCCACCGAGGTTGCCGGTGCCGCCGAAGCCGGAGCCGAGGTATTGGGCGTTCGAACCGCCGCCGCCGATCGAGCCGCCGCCCTGGCCTTGGCCGCCCTGGCCACCTTGGCCGCCCTGGCCACCTTGGCCGCCCTGGCCACCTTGGCCGCCCTGGCCACCTTGACCGCCCTGGCCACCTTGGCCGCCCTGGCCGCCCTGGCCACCTTGCCCGCCTTGGCCGCCCTGCTGGCCGCCCTGCTGACCGCCCTGCTGACCGCCTTGCTGGCCACCCTGGCCTTGTTGCCCCTGGCCCTGCTGGCCCTGGCCCTGCTGCCCGGCGCTCGCCGAGATGTCCCGGCGCGCGTCCTGCAGCTGATTGGCCGCGGCGGTCAGGTCGCGGTTCGTGGCGATGCGGTCCGACGCATTGCCGAGTGCGTCGGCAAGCCGATCCAGGGCCGCCTCGGCGCTCGCCGAGTCGCCCTGGGCCAGTGACTGGGCCGCGTCTCGCAGGGCCTGGCTCGCGCCGCTGCCGGCCTGACCGGCGGCGCCCTCGAGCTCGGCCAGCTTCCGGGCCAGCTCGCGGCGCTCCTCGTCAGTCATGTCCGTGACCTTGTCGGACAGGTCGCGGAGGTCGTCTGCGGCCTCCTTCGGGTCGCCGTCGCGGTTGGCCTCGGGATTGCCCGTCGCCGCGCGCGAGAGCGATCGGCTGAGGGCCGACAGCGCCGCGGCCCGCTGCTCATTGGCCGGGGCGAGCTGGGCCCGGAGGGCGGCTTCGATCGAGCCGAGCTTGGCCAGGTTGGCATCGAGCTGGTCAGGATTTGCGCGCAGCTGCCGGGCGAGATCACGGAGCTCCTGGGCGAGCCGCGTCCGCGGGTCGTCGGCCGTCGCGCCCTTCTTCCCCAGCTCGTCGGCGAGCTTGTCGAGCCGCTCTGCCTGGGCCTTCGCCTCCTCGCGGATCTCGCGGGCCTGGGCGATCGCGACGTCCTGCGGATTTGGCAGGACGAGGACCGGCGTCAGGACCAGCAGCGCCACCACGGCCGCTGCGGCCGGGCGGCGGGCCAGACGCGGCCGGAACAGCCCGCCTCCAAGGCTGCGCAGCGCGGCGAGCGCGTCACGCCGCTGCCGGCGGACGAACAGCTCCAGCTCGGCGTCGGCGTCGAGAGTGGCGTCCGCGGACGCCGCTTCCGAGGCCGCGGGACCGGCCGTCGCCGGGAACGCCACTGCCAGCGCCAGGGCGCTTGCGGCCCGGTCACCCAGGCCGCCCTCGTGGTCCACGGCGAGGGCCGTCTCGCCGAGCGACGGACGGGCATGGACGGTCGCCGCGAGGAGGGCGACGGCACCGGCCAGCGGAATCGCCAGACCGATCGTCGGCGCCAGCTCGAGCGCCACGAGCCGGGCCAGGGTCCACAGGACCAGCTCGGCCGCGATGACGAGCGCGACGGCGATCCAGGTGCGTCGGACCGCCCGCCGAAGCCACAGTCGCCGCCGGTGCGGTCGCAGTGCCTCACGGATCGCGAGCAGCTGCGGATCCAGCTCGCCGGCGAGCGCGGCGCGCGGGTCGGCCGGGATGAAGCGCGGTTCCTCGGCGGGCGCCGCCCGACGGGGGCGCCGCGGTTGCAAATGCGAAAGCCGGGCGCGAAGGGATCGACGCGGCGTCTTGCCGGGATCGCGGAGGGCAGGCATCGGGCGCTCCTCGTGCGGCTGGGCGTGCGGGACCCGGCAGGCGTGGGCGCCAACGACGCGTGGGACTGACGAACTGGACGGAGGCGAGGGTCAGGACGACGGACAGGAGCAGGAGGCTGAGCACGCTCTTCGGCCAGAAGCGGTCGCGGAGGCCGTTGACGGCGAAGACGACGTCGTTGGCTTCTTGCCCGGTCGCACCCGGCTCCCAGCGGTCGACGTTCGGCTTGGCTCTGCCGATCACCGCGCCCTCTTCGACGACGTCGTCGAAG
>VEOW01000015.1 GCA_012026785.1 Chloroflexota bacterium | reverse complement strand
CGGCGGTGATCCGGCCCTGCTCGGTGACGACGATCGGCCAGCGCTCGAGGACCAGCCCGGCCAGCCACTGGGCGGCAAGGCTCAGCACCAGCCACAGCCCGCCCAGCGTCCACAGGTCGCGGTCGCGCACGCTCACGACGACGTCACCGTGACGATGCCACGCATCCCGTTCAGGTAGTGCTGGCCGTCCTGCTGGAAGCAGCCGAACTCCCAGTCGCCCGGCCGGTCAGGGACAACGAACCGGATCGTCAGGCTGCCAACCGCGCCGACGACGGCCATGAAGTCCATGCCCGGGCGCATCTCCATGCCGGCCATGTCCATGCCCGGCGGCATGAGCGCCATCGGGTCGACGCCGGTCAGCCGCGCGGTCTCCGCCATGACCATCGTGACCCGCTCGCCCGCCAGCACTTCCACGGTCGCGCCGTCGAGGAGCTGCTCCTCGAAGCCGTCGCCCTGGACGGGTCCCAGCGCGCCCTCCTCGCGCAGGGGCCGGCGACCGAACATGATCTCGTGCGGTGTGCCCGGCTGCGCGCTCGAGCCGTTGACGATCGTCAGCGTCACTGTCTCGCCGGCTCGCCAGGTCAGCCGGTTGGGCGAGAAGGCGTAGTCGCCCATGACGATCGTCGCCTCGCCCGGCCGTTCGACCGGCCCGCGGCCCGCCGCCCACACGGCCGAGCCGCCGAGCGCCAGAGCCGCGATGAGGGCCGCGAGCCCCAGGCCCCGGCGGCTGGGAGTTCCCTCGGTCCGCCGTGCCAGACCCGCTGAGGGCGGGGACGCTGGAGTCTGCACTACACCAGTGTAGGAACGTCTCAGCCGCGAAGCATTAGAGCGAGATGAGAAGTTTGTTCCCGGGTCCCGGAACGGGCGCTTCGGCGGCCCTAGCCTTCGTGATCGCGAGGACTTGGTCGCTCGTCGAGGGGGCCTGAGACCGGTACCTCTCGGCCGCCCGCCGTGTCGCCAGATCCCGCGGCGCCGGCCTGGATCTGCCCGAGCAGGTCGTTCGCCTCGATGTACGCGAGGCCAGCCGCTCCCCGGACGAGCGCGAAGCCGTGCCGACCGATCGCCGCCGGAACGTCGGCGGCGGGCGTCGCGGCCGGCAGCAGGGCCACGTCTCCGAGGGCGACCATGATCTCCGAGACCCGCTGACCGGCCCGATCGCGGTCGCGCGCGGCGAGCTGGCGTGGGCCGATCGCGCCGATCAATGCCCCACCCGCCTCGACGGCCGTCACCGCGGTCGAGCCGGGTAGACGTGTCATCAGCGCCTCAACAGGCTCGTCCGGGTCGGCGTGCCCGGCGACCGGACGTGCGAGGTCGCCGAGGACGCGTCCCCGGAGAAAGCGCGCGATCGCGTCGTGGCCGACGGCCATGCTGGTCTGCGTTCCGATGAACATCGCGACCAGGAAGCCAACGAGCATGAGCATCGGGTCGCCCAGCGCCGCGGCCGCGAGACCGAGGCTGAGGAAGATCGGGACACCGGTCAACTGCGCGAGCCGGGCCGCCCGGCGCACGCGCCGGTCGAAGCCCGTGCCTGCAGCGTCAGCGACGGCCAGCATCAGCGCCCAGCCCGTGAACCCCGGGGCCGGCACCAGTACGCCGCCGACCAGCGCGAGATTGACGCCGAGGGCGAGGCTCGCGAGCGCATGGGCGTACGTTCCCGGAGCCGCTGTCCCAATGAGCGACCCGGCCCCTGCAACGGCGGTCCCCGCCACGAGTCCGCCCGCGCCGATGGCCGCCAGCCGCCATCGCGCCCGGATCCTGACGTCGAACAGCGGCTCTGGCCCACGGCCGAACAGGACGATCGGGTCGCCGCTCCCGGCGACGCGCAGGACGCCGCCGCGGACGAGGCGCACCAGCCCGACGCTCACTGCAACCACGTACAGCGCCGCAATGGTGGCAATGAGCCCGTCGACGGCGCCCGTGTTCGCGGCGTGTGCGGGGAGGTAGAGGAACGACACGAAGAACGCCACGAGGACGGCGGGCCACATCCACCCGGCACCAAGCGTGACGAGACTCGCGTGAGGTCGGTTTCCGTTGGTTCTCAACGCCGGGGTGGTCATGGAGGGACGATTGCTTGCGAGGCTGAGGCGCACCTGAGCGACACCCGAGACTGCGGTGAGAGGCCCCGCGGGCTCTAGGTCGACCGCTCGAGCGCGGTTCGCACAATAGCGGCCAGCGCCGGCGGGACGTCCGCCGGACGGGCGGACGCAAACCGCCGCCAGGCGTGCAGGACCTTGTCCTTGTGGGAGGCGATCCCCGCGACGCCCTCGAAGTCCGGCTCGATCCGGATCGCTGGAGCCGAACCGGCCGCCAGCCGGATCCTTGTGTCAAGGGCGAGCGAGGCCGCTCCCCGATCGGCATCGAACACGACCACGAACGGGATCGCGAGCTCGCGCAGGAGCCGCGCCGCGAGCGGCAGGTTCGACTTGCCGCCGACCTCGACGATGGCGATCCCCCCGGCATCCGGGTCGTGGCCCATCGCCCGGAAGACGAACGGCAGGGCGAGCCTCTCGGTCTGGCCCTCCACGAGGACGACGGACTGGGCGAAGAACATCTCGCTCCGCTCGTGATCGAACTCGGCCGCCAGCCGGACGCGTTCCGCCTCGGTGAGGACGTCCGGTTTCGTGCGCCGGACACTGCGCTGCCCGTGCCGCAGGTCCAGTCGCACGATCTCGTCGTGGTGGGCGGCATCGAGGAACGCCGGCGAGCGCGTCGAGTAGAGGACCTGGTTTCCGCCTTCGGCGAAGCGCCGGAGCAACCGATTCAGGTATCGCTGCGCCTGGGGTGCCAGGAGCATCTCCGGTTCCTCGATCAGGAGAACCTCGCCCGAGACGCAGTCCTCGCAGCATGCCTCGACCGCCCTGACGAGCGCCTCGGCCGCCACCGCGTCGCTCGTGGCGTGACCCGCCTGCTCGCTGACACGCCTCGCCACGTTGCCCGTGGCCTTGACGGGCGACCCGAAGCG
>VEOW01000131.1 GCA_012026785.1 Chloroflexota bacterium | reverse complement strand
CGGCCACGTCCAGCTGCAGCGCCAGGGCCCGTCGGCCGGCGGCGCGAACCTCGTCCGCGGCGCCCTCCAGGCCGGCCTCGCCGCGGGCGATGAGCGCGACGTCCCAGCCGTCGCGTGCAAAGGCTCGAGCCGCTGCGCGGCCGACGCCGGCCGAGGCGCCGGTGATGACGACGATCCGGCTCATGTTCGAGCTTCTTCGCCGGCCGTGGCCGGAGTGCGAGTGGTCAGCATTGCCCGAATCGTCGTCCGCGTCCCGCCGCCGGCCCGGGGCGCGACCGGCCCCGGCGCTTGCATTCGGATTGCACCTCCGGCGCCTGCAAGCGCCCTGTGCGGTCCGCCAGCGGAGCTGCGGCGAGGTCGAAGCGCTGGCAATGCCAGCGTTCCGGGGTGCCCCAGCTGCAGTCACTGAGCGAGCGCCTTCGGACGAGCCTGTGGTTCGTGCCCGCGCTGTTCGTCGTTGCCGCCGTCGTGCTCGGAGCCGCCCTCGTATCCGTCGACCACGCCCTGGCGGCGGAGCCCGGAGCGCTGTTCTTCGTCTACAGCGGCAGCGAGGAGGGGGCCCGGAGCGTCCTGTCGGTTATCGCCCAGTCGATGCTGACCTTCACCGGCCTCGTCTTCTCGATCACGATGCTGGTCCTGCAGCTCGCCTCGAGCCAGCTCTCGCCACGGGTCATGCGGACGTTCCTGCGCGACCGGGCGAACCAGGCCGTGCTGGGCCTGTTCGTCGCTACGTTCGTCTTCACGCTGGTGGTGTTGCGGGAGGTCAGGAGTGCCACCGACGCCACCGCGCGGTTCATCCCGGGCATCTCCGTGTTCGTCGCCTTCGGGCTCCTCCTCGCGAGCGTCGGGGCGTTCGTCTACTACATCGATCACATGGCCCAGGCGATCCGGGCCAGCACCGTCATCCGGAACATCTGGCAGGAAACCGTCGAGGCCATCGAGCGGCTGTACCCCGAGCGGCTGGGGCACGAGCCGGGGGACGCCACGAGGTTCCCGGTCGATGAGCCGCCGGTCGCGACGCTCAAGGCCCAACGAGCCGGGCACGTGGTCGGCGTGGCCGCCGAGGAGCTGCTCGACGCCGCGACGGGCGACCGCAGGCTGGAGCTGATTCCGAGCGTCGGCGACTTCGTGGCCGAGGACGCGCCCCTGGTCGCGCTATGGGGCTCCTGGGATCGCGCCGCGGCGGATTCTGTTCGGTCGGCGATCGCGATCGGTCGCGAGCGCACGCTCGCCCAGGATGCGGCCTTCGGGTTCCGGCAGCTCGTGGACGTCGCGGTCCGGGCGCTGTCGCCGGGAACGAACGACCCGACCACGGCCGTCCAAGCCCTCGATCGTCTGCACGATCTGCTGCGCCGAACGGCGACCCGCAAGATCCCGTCTCCCGTCCGCAGCCACGAGGGTCGCCCGCGACTGTTGGTCCATCGTCCCGACTGGGACGATTACGTCCACCTCGCGCTCGACGAGATCCGGCTCTCGGGTCAAAGCCAGCTGCAGGTCGAGCGCCGGATCCGGGCGATCCTGCTCGACCTGCTGGCAGTGGCACCGCCGGAACGGCAGGCCGTCCTCCGCGACGAGCTGCAACGCCTCGACGCCGCCGCCGAGCGTGCCTACCCCAATACGGCCGATCGAGCGCAGGCAGCGGTGCCGAGCCTGCGTGGCCACGCGCTCGCGACCCGCCTCCGGCGAGGGCGTTGACGTCGCCCTACCGACGCCGCTCAGCCGAGGACGCGCAGCGATCTCGCCCGGGCCGGCCGCGGCCGCCAGGCGCGCCGCGCTCGACCATGGCTGGCAGCGGATCGTCGCCCAGGCAACGGGGCTGGGCGACGCGCCTGCAATCAGGCTGCCCCGACCATTGAGCCGTTCTGCAACACGACAGGAGGCGGCAATGGAAAGCCGGGCCAAGCTACTCGGACACCCGATCCATCCGATGCTCGTCGTCCTGCCGCTGGCGCTGCTGTCCACGGCGGTCCTGTTCGACGCGGTGTATCTCGTCAGCGGCAACGGCGAGTTCGCGACGCTCGCCTTCTGGAACATCTCGATCGGGCTGGTCGGCGGGCTGCTGGCCGCGCTGTTCGGGCTGATCGACTGGCTGAACATTCGGCAGGGCACGCGGGCCCGTCGGATCGGGGCGTGGCACGGCCTTGGGAACGCGATCATCGTGCTGCTGTTCGTGGTGAGCTGGGCCCTCCGACTCGACAAGCCGGCGTACGCCTATGCCCCCGCCGCGCTGCCGTTCGTGCTGGGGCTGATTGGCGTGGGCCTGGCTCTCGTCACGGCCTGGCTCGGTGGTGAGCTCGTCTACCGCCTCCGGATCGGCGTCGACGACATCGCCAACCCCGACGCCCCGAGCTCGCTCAGCGGCCCGGTGCCCGATCGCGAGGATCGGGATCGCGAGGAGCGAGAGCGCGGCCGAGGTCCCGCGCGGGTCAGCTGATCAGCCGTTGCCCTTGGCGAAGTCGCTCTCGGGGTCGACGTCGATGTCGTGCTCCCGAGCGGCGGCGAGGATCTTCTTGCGCGCTCGCTCCTTGGCGGCCTGGCTTTCGAACTCGGTCTGGTTCCAGCGCGCCATGGCGTTTCGAATGTGGGACTCGTCGTTGATCGGCAGGTGCTCGTCGCCCTGGCTGTCGACGTAGGCGAACTGGTCGTCGGGCATCCGGTCGCGCTGCTTCTCACTGAGCTCAGGCATGGTGGCGTCCTCCGTCAGCGGCGTGTTGCTGGGGCGTCGTGGTCGTGGATGTGGGCTTCCGCGTCGTGCTCGGCGTCCTCGTCCTCGCGGCTGCGGTCCTGGTGGGCGTGGACGAGCGGCGCGTGGCTGTGCTCGTGGACGTGATAGGTCGCCCGATGGTCGAACTCGCCGAGGGGCCGGTTCGTGTGATGGTGGGTCACGTGGTAGTGGTCGTGGCTGTGGACGATCGCCTGGTGGGCGTGCTGGTGCTCCTCGTCCCCGACGACCCGCTGGGTGACCGGGCTCTGCTGCATGTTTGACCTCCTGTGACCGCGAGGGTCGCAGGCGTCGGGACGCGGCAGGCTCAGGCCCGCGGTGGATGGGGTTTCGAAGGCCTTTCGGCGTCATTGCATGCGGCCTTGGACAGCACGGCAACCTGCCCGTTGTGGAGTCTCCCGAGAACCGTGATCAGTGCGCCCGGGCGGCGCGGTGGGCCTTGACGCGTTTGAGCCGGAAATGGTCCTCGCGCTCGCGCTGCTCGAGCGCCAATCCGATCGCCGTCGCCTCCCCGGCAAGCTCCGGGACGACGCGGAACCGCAGGGCATTCACGCGACTCGACGTCCGGCGGATCTCCCGAGCAAGGCGCCGGACACGGGCCTCGATCGTGGCCAGCCGGATGGCGACCGTGAGCTCGATCTCGAACCGCTCCGCGGCGTCCTCGAGGGCGGGCCCGGAGACGAGTGGCGCGCGGCCACGATCCCCGATCGCTCGAACGAAGCTCCGCGGAGTGACGGCCGGCACGGCGACGCCCATGACCGACGCGGGGCGGACCTCGATGGGAGGCTCATCGACGGCCCCCGCCGCAGCGGCCGCGACGACCTCGTCTCCGAGGCGGACGCGGGCCTCATCGAGCGCCAGCTGGGCTTCGAAGGCGGCCGTCTCCAGCTCGTCGCGGGCGGCGTGGATGACCTGGACCTCCTGGTAGAGCTCCCGCAGCAGGGCGTCCCGCTTCTGCTCGAGGAGCGCCTGGCCCTGGCGGGCCAGCGCCAGCTGGGCACGGGTCGCGAGGAGGCCGGTGCGGGTGCGCTGGCGAGTCACCACGCGGCCCTGCTCACCCGCTCGCCCCTTCGTCCGGGCGCTCGCTCGGCCGCCACTGCTCGTCGAGCACGGCAGACGAGATACGCAGCAGCTCCTCGCGCGGCAGCCGGCCGAGGAGCGACCAGGCGACCTCGAACGTCTGATCGAGCGTCCGCGTCGCGCCCCCTTGGCCGACGAACCTCGTCTCGAACTCAGTCGTGAAGCCCAGGACCCGCTGGTCGAGGCTGGACAGGCCGGCATCGCCGATGACCGTCACGAGCCGTCGGAGCTCGCGTCCCCGCGCGTACAGCGCATACAGCTGGTCCGCGACGGCTCGGTGCTCGGGCCGCGTCCGGCCCTCGCCGATGCCCGCGTTCATGAGCCGCGACAGGCACGGCAGGGCGTCGATCGGTGGGAACACGCCGCGCGCGTGCAGCTCACGCGACAGCACGATCTGGCCTTCGGTGATGTAGCCGGTCAGGTCCGGAATCGGGTGGGTGATGTCGTCGTCGGGCATCGTCACGATCGGCAGGACCGTCAGCGAGCCGGGGTTGCCCGCGATCCGGCCGGCCCGCTCGAACAGGGTCGCGAGGTCGGTGTACAGGTAGCCCGGGTAGCCCCGCCGGCCGGGGACCTCTTCGCGAGCGGTGGCCAGCTCGCGGAGCGCCTCGCCGTAGTTGGTGACGTCGGTCATGACGACCAGGACCTGCATCCCGAGCTCGAACGCGAGATGTTCGGCCAGGGTCAGGGCGCAGCGCGGCGTCAGCAACCGCTCGAGCGCCGGGTCGTCGGCCAGGTTGAGGAACAGGACGACCCGGTCGAGGCTGCCCGACGAGGCGAACGCATCGCGGAAGTAGTCGGCCACCCGGCGCGTCACGCCCATGGCGGCGAATACGGTCACGAAGCGCTCCTCGCCGAGCACCCTGGCACCGGTGGCGATCCGTGCCGCCAGCTCGTCCGCCGGGAGACCCGCGCCGGTGAAGATCGGCAGCTTCTGGCCGCGGACCAGGCTGTCCAGCAGGTCGATGGCGCTGATCCCGGTCTCGATGAAGTCGTCGGGGTTGGCCCGGACCGCCGGGTTGATCGCCCGGCCGTTCACGTCGGCGCGGGCGATCGGCACGATCGGCGCACCGCCGTCGATCGGGCGACCGCGGCCGTCGAGCACGCGGCCCAGCATGTCGACCGAGACGCCCAGCCGGAACGGGCCGCCGGTCAGCTCCACGACCGTCGATTCGAGGTCGAGGCCGGCGGTGCCTTCGTAGACCTGGACGACCGCGAGCTCGGCATCCAGCTCCAGCACCTGGCCGTGGCGAAGGGTCTCGTCGGCACCGCGAACCACGACCTCCTCGCCGAGGCGGATCGACGGCACGGCGTGGAACACCGCCAGTGGTCCGACCAGGCGCTCGACGCCATGAACCCGCCGGGCCGAGAGGGTCATCCGGCGTCCTCCG
This sequence comes from Chloroflexota bacterium, assembly GCA_012026785.1. Classification (GTDB taxonomy): domain Bacteria; phylum Chloroflexota; class Limnocylindria; order Limnocylindrales; family CSP1-4; genus UBA5189. The sequence continues at coordinate 206 of VEOW01000131.1, read as the reverse complement.
CTCGCTCCAGCCGCGCGACCAGGGCCTCCAGGCGCGCCGCGACGTCATCGCCACGCCACTCCCGGATGCGGCGCAGCTCGAGGAGGTCGGGCCGGTCCAGGGCTTCGGCCAGCGGCCGACCGGCAGAGACGCCGGCGGCGATCGCGGCGCGGGCGGCCAGGACAGCTCGCAGCATCCGGATCTGGACACCCGGCGGCCGGGAGGCG
>VEOW01000149.1 GCA_012026785.1 Chloroflexota bacterium | reverse complement strand
TGACGTTGGCCTCGACGACCCCGTCGACTTTCCGCAGATAGCGTTCGATCCGGTTCACGCACGAGGCGCAGGTCATGCCCTCGATGTCGAGGGCGAGCGCGCGCGGCCCGATTAGCCCGGCGTCGGGCGCCCGGAAGGCGATCTCGACCGCCTGCCGCCCAGATCCCGACAGCTCGGCCCGGTCGATGCGCGCTTCGTAGCCGGCAGCTTCGACCGCGGCCCGGAGCCCGTCGAGATCGACGACCGCCGGGTCGAAGCGGATCGACGCGGTCTCGGTAGCGAGGTTGACGTTCGCCTCGGCGACGCCCTCGGTCTTGCGTAGGTACCGCTCGATCCGGTTGACGCAGGAAGCGCAGGTCATCCCCTCAACCGGGAACCGGACGGCGGCGCCGCGCGGCGCGGTATCAGGCGTCATGGCGCGGGCTTACATCGAGGGAACGTAGGAGGAGTCGAGGAAGTGCTCCGGGTCGTCAACGAACTCGAGCTTGCAGCCTATTCCGCAGAAGAAGTAGTCGACGCCGTTGTGCAAGCTGGACAGGCCTTTCGCCCGAGCCGCCTCCGGATCGACCGTCATCCCGCACACGGGATCGACCGCCTGCGTGGTCGGGTCCTCATCGCTTGCTTCGTGCTCGTGCTCGCCTGACGGCCCGTGGACGCTCGGCCCGACGAGCCAGGCCGCCTCCAGCCGCTCGCCCCACGGCGCGTCGAACACCCGCAGCTCTGGCCGAAAGCCGGCCGAGGGCCTCAGGCTTCCCGAGGCGTGCGGCCCGACCGCGAAATGGTTCCCGCAGCAGCAACCCTCTTCGACGAGGTCCTCGCCGCGGGCGTAGTCCACGGACGGCGTACAACCGCAGGGGCAGCTGTAGCCGGCGCGGATGCGAGTGACGTCAGCCTCGAGTACGGTCAGATCCATTCTTCGCCTCGCTTCGTTTCGGATACCCCCAGGGAGTATACGCCACCTTGGGCCTGCGACCCAGCCGGGCTGGCCACGCGGGTCAGGAGGCACAACGCTCGCAGCGACGCGCCCGGTCGCGCAGGCGCCAGACCAACGTCGCGCCCAACAGTGCCAGCGACCCAGCACCGATGATTGGCTGCAAAGGGGCAAAGTAGCTCAACGCGCCGCTCACTCCGAGCGCGGCAACGACCACCTTGTTGCAGATTGGGCATCCGATGGCAAGGTACGCAGCGACGCCTCCGAGCGTCGCACGACCCGCTCCGCGTTCCTGGGTGTCGTGACCGAACGCGTGCCTTGGCGGGCGCACGTACGTGGCGATCAGGAGCCCGATGAGCGGCGCAGATAGCAGCCAGACGGCGACGTTGAACCCCTCCGTCGGCGTCATTCTGATGAAGTACGGGTTCGGGACGACGGCCGTCGGGACACCGAGGACAACCAGCGATGCAGCCGTCGCGAGGCCGGCAACAAGCCAGAAGCGCAGATCGAGCGTGGAGCGGAGCGCGGCGAGCCCGCCTGGCTCGAGCCTACTCGTCGTGGGCATTCCGGAGGTCATGGCGCGACGGCGGCGTTCAATGAAGCGATCGCATGGTTTGGTGAGTCTACTACCCGACCGTAGTGTCCCCGCCACGCAGGGCGGGGCCCCGCGGCAGCGCGGCGCGGCAGCACGGCGCGGCAGCTTCTCTTTCGCGCTCGACTCGGAGGTCGTCCGCTCCTCGATCCGGACGCCGCGCGGATGGAGGCCCTGCTGCGCAATCCGAGGCCGGTGACCGCCCCTGACGCGGTCGACCACCGCCCTCAGCGACGGGGCTTGATCGCGGCAACCGCGACGAATGCGGCGCCCACGGTGCGGCGTCGGCCGAGACGCCGAGCGAGGGGAGCCATCGCGCGGGCGGCGAGCGCCACGGGCGGATAGAAGACCGAGCCGCGCACCGCCTCGACCGTCAGGCCGGCCTGCCCGGCGTGGGCGCGCAGGTCGGATGCGGTTCGGAACCGCGCCGCCCGCCAGGTGCGAGCGCCGAGCCAGCCGCGGATCCGCCGGATGGCCGCCCACACGCTGTAGCGGCCAAGCTCGCCGATCACCAGCCGGCCGCCGGGCCGGAGGACGCGCGCCACTTCGCGAACGGCAGCCGATGCGTCGGGCACGAAGCAGAGCAGCGGTGACCGCTACGACCACGTCGAACGAGCCATCCGCGAACGGGAGGCGTTCGAGGCGACTCTCGACGAACGCCACGTCGAGGCCGGCCGAACTTGCGCGTTCGCGGGCGACCAAGAGCATCGCCGGGTCGCCGTCGACGCCGGTCACCTCCGCGCCGTTCGCCGCCAGCTCACAGGCCAGCGCACCGTCGCCGCAGCCAGCGTCGAGGACCTGATGTCCCGCGGCTTCACCGACGAGCTCCAGGATCACGCGCTGCTCGAGCGACTCCGTGATCGCGCCCAGCGCGGTGTTTCGCCAGGCGGCGTAGGGCGCTGGACGGATGGCGACGGTGTCCGACGGCGCGGGGCTCGATCGACGGTCGGACTCAGGCTGGCGTGCCGGCATCGGCCCCGCTCGTGACCTCGATCGCAACGTCCGGTTCCTGGCGCAGCGTGTTGTGGACCAGGCAGTGCTCAACCGCCGCCCGGAAGCCGGCCTCCTGCTCCGCCGGAAGCCAGGGTGCCTGGACGCGGATCACGGCCCGGGTCAGCCGCTCAGCCCCGAGGTCGCCCCACCAGTCCACCTCGGCGCTGACGGCGCCCGCGATCCCGTGGCGCGCCAGGAACGTCTGGCCGTAGTGGGCGACGCAGCCGACCAGCGAAGCGACGAATAGCTCGGTCGACGACGGCCCGGCGTCGGTGCCGCCGGCGCTGGGCGGCTGGTCGACGATGAGCTCGTGGCCACGGATGCGGAGCGCGAAGCGCTGACCGCCCTCGTGGCGGGCGGTGATCGGCCGCCCGTGGACGATCACCGCGTCAGCCCTCGACCTCGATGGTGCCGACCATACCGGGGTGGTAACGGCACAGATAGGCGTACGAGCCGGGCTCGTCGAAGCGGCGCTCGAAGGCCTGCCCCGGCGCCAGGTTGCCGGAGTCCCAGCTGCCGGCAGTGCCCGAGACGGTATGGGGCAGGGCGTCGTCGTTGAACCAGCGCACGGTCTCGCCGGACGCGATCGTCAACTTTGCCGGCTCGAACCGCGCGCCGGCCATCGTGACCGACGTGCCGGCCGGGGCGGTCGGTCCGGCCCCGACGCCCATCATCGAGCCGGGACCCATCATCCCGCCGGACCCCATCCAGCCCCATCCCGGGGATGACCAGGCCATCAGCATGCCGAGCACGATGGCCGCCACGATGAGGACCAGGCCGATGATGCCCAGGTTCGTCGCCGGCCGGCGACCGTCGTCGGCGCCGAGGGTACGACGCATCGCCTCGAACTGCTCGGCATCGATCTCGCCGCGGGCGAATCGCGCGCGGAGCGCCGCCAGCGCGTCGTCCTCGCGCCGCCCGCCGGCCTGCACCGCCCAGGTCACGACCAGCACGATGCCGACCAGCAGTCCGAGCATGATCAACGGGCCGAGCCAGCCGAACCAGCCACCACCGAACGTCATCATCGCCTCGCTCCTTTCTAGGCTGCGCCAGCGGGCGCCGGACTCGGCGCTTGGCCGAGCGCGTCGGGATTTGCGTGCGGCCCGGTGACGACCACCTCGCCGACCGCATCGGCCCGGCCGTCAGCGCGGTGGATCTGGTAGCGGTGGTGGATCTCGGCCGGCCCGGCGCTGAACATCGCGGAAGCGGTGCAGTAGCGGGTCGCCGAGAGCTCGATCGCCCGGCGCACCGCGGCCACGTCGAGGTCGGCGCCGCTGAACTCGTGGACGATGTCGAGACGGACGTAGACGTGGGGGTGCGGATCGTCGCGCTGCTCGCCGCTGACTGCCACCTCGTAGCTGTCGAACACCTGGCGCCTCTTGGCCAGGATCGACGCGACGTCCATCCCGGTGCATCCGGCCTGGGCGACCATCAGCAGCTCGGCCGGACGTGGCCCGGCGTCCCCGCCCGTGTCGTCGAGGACAACACGGTGGCCGCTGCCGGTCGCCACCGAGAAGCGCAGCCCGGCCTCGTGCCGGGCGCGAGCGGTCTTGATCATCGAGAGCACCTCATTCAGGTCGAGGGTGTTGTCGGGTCAGCTCCATGACCCGGGTTCCGATCCGGTCGCCACCGGAAGGCCCGCCAGACGCCATTCGTTGACGCCATCGGCGAGACGACGAGCCCGATAGCCGTGGCGGCGGAGCAGCGCGATCCCGCGCGGGGCCATGACGCAATACGGTCCACGACAGTAGGCGGCGATCTCCGCCTCCGGCGGGAGGAGGGCGAGGTGCTCCTCGAGCGCCTCGAGCGGGATCGAAACCGCGCCCGCGATGTGCCCCGCGGCGTACTCGTCGCGGGGCCGCAGATCGAGGACGACCACCTCGCCACCGCGTGCCCGGGCCACCAGCTCGTCGCGCCCGATCGGCTCGAGCTCGTCGGGTGCCCCGAAATAGGCGCGCACGACCTGCTCGACCTCGGCGAGCCGGGCATGGGCCACCGCCCGGACCGCGGCCAGCAGCTCGAACACGTCGTCCCCGGCCAGGCGATAGAAGATCCGTGGCCCGTCGCGGCGGGTCTCGACGAGGCGTGCCTGGCGGAGCGCCTGGAGGTGGGCCGACGTGAGGGTCACGCTCATGTCGGCCTCGGCGGCCAGGGCCTCGACGCCGTGCTCGCCCTGGGCGAGCAGGTCGAGCAGCTCGGTGCGACGTGGGCTGGCCAGCGCCTTCCCGATGCGCGCGAACTGCTCGTTGAGGGCGGTCTTGGTGCTGCGGCCTGTCGTCGTCATTCCTGCATTCCAATGACCATTGGAATAAGACTATACTCCGACGTCTCAGCCGCATGGCCGAACGGCACCTCGGGAGTGGGTCATTGGTCACCATCACACCGGTCATCGACGAGGGGCTCGGCAACGCCTCGTACCTCGTCGACCTCGGCGATGGGCGCGCGCTCGTCGTCGATCCCACGCGCGCCGTCGAGCCGTATCTGCGGCTCGCCGAGCAGCGCCGGCTGCGCGTCGCGTACAGCCTCGAGCCCCACCTCCACGCCGACTTTGTGTCCGGCAGCCGCGAACTCGCCCGCGTGGGCGCGACCGCCCTCGTCCCGCGCGCCGGCCGCTACGCCTGGCGCCATCGCGGGCTGGAGGACCAGGAAGAGCTGGCGGCCGGCGACCTGACGCTGCGGGCGATCGGCACACCGGGGCACACGCCCGAGCATCTCGCCTACCTGCTGCTCGACGGCTCGCGGCCAGTCGCCCTGTTCAGCGGCGGGGCCCTCATCGTCGGCGGGGTGGCGCGGACCGACCTGATCGGCCCCGAGCAGACCGATACCCTCGCCCGGCAGCTGTACCGCGCGCTGCACGAGCGGATCCTCGCCCTGCCGGACGACCTGCCGGTCTACCCTACCCATGGCGCCGGCTCGTTCTGCTCGGCGCCGGGCGGCGGGGAGCGGACCACCACGATCGGTCGCGAGCGCAGAACGAACCCGCTCCTCGCCGCCCCCGACGAGGACACGTTCGTTCGACGCCTGACCGCTGGCCTCGGCACGTATCCGACCTACTTCCTCCGCCTTCGGGAGGTGAACCGCCGCGGGCCGCACGTGTACGGAACGAACCCACCGCAGCTGGCTCCTCTGGCGCACGTGGAGGTCCAGCGCCGACTGGCCGACGGCGCCGAGCTCGTCGATGCGCGCCCGATCGCGGCCTTCGCCGCCGGCCACATCCCGGGTGCCCTGTCGACTGCCCTGCGGGACGCCTTCGCCTCGTGGCTTGGCTGGCTGGTGGCGCCCGACCGGCCGCTGATCTTCGTCCTCGAGCTCGATCAGGATCGTGGCGAGCTCGTGCGCCAGTGCCTGAAGATCGGGTACGAGAACCTGGCGGGCGAGCTGGCCGGAGGCATGGCCGCCTGGCGTGCGGCCGGCCTACCCGAGCGCCGCACTGGCCTGACCGCCGATCCGGTGGCGCTGAGCGCACCGATCCTCGACGTCCGCCAGGAGGCCGAGTACGTCGCCGGCCACGTTCCCACCGCAATCCATCTCGAGCTCGGCAGCCTGCCGGACCGTGCCGGGGACCTGGCGGACAGCGCGTGGACCGTGATGTGCGGCCACGGCGAGCGGGCCATGACCGGCGCCAGCCTGCTCGAGCGCGCTGGTGGCAGCCCGATCGTCTTCGGTGGCGGCACTCGCGACTGGGCCCGCGCGCAGGCAATGTCCCGGGCAACCGGACGGTGAGCATCGTCCGCCGTCCCGAGGCACGGCCATCGTCGGCTGCTGACGGATCGATCCGGCTCGGGCTCGGCGCGAACCTCGGCCAGTTCATCCTGCTCGTGGCCGTCAACGCTCTCGTCGGCGGCATGATCGGCCAGGAGCGGACGGTCCTGCCGCTCCTCGCCGGCGAGGTCTTCGGACTCGAGGCGGTGACCTCGGCGCTGACGTTCATCGTCGCGTTCGGGATCACCAAGGCCGCCACGAACTTCGTCGCCGGCGCCCTCTCGGATCGGTACGGACGCAAGCCGGTCCTCGTCGCCGGCTGGCTGATCGGGCTGCCGGTCCCGGTGCTGCTCATGGTGGCACCCGGCTGGGAGTGGGTCATCCTCGCGAACGTGCTCCTCGGCATCAACCAGGGCCTCACCTGGTCGACGACGGTGATCATGAAGATCGATCTCGTCGGGCCGGCGCGTCGGGGATTGGCGATGGGCCTCAACGAGGCGGCCGGCTACGGGGCGGTGGCCGTGACGGCCCTCGCCACCGGCCTGCTTGCCGAACGCTTCGGCCTGCGCCCCGCGCCGTTCCTCCTCGGCCTCGCGTATGCCGGGCTCGGCCTCGGGCTCTCAGCGCTCTTCGTCCGCGAGACCCGTGGCCACGCCCGTCACGAGGCCACGCTCCATCCCAACACCGCCGACCCGAGACACACATTCTCGCTCCGTGCCGTCTTCGTGCTGACGAGCTTCCGGGAGCGGGCGCTGTCGGCCGCGAGCCAGGCAGGCCTGGTGAACAACCTCAACGACGGGCTGGCCTGGGGCGTGTTGCCGATCTACTACGCCGTTGCCGGCCTCACCGTCGGCCAGATCGGGATCCTGGCTGCCATCTACCCCGCCGTCTGGGGCCTCGGCCAGCTGGCGACCGGCGCCCTGTCCGACCGGCTGGGCCGCAAGGGCCTGATCGTCGGCGGCATGCTGATCCAGGCAGCGGCGCTCGGGCTCATCGCCGCCACGCACGGTTTCGGTCCGTGGGCGGCCGCAAGCGTGCTGCTGGGAGCCGGCACCGCGATGGTCTACCCCACCCTGCTCGCGGCCATCGGCGATGTCGCGCACCCGGGCTGGCGGGCGTCGTCGGTCGGCGTCTATCGGCTGTGGCGCGATGCAGGCTTCGCGGTCGGGGCGCTGCTGGCCGGCGCGATCGCCGACCGCTTCGGGATGCCGGCGGCGATCTGGGCCGTGGCCCTGCTCACCGCCGCGTCGGGCGTGGTGGTACTGATCCGGATGTACGAGACCCACCCACGCCGGGCGGCTACGCCCGGCGAGCTGGCCACGAGTCAATGAGCGACCACGAGGCGGACGTCATCGTCATCGGCCTGGGGACGGGTGGTGAGGAGCTGGCCGGGCGACTGGCGATGGCCGGCCTCGATGTGGTGGGGATTGAACCGGCGCTGGTCGGCGGCGAGTGCGCCTACTGGGCCTGCATCCCCACCAAGATGGCGGTGCGAGCGGCCAACCTGCTGGTAGAGGCGCGGCGGATCGACGGTGTCGCCGGCCATGCGGCGGTGACGCCCGACTGGGAGCCGGTCGCGACCCGCATCCGCGACCAGGCGGCCGGCGGCTGGGACGACTCGTACGCGGTCGCACGCTTCGAGGGCCGAGGGGGCCGCTTCGTCCGCGGCCGAGGTGTACTGACCGGGCCACGCAGCGTAGCGGTCGGCGCTCTGGCGTTCACCGCCCGGCGCGGCATCGTCATCGCCACGGGCTCCCGGCCGATCGTGCCGCCCATCCCCGGGCTTGACGGGGTCCCGTACTGGACAAGCCACGAGGCGATCAGCACGCCGAGCCTGCCTTCTTCGCTGCTCGTGCTCGGGGGCGGTGCCGTCGGCTGCGAGCTCGGGCAGGTGTTCGCGCGCTTCGGCGTCGAGGTGACCATCGTCGAGGCGGCCGAACGACTGCTGCCGGGCGAGGAACCGGAGGCATCGGTGGTCGTCTCGGCCGCGCTGGCCGCCGACGGCGTCCGAATCCGGACCGGGGCGCGGGCCGAGCGCGTCGAGCCAAGGGACAACGCGGTGGCCGTGACGCTCGACGACGGTACCGAGCTCGCTGCCGAGCGGCTGCTGGTCGCCGTCGGACGCGCGTCGAACGTGAGCGGTCTCGGACTCGAGGCGGCCGGCATCGCCGCGTCGGGCGGGGCGATCCCGGTCGACGATCGGCTGCGGGCCGGCGACGGCATCTGGGCCATCGGTGACGTCACCGGCAAGGGCATGTTCTCGCACGTCGCGCTGTACCAGGCGGGCATCGTCGTGGCCGCGATCCTGGGCGAGACGGTTCCGCCGGCAGACTACCGGTCACTGCCCCGGGCGACGTTCACCGATCCGGAGGTCGGGAGCGTGGGAATGACCGAAGCGACCGCGCGCAAGAGCGGCCTCGACGTGGCCGTCGTGGTGAAGCCGGTCGCGGCCACCTTCCGTGGTTGGCTCCACGGAACCGGCAATGAGGGGCTCATCAAGCTCGTGGCCGATCGCACGGACGGCGTGCTCGTCGGGGCGACGTCCGTCGGGCCGCACGGCGCGGAACTGCTGGGGATGCTCGCGCTGGCGGTCCATCAGCGCGTCCCGCTCGAGGACCTGCGGACCATGATCTACGCCTTCCCGACCTTCCACGGCGGCGTGGGCGAAGCGATCGGCGCCTACGCGCGCGCCCTCGTCCAGGTTCTCGATCCAGACGCGAAGCTGTTGCTCGACTGAGGCCGATCGCGAGCTCGACGATGGGCGTTAACGAATTGGCCATAGGGTCCAGCGAGCGGGACGGAACGAACCTGCATCCAAACGGTTAACTGGGTTCGTTGGGTCGCAGCTTCCCTTCGGGGTGGCGCCCCTCCTGCCGCTCCTGTTCAGCCCGACGCTCGGCCGCCTGCTTGGCCTCCAAACGGTGGAGGATCTCCATGGCCAGCGGGTACAGAAGCTCCCGTGTGAGCGGCGGCGGCGTTCCGACGCCAGTGACCGTGATGCGACGTGGTCCTCGACGCGGCATGGTGCCGTACCTCCAGTAGACGCTGTAGGTACCGCATGC
>VEOW01000111.1 GCA_012026785.1 Chloroflexota bacterium | reverse complement strand
GGAGTCGAGGCGCCCCGCGCGGAGGGCCACCAGCGACGTCACCCAGGCCCGGGCCGCCACCGTCTCGTCGACCCTCCGGGCGACGGCCCGCAGCCAGCGTGCGCAACCCGGGTCGAGGATGGCGAAGGCCTTGACACCCGTTGTCTGGCCATGTATATAGCAACCCTATGCATATCGCCACTACGCAACCACGCCGGATGCGGATCGGAGAGCTGACCAAAGCTGCGGGCGTGAGCCGGGAGACGATCCACTTCTACCTGCGCGAAGGACTGCTCCCGCCGGCCGAAAAGGTCAACGCCCGGGTGTCCTACTTCGACGACAGCCATCTCGTCCGCCTTCGCGTCATCAAAGCCTTTCAGCAAGCCCACATCCCCCTGGCGCAGATCCGCGAGCAGCTCGAAGGCATGTCGAAGATGGGCGCGCCGTCGAGCCCGGCGGCCGCAGAGCGCGCGGTCGCGGTGGTCACCGAGTTTCTAAGCCTCGACGGTGAGGAGCCGCCGCTCGACCGAGCCGAGGTGGCAGACCGGGCGGGGCTGACGCTCGACGAGCTGACGAGGCTCGAGGAGCGCGGCGTCCTCCAGCCCCAGAGCGTAGACGGTAGGTCGCTCTACACCGAGGCGGAAGCCGAGGCGGCAAGCGCGGCCCGCCTGATCATGGATCAGGGCGTCGAGCTCGAGAAGCTGCGCTTCGTCCGCCGCTACACCGAGTTGACCGAACAGGAAATGGCGTTCCTGCTGCACCACCTGATCAAGCCAGCCGTCACAGCCGGGCGACGCGACGAAGTGAGCGCCACCCTCGCCAACCGCGGGCTTCGGATCCTCGAGGCCTACCTGCGACGGCAGCACCGGCGACGAACACTGCTCTTCCCACCCAAGACCCCCGACCTGCCCGATCCACTGGCCGAGCCCTAGCCAGTCGCAGCCGAGTTCTAAGGAGGCGTCCCGTGCGAACGATCCTGGAGGCGGAGACTAGGGCCGATGCCCGCATCGTCCCGCTGGCGCAGGCGGGCGGGCTTTCCGACGTCGGTGGCAAGGCCGCGCGGCTCGGCGAGCTGATGGCGAGGGGCGAGCACGTTCCGGACGGGTTCTGCGTGATCGGCTCCGGAGAGCAGGCGACGGCTCTCGCCCTCGATGCCTATCGGCAGATGGGACCGGACGTCCCGGTGGCGGTTCGCTCATCGGCCTCGGCCGAGGACGGCAGGGAGGCGAGCTTCGCCGGCCAGTTCGAGACGGCGCTCAACGTCCGTGGCGACCGGGAGCTGGCCGCCGCGCTCGCTGCCTGTTGGGCCTCGCTGTCGAGCGAGCGCGTGGAGGCCTACCTGCGGCGCCGCGACCTGGCCGGGCTCACGGAAACACTTTCGATGTCAGTGCTAGTTCAGCGGATGGTCGACGCGCGCGCAGCGGGCGTGGCCTTCTCGGCAGACCCGCTGCTTGGGACCCGTGACGCCGTCGTGATCCACGCGGTCAAGGGCCGCGCCGATGCGTTGGTTTCGGGCGAAGTCACGCCCGACCGTTACCGTGTCACGACCCACGACGAGGTGCAGGCGGAGCCAGTCAACCCGGGCCATTCGGTGCTTGGCGAGGATCAGGCGAGGCAGATCGCAGCACTGGTCCGCCGCATCGCCGAGGCCGAGGGCACCCCGCAGGATGTCGAGTGGGCAATCGCCGACGATGGTCTGTGGCTCCTCCAGGCCCGGCCCATGACCGCCCTTCCGCCCGAGGTGAGCTGGGAGAGTCCGATCCCAGGCGCGAAGTGGGCCAAGGACCTCCAGGCGGCGGAGTGGGCAACCGAGCCGCCCTCGCCCCTCGGCGCCACCACCACGTTCGCGGCGATGGCGACCGCTCGCCAGACCTATCGGGGCTGGCCGCCGTTCCCGAAGGCATTCAAGCCTGCGCACGTGCTCATCAACGGCTGGCTCTACATGCGTGTCGGCGGCCCGCTCTGGACCTATGTGGCCAACGTCGGCGGGAGCATGATCCACCTCCTGACGCTGGGCCTTGACGGCGACCGCCGAGCACGGCGGCGCTGGCGGCCGCGGCTCGTGGAGTTGGAAGGGCTCGCGCGAGCGAAGCCGACCGAGATGGACGATCCCGCCCTTCGCCGGCACGCCCAGCGCCTCCTCGACGCCCTCGGTTGGTGGTGGTGCGAGGTCAGCTGGTTCGCCTCGCTCGTGCGAGTCGGGCAGATGCTGGTTTCGCAAGCGAAGCCGCCCGGACTCGAGGACCCCGGCGCCCTGTTCCGCGGCAATGACTCCCTGCTGCTCGAGTCGGAGCGGGGGCTTCGACGAGCGGGCCAGGATCCAGGTGACCTGAGGAACTTCCTCGCGCGCTTCGGTCACCAGGTCGAGAGCGCTGATCCGATCCATCCCACCCTCGCCGAGTCGCCCGAGGCCCAGCGCTGGCTGCTGTCCGCCGCCCGATCCCAGCCCGAAGGACCGGACGAGCGGCTCGCCCGGAGCCGGGAGGCACGCGAGCGGGCCGAGCAGCTGGTCGGGGCCTTGAAAGGCCCGCGCGGCTTCTTGGCCCGCCGGGCGATGGCCGCGGGTCAGAGTCACGCCGCCCACACCGATGACGCCGTCTTCCACCTCCAGCAGGTGCTTGCTTTGCTCCGTGCGACCTACCTCGAACAGGGGCGCCGCCTGGCCGAGGCAGTGGTCATCGCAAAGGCCGAAGACTGTCTTCTATCTCGAGGCTGACGAGCTGTGGACCGTTGAGGGGGACCGTCGCGAGCTGGTCGAGGCCCGACGCACCGTCCGCGAGGCGCGGAAGAGGCTGACGCCGCCGCCGATCATCCCGCCGGCCTCGGATCCGAGCTGGGCGAACGACCCGCTGATGAAGATGACTCCGGCCGAGGTGCGCGCCCAGCTGATGGAGCGCGGCCTGCAGACGCGGGACGGGCGTCGGGTCGTGGTGGGCACGCCCGCCAGTCCCGGCACCGCCAGGGGCATCGCCCGAGTGGTCAGCGGGCCCGAGGACTTCGGGCGGTTCCAGCCCGGCGACGTCCTGGTTGCCCACGCCACATCGCCCATCTGGACCCCATTGTTGGCGGTCGCAGCCGCGGCCGTCACCGAGGTCGGCGGACCATTCGCCCATGCCGCGATCGTGGCTCGCGAATTCGGCATCCCCCTGGTCGATGGCGCGCTCGATGCCACCAGGTCCATCCCGGACGGTGTCCCGGTGGTGGTCAACGGCTCATCAGGGCTGGTCGAGCTCGGAGGAGGGTGACGACAGTGACAACGCAGGCTGTATCCACGGATCGCGACGCATGGCTGAGGCTGCTGGCCCGATGGGGTCTGCTCACCGCCGTGGCGGTGATCGGCCTGATGGTCGCGTTCTTTGGCGCACTGGCCGCGGTTTCGTCGCAGCCCGGCGCCGGCGGGACCGCCGATGAGCTCCTGATGGCCACGCACGCACCCGGTCTGTACCGGATCGCGATGGTCCTCGATGCCGCGGGTTGGCTCTTCATGGGCGGCCTGATCGTCATCGCGGGGCTGGCACTGCGGCGCGAGGCAACGATCCGCGGGCCATTGGCGGCCGCCCTTGGCGTGACCGCCATCACGGGGGTCATCGGCGCCTTCCTGCGGCTGACGGTGGTCGGCGATCTCGGCCGGCAGTTCTCAGCGGCCTCGGCGGATGGTGAAGGCATCCTGTCGCTGTACCGGAGCGTCCAGTGGATGATCTCCGCTCACTTCGATGCCGGCCAGCTGACGATGGGCCTTGGGTTCCTGGTGGTCGGATCGGCCGCACTGGGTGTGGCCTGGGTGCCGCGAGTGGTCGGCTGGCTGTTGGTCCTACCCGGCTTGACGTCCCTTGTCCTGCTCGTCGGGGAGGTTGCCTTCGACGTCTTTCTCTTCCCGGTGCTGCTGCTCCACGTGGTGCTCCTCGCCGTCCTTGGGCTGGCGGTGGCGCGAACCTGGTGGCGTCCCGCCCGGCCTGTGGTCGCCGGCCCCGAAACAGCGCCCGGCACCACCTGAGGCGAACAGCCACAGCGCCCGGGCACGCCCGCGTGATCTCGGCGGTCACGCCTCCGCGATGCGCGGGAGCATCGCGGGCACCGACGCCACCTGGGCGCGGGCGACGCTCGCTCCCAGGATTACGAGCCACGTCGGCATTGTCAGAAAGCTGATGTTCAGCAGCGCTGGGACGAATAGGTTCGCCGCGAAGACGGCGCCGACGGCGATGCCGAGCCAGCCGACGACGGCCGGGAGCGTCCGGGTCCGGATGGCGAAGATCGACAGACCGACCACCCACAGCCCGCCGACGACGTGGGCGCCGAGACGAACCGCCTCGACCACGCTGGTCAGCTGGACGAACGCCGGTCCTGCCGCCGTCGTTCCGCCGACGTAGTCGGCCGCCAGGCCTGGCACCGCGTGGTACGTGATGGCGTTGTCGATGACATCGACGCTGAGCCAGAGGAGCCCGCCAAGCGTCGCCACCGCCATCAGGAACGACGTCGGGCCGAACCGGGCCCAGAACCCGACCAAGACCACCGCGCCGATGACGTGGACACCGATCTCGAGCGCCCCGGGACCGGTCACCAGCAGCGGGTTTGCGGCGATGACCGGCAGCACGACCGCCGGGTTGGACGCGTCGCTCGGTGTGATGCCGGCCGCGGGGTAGACAACCATGAAGATCGGGACGAGGGCCCCGATGCCAAGGCCGAGGATCACCAGACCGAGGCCGAGAGTCCGCGCTGTGGGCATGGCGCGCCACCTCCATCGCTTGCTCGGGAGCGTCTGCCGCTCCCTTCTTGGCGGACCGTAGGCCTCGACGACAGTTGCCGTCCACGATATTGTTATGAGTGATTCAATACCGCCTGGCTATCGGAGACAGATGGAGCTCCGCCAGCTCCGATACTTCACCGCGGTCGCCCGGGAGGGCACCTATGCCGCGGCCGCGCACGCCCTCTCGATCGCTCAGCCGGCCCTCTGGCGCCAGGTTCGCGATCTCGAGCAAGAGCTCGGCGTGAAGCTGTTCGAGCGGGCCGGGCGGCGGGTCCGGCTGACCATCGACGGCCGGAGCATCCTCGACCAGGCGGCCGCGGCGATCGCGACCGTCGACCGTCTCGAGGCGACGGCGGCCGACCTGCGATCCGCCCGGGCCGGCGTGGTGGCGATCGCCTGCGCGTCGCCCCACCTCCGCCGCTTCCTCGCCGAGGTAATCGGAGCATTCCGGGAGTCGCACCCGGGCGTGGCGTTCAAGATCCGCGAGTACGGCGGAGGGTCGGCGCCAGGTCGGGGGATTCCCGAGGATCTCCTCGACGGGCTCGTCGACCTGGCCACCGGGGTCGCCCCAACCGACGATCCGCGGTTCGAGGGCTTCCCCATCTACGAGGTCCATCTCGTGGTCGCGGTCCCCGACGACCATCCCTGGCGAGACGTCGCGGCCGTCGAGGTCGCGCAGCTCAGGGACCGCCCCCTCGTCTGCTCGCAGGCCGGTGCGTACTCGCGTCGCGCGCTCGAGGCGGCATGTCGACGATCAGGGTTCGAGCCGCTCGTGGCGTTCGACTCGGCGAGCCCGATGACCGTGCTCGCGCTCGGCGCAGCTGATCTCGGACTGGCCGTCACGATCGACGATGCCGTACCGGAACCGGTTGATCGGCCCTGGCCGCGACTGGTCGCGGAGGATCGAGGCGTTGGTGACACCGTCCGGCTCGCCTGGCGTGCCGGGGGCAGCTTGTCGCCGACGGTCAGCGCGTTCGTGGAGCTGGCCCGGGAGTATGTCGATCAGCGCCAGCTTTCGACGAGCACCTGAAGCCGCTCGGACGCGCGTTCGGCCGGACGACCGTGGCTGCTCGAGGCACCTCGCGGCGCGCGGGAGAGGAGCATCTCGATCGAGCGGCGAGCGCTTAGCCGGTCGATCGTGAACGGCCAGGGCGACTCCCGGAAGCGCTGGCCGCTGACGAACGCGTCGCCGGCCAGCAGCCAGCCCTCCCAGGCGAGCACGATGTGGCCGGGCGTATGGCCTGGCGTGGGGATCACGTCGATACCATTCACGGTCGTGGCGCCCTCCAGCCAGCGGTCGACGGTTGGCGGCGGCGTGCCGCGGAACATGGCTTTCATCAGCCCTCGACGAAGACGCGGCAGCGACGGCCAGCCGGAGCGGTCGATCAGCGGCCGTTCGGCGAGGCTGGCGCAGACCTCGGCGCCGGTGACGCGGCGCAGGTGGTCGCTCCCGCCGGCGTGGTCCGGGTCGCCGTGGGTCAGGATGATTCGCTCGATCCGGATGCCAGAGGCACGAAGCTCGCGCTCGATCGTCGGACCGCGACCGGCCGTCCCGGCATCGACCAGGGTGGGCACGTCGCCCATGATCAGGTGCGGCGCGGCAAAGCCTCCCCCGATCAGTCGGAGCAGGTCTGGTCCGATGCGATCCACTGTGTTCGACAGCCTCCGCGCGGATGACGATCAGACTATCGGCACGGCGAGCGGCTGGTGCGGCAGACCCGACCGCGTGTCGGACCGATCAGGTCTGGCGTCCATCGGGGGCGTGGATGCCCGAAGCCACGACGCCGTCCGGCGCCCGACACAATCCCAGCCAGCGCCCCGATCGGCGGACTACGATCGAAGGCCATGACAGGCCCAACGCAACGGAGCCGGCAGCAGTTCGAGCCGTGGCGACGGCGTGGCGGCGACCAGTTCGATGCCAGGCGCCGCGAGTTGTTTGCGCTGGCGGCTCCGGTCTTCCGTCGTCATGGCTATCGCGACGCCACCATCAAGGCCCTCGCCCACGCCTGCCACTTGAGCCCGGCGGGCCTGTACCACTACTTCTCGTCGAAGCGCGACCTCGCCACCTACCTCGTCCGCCGGCCGCGGCTCGACTGGGACAGCACGTGGGTGGACCCATCGATCGATGCGGTCAGGCAGCTCGGCCAGCTCGTC
This sequence comes from Chloroflexota bacterium, assembly GCA_012026785.1. GTDB lineage: Bacteria > Chloroflexota > Limnocylindria > Limnocylindrales > CSP1-4 > UBA5189. The sequence goes on along the minus strand of VEOW01000111.1, from coordinate 1,647 downwards.
GATCTCGCGATCGCCGAGCTCCCGAATTACCTATTGGCCCTCCAGCTGACCGAGGAGGCCGGTGACGGACCGCCAGGCGGTGGCGCCCGATCGCGCGCCTTCCAGGAAGGAGAGGCGGTGTTCGGGCGCCTCATCGCCACCGCCGCTCCCGGTCTCGCACGGGAACGTGCCACCGAGATCGCTCGCTCCGTCCTGGCCCTCCTCGCCGGGACCGCCTACACGGGGCTCGATCCGGACCCCAACCGGGCGGTGCGCGGGCGGATCGCCGCGCTGCTTCGACGCGAGTTGGTCCCGGATCTCATCGACGCCGACCGCTTCGGAGCGGCCTTCGGAACCGAATAGAAGGCCGGCGCGATTCGGTCGCCGGGCGGATACGGTCCTGTCGTCCCGCTCCGCACCTGTGACCGGCCATGACCTATCCGACTCGCCGCGCGATGTCCCTGGCCCTCGCCCTATCCGGGGCGTCGATGCTGGCCCACAACCTCTTCGAGCTACCGCTAAGCCCGCTCGATGTCGAGAACTCGGGACCGCTCGTCGTGGACGTCATCCTCGCGGCCGCCTTCGCCCTCCGCCCCAGATCCTTCGCCGCCATCGTATCCATTGCGGCTTGGGGGCTCCTGAACCTTGTCATCGGCGGAATCATCACCGTCTTGCCGCTGCCGATCCTGCCCTTCGCTCCGGAGCAGACCGTCAGCCACTACCTCGCCCACGCGGTGTACATGCTCGGCCAGGTCCCGCTCGTCGTACTCTCGACCCGCGCCATTCGGTCAGCGGCCCTGACTCGACCGCAGCACTCGTGAAGGCCTTCTACGACGCCTGGTACCGCTGGGGAAACCCGCCGTGGATCGGCGAACCGCGGTCCGAGCTGGTGCGGCTCGTCGAGGACGGGACGCTGAAGCCGGGCCGCGCGATCGACCTCGGCTGTGGCGTCGGCGACAACGCGATCTTCCTGGCCCGGCACGGGTTCGAGGTTACCGCCGTTGACTTCGCGCCGAGCGCCGTCGCCAGAGCTCAAGCCAGGGCCCGCGAGGCGGGCGTCGAAGTTGACTTCTTGGTCGACGACCTGACGCGCTTAAGCCACGTTCGCGGCGAGTTCGACCTGCTCGTCGACTACGGAACGTTCGACGACCTCGGCGCGGGAGACCGCGAGGCCTACGTCCGCGAGATTGTGCCGCTCGCCGGTCAAGGTGGGCGGTTCCTGCTATGGGTCTTCGAGTGGCGTCTCAGCCGACGCGAACGGCTCTTCACGCGGCTGCTGCCGTTTGGCGGCCTGGCCCTCGCGCCCGGGGAGGCCGAGACTCGCTTCGGGCCATGGTTCGCGATCGAGAAGATCGCTGGCGGGCAGGAACTCCCGGGCTGGCCTCGCGGCTGGGCGGCCTATCTCATGGAACGGCGTTCGGTCGTTGACGCTTGATCGGCACGTCGGCGCGGGCAGTCCTGCCTCGAATGCGGCGCGGTGCGCCCCTCGAGCCCTTGCCTCGGCTTCGCCTCCCGCTCGGCCGCCTGCTTGGCCTCCAGGATGCGGAGGACCTCCATGGCGAACGGACGGAGCGGCGGCGGCGTTCCGACGCCAGTGACCGTGATGCGACGTGGTCCTCGACGCGGCATGGTGCCGTACCTCCAGTAGACGCTGTAGGTACCGCATGC
>VEOW01000078.1 GCA_012026785.1 Chloroflexota bacterium | reverse complement strand
GCCGTGGCGCCAGAACCCGAAGATCCGGCTGTCTTCGGCGTAGGCGGCGAACTCGACCTCGACCGTGATGGCCGACGGTTCGAACGCTTCGTCCGACTGCCCGTCTACCGGGGTCTCGGCGGGGCGGCGCAGCCTCGACTTGATGGCCCTCAGCATCGACCGGCCCCTATGCCGAGGCCGCGTGATGCTCGGGATGCTCCATCTGCCGCGCCCGGATCGGCTCCGGCGGCGTCAGCATGAGGCTCGGATCAGGAGCCGGCGGCTCGTCCGCGAAGAGGTCGCAGAAGAGCGTGACGAGCTCCGGGTCGAACTGCGCCGTCGCGTGGCGGCGGATCTCGGCGATCGCCTCGTCGTGGCTGACCGCTCGCCGGTAGGGCCGGTCGTGGACCATCGCGTCGTAGGCATCGGCGATGGCGACGATGCGCGCACCGAGCGGGATGTCGCCGCCGCGCAGGCCGTACGGATAGCCGTGGCCCGAGAAGCGCTCGTGGTGATGGAGGATGATCGAGCCGGCGTCCTTGACGGCGGCGACCTGGTCGATGATCACCTGGCCGATCCGTGGGTGCTGGACGACGACCGACCATTCGTCCTGCGTCAGGGGGGCGGGCTTCTCGAGGATCTGCTCGGGCACGGCGATCTTGCCGATGTCGTGGAGCAGCGACGCGACCCGGATCCGTTCCACTTCCGCGGGCGGCAGTTCCATCTTGGTGGCCATCCGCACCGCGATCGCCGCGATCAGCGACGACGGCTTGCCCCGGTAGTGGGGGAGCGGCGACACGACGGCGGCGATCGTCGCCTCGGCCGCCTGGCGGGCCAGCTCGCCGACCTCCGCCGCCCGCGCCCGACCGTCGGCCGAGATCGGGGCGCTCGCGATCCGGGCGGAATCATCGTCGGTCTCGGCGAAGACGTAGGTCTGGTTGCGGCCAAGCGACTTGGCGGCATACATCGCGGCGTCGGCGTCCCGGAGCAGCTGGTCGACCCGGAGGCTGGGTCCGAGGCCGCCGGCCACGCCAATCGACACGGACACGCCGAGCTCGCCGGATCCGGCCGTGAAGCGCTGCTTGAGGACCATCAAGCGCAGCTTCTCGGCGACCGCCGTCGCCTCGTCGACCGTCGTCTCCGGGAGAACGAGCACGAACTCCTCGCCGCCGTAGCGGCCAACGAGATCAGAGCCCCGGGTGTGCTCGCGGAACACGTCCGCAACACCCCGGAGGATTCGATCGCCGATCTCGTGACCGTGGTTGTCGTTGACGGCCTTGAAGTGATCGATGTCCACGAATGCGATCGACAGCGGTCGGTTGTAGCGCGCCACGCGCTCGATCTCGGCGAAGAGGTGGGCAAGGAGGGTCGGCCGATTGGCGACCCGGGTGAGCTTGTCGGTCGTCGCGGCCTCGATGGCGGACTCGAGGGCCACGCCGATGTCGGCGATCTGCCCTGCGACCGGCGCGAGAAGGCCGAATCGCTTGGGGTCGCCAACGCTCGTCGGCACGCCACTCGCGACCTCGGCCGCCGCGGCGGCGAGCGTCATGGTGCTGCGGTGGACCACGGCCATCGCCAGGAGCAGGGCGATCACGTAGCCGAGGGCCGCGGCCAGCGCTGCGATGGCCACCGCGGAGTTGCCCCCCGGGATGGCGGCAAAGGCAACGAGTCCGATGACGGGCAGCAGGAGCCCCCCGCGCTGCAATTTGCTCACCTCATCGCCGACCGTAGCCGGTGCGTCCAGCCACCGACATGGTTCGAAGGTCCAACGTGTACGGAGGAGGTACGCAGCACCTTCCGGCCAGGACCCTGCCCGCCGCCGCCGTTCCCGAAGGAACGGCCCGAATGGCACTACCCGCGTCGCACCGGGGGCCGATTGAATGAATCGGCTGGCTCGTCCGCTCATATGGCTGAGCGACCAGTCGAGGGCGCTCGAAAGGGGCAGCGCAGGTGGAGCGCGAGCTCGTCGAGCAGGCACAACGAGGCGACCAGGAGGCGTTCGCGGCCCTGGTCGAGCTCGCCGCGGACCGGCTCTACAGCATCGCCTACCGGATCCTCCGGGACCCTGCCCGGGCCGATGATGCGTTGCAGAACGCGCTCATCGCGATGTGGCAGCGGCTTCCCGAGCTGCGCGATCCCGACCGGTTCGAGGCGTGGACGTATCGCATGATCGTCCGGGCGAGCTATCGCGAGGCGGAACAGGCGCGCGGCCTGCAGGTGCGCGCCAGGCGGCTCGGCATCCTGTCTCCCCGCGAGCAGGCCGGGCCGCTGGATCGGATTGCCTCGCGCGACGAGCTCGACCGGGCGTTCCGGGAGCTGACTCCGGAGCACCGGGCGGTCATCGTCCTCCGCCACTTCGTCGGTCTGCCCATCGCCGCGATCGCCGAGACGCTGGAGATCCCGGTCGGCACGGCGGCATCTCGACTGCACTACGCGGCCCGCCACCTGCGGGCGGCGTTCGAGGCTGAGGCGCACGGCGTCGTCGCCTGGAGGCACCCGGCATGAACCGCGAGGAGGCGTTCGAGGTCCAGCTCGCACGGTGGCTCGAGGAAGGTCCCTACGAGGCGCCTTCCGAGCCGGTCGTTGCGGCGCTCGCCCATGTTCGGGCCCATCCGGGTCGGCCGCGCACGTTCGGCAGCCTGTGGAGGCATGCCATGAGCGGCATTGGACTCACCCACGTTCCATCGCAACCGCACCGCGGCTGGCTCGCCGCCGCCGCCGTCATCGCCGTGGCCGCGATCGTGATCGTCGGCGGCTATGGCCTGTTCAACCTCGGCGGCCAAGCCGGCCCAGCCGCGGGGCCGACGCCAACGCCGACCGCCCCGGCACCGTCGCCGACCGCGACGGCAGGGGCCGATATGGCCACCGGGACCCAGTCCTGCGCCACGACGACCGAAGGCGTGACCACGACGGTCAACGAGGTCGTCCAGAGCCGGGGCGAGGTCCTGGAGTGCACGAACACGTCGTCCGATCCCCGGCTGGCCGGTGCCGCCACGATTGGCTACAACTGGGACGAGCATCCCGACGGCCTGTGGCTCGGCTGGGGAACCGCCGAGCTGCAGAACGAGGGCGGGACCTGGAGCGGCCGCTACGCCGTCACATCGACATCGACCGCCGGGGCGATGGAGTTCGATTCGCTCTGGGGCGGCTCGGATGGCTATGAGGGCCTGGAGGTCCTGAACCACGTCCGGATCACGAGCCGCTACACGACGATCAGGAGCTGGGTGCTCGAAGTCGGACCGGCACTGACCGGCACCGAACGCTGCACGACGACGACAAGTGGTCGCGAGTTCTCGGTGGGTGACGTGACGGCCTACCGCGGCGTCCGCGTCACCTGCACCGACAGGATGGATGACCCTCGGGTCAGCGGGACGACCAAGCTGGAGTTCTCGATCGACATGCGGGCCGACGAGAGCGCCGACATGTGGGGCGGCATCACGCTCACGAACGAGCTCGGCTCGTGGGAGGGCTTCTTCTTCGGGACGGTCGATGCGGGCTACACGACCCACCACGCCCAGTCACTGCTGCGCGGGACGGGCGAGTACGAAGGCCTCCTCTACCGGCTGGAGATGGTCTCGCCGGACGGGGTCAACGCAGAGTTGAGCGGCGAGATCATCGCGGCTGGCGGCGCCCCCGAGCAGGCGGGATGAACTGACGTCTTGGATATGCCCGCGGGCCAACCGCGGGTGCTCCCGGAGGAGCGAGATGGCAGCACGGGGTGACTCGCCTCCGCGCTCGCCATGGAGGGCATGACATGAAACGAGCCATCGCGATCATCACCGCCGGGCTGCTGTCACTGGCGACGGCGGCCCCAGGCCTGGCGGCCGGCCCGGTGCGGGCCACCGGCCACCTCCTCGTGCCCGAGTCGCCGCTCCCTGGTGGGTCGTGGGGGATGTCGTTCGATCGGGACGACAACCTTTGGGTCGGCCACATCAGCGACCGGACGATCACCAAGCTCGATCCCAACAGCGGACGCGTGCTCGCCACGTTCGGGCCGGTCGACGGGGTCGAGGGATCGGACGACCTGGTCGTCGGCCCCGACGGGGCGGTCTACTACACCGCGATCCTGACCGGCGAGGTCGGCCGGATTGCGCCGGACGGGACGCACTCGACGGTGGTCAATCTCGGGATGGGCGTCAACCCGATCACCTTCACCGACGACGGCCGGCTGTTCGTCGGCAAGGCCTTCATCGGCGATGGCCTCTGGGAGGTGCCGCTCAACGGCGATCCCGTGCGACTCGTCGACGCGACGCCGGGCGTCAACGGCTTCGACTGGTACGAGGGCTACCTGTACGCCCCGCGGCCGGACCTTGGCGAGGTCATCAAGGTCAACGTCGACGAGGGCGTCGCCTGGGCACCGGAGGTGGTCCTTTCCGGGCTCGTCTACCCGACCGCGGTGGACATCGCTCCCGACGGCACGATGTACGTGGCCGACCACGACGGGGGTGGGATCTTCCGGTTCGACCCGGTGGCCCATTCGAAGACTCTGGTCGCGCCCTCGACGACCGTCGACAACATGGCGATCGACTCTCGCGGCCGGGTCTTCTTCAGCGGCGGCAACGACGGCGCGATCTACCGGATCGCCGGCAACGGCCAAGTCGTGGTCGTGAGCCGGCCCGGGATCGTTGGCAACTCCGGGATTGGCGCCGGGATCGGGGCCGACGGCAAGGAGTGGGTGTACGCCCCCGGAAAATTCGAGTTCCTCGGCTTCGACGGCCGAACCGGGCGGGAGCGCCTCTATGAGAGCGAGCTGCCGCTGCCCGACACGGTCTTCGCGGACGGTCAGAACCTCATCCTCTCCGGGACGTTCGCCAACGCGGTCGCGGTCTGGAATCCCGAAGCCGGCTCGATGCTTGGCTTCTACCCGTTCTTCGCCGTGCCGACCAACGCGATCCGGTTCGACGGCGATCTCATCGTCGCCGAGCTGGGCCTGGGCCGGGTGACCAGGTACGACGAGGGGACGGCGACCTCGGAGTCGTGGGGCGACTTCGTCGTCCCGACCGGGCTCGCCGCCACCGGTGACGACCTGTACGCCGCCGACTGGGCGACGGGGATCATCTTCCAGCTGGTCCGCGACGGCGTTCGTCTCGACCCGATGGTGCCAGCCGTGACCGGTCTCGAGGGGCCCGAGGGTCTCGCGGCCACGGCCGACGGCGACCTCGTCGTGGGCGAGACGTGGACCAAGGCGCTGACGCTCATCGAGCTCGGCCCGGGGTCGCCGGTCGCGACGACGCTCCTGACCGGGATCGACGTCGGCGACCCGGCGCCCGCGGGCTTCTGGCCGTACTGGAGCTTCGACGGCGTCGCGGTCGGTCCATCCGGTGCGATCTATCTCTCGGCTGGCGGCATCTACAGGTACGAGCTGCACCGCTGAGTTGACCATTGCCGCCGGAACCCGAGCCCGGCGGTCGATACGAAGGCATCGAGCCAGGCCTCTGAGCCGACAGCGGAAGCCTTCAGGCGCCCCGGCGACGTTCGTCGCCGGGGCGCTTCGTTGTGCCGCCCACTCGGCCCCGGCCGGCGCGGGCCGGTTGGCGCGTCGTCGTGGGCCGATGAGCGGGGCCGGCCGCGGGGCGCGGCGTAGTAGGCTACGCGGAAGCACATAACGCGTCCGACCGGCCCAAGGTCGGATGGGAGGATGAAGATGAACGACGTCGCCCTCGCCCTCGCGGCGTTGGCCGGCGGCATCGCCATTGGTGGGCTGGTCGGGTTCCTTGCCCGCGGCCGCTGGGCGAGCCAAGAGGTCAAGCTCGCCCGCGAGAAGGCTGCTCGGATCGTCGCCGACGCGCGAGCCCAGCAAAAGGAGCTGATCCTCGAGGCGAAGGAGGAGAAGATCCGCCTCCAACGCGAAGCCGAGGACGACGCCCGGAATCGGCGCGCCGAGCTGACCGCGCTGGAGAAGCGGCTGCTGACCCGCGACGAGCAGCTCGATCAGCGGGCGGACATGCTGGAGCAGCGAGACCGCAAGCTCCTCGAGCGCGAGCTGGAGATCGAACGGCAGCGCGAGGAGCTCGGCAAGCTCAACGCCGAGCGCGTCGCCGCCCTGGAGCAGGTCAGCGCGATGACCGCCGAGGACGCCAAGGCGATGCTCGTCGAGGCGGTCCGCGAGGAGGCCGAGCGCGACGCCGTGAAGTTGGCCCGCTCGATCGAGCGTCGGGCCCGCGAAGAGGCAACCGACAAGGCCCGCGACATCATCGTGACGGCCATGCAGCGGGTGGCGGCCGATCACACCGCCGAGCACACCGTCACCGTCGTCCACCTGCCGAGCGACGAGATGAAGGGCCGAATCATCGGCCGCGAGGGTCGCAACATCCGGGCCCTCGAGCAGGCCACCGGCATCGACCTGATCATCGACGACACGCCCGAGACCGTCGTTCTGTCGGGCTTCGACCCCGTCCGCCGCGAGATCGCCCGCATCGCGCTCACCAAGCTGATGGGTGACGGCCGAATTCACCCCGGGCGGATCGAGGAGGTCGTCAACAAGGCCCGCGCCGAGGTCGAGCTCGTCATCCGCCAGGCCGGCGAGCAGGCCGCCTACGACGCCGGCGTGCCCGGGCTGCCGGCGGACGTCCTGAAGCTGCTCGGTCGGCTCAAGTACCGCACGAGCTACGGCCAGAACGTTCTCGTCCACTCCATCGAGACGGCGAATCTCGCTACCGTGATCGCCTCTGAGATCGGGGCCGACGTCATGGCCGCCAAGATGGGTGGCCTGCTGCACGACATCGGCAAGGCCGTCGACCACGAGGTCGAGGGACCGCACGCCGCCATCGGGGCCCAGATCGCCCAGCGCCACGAGCTGCCGTTCAAGGTCATCAACGGCATCGCGGCCCACCACCAGGAGGTCGAGTACGCCTGCCTGGAGGCCCCGATCGTCCAGATCGCCGACGCGATCAGCGCGTCACGGCCCGGCGCTCGGGGCGAGACGATGGAAACCTACGTGAAGCGCCTCGAGGATCTCCAGGCGATCGCCGAGAGCTTCGCCGGGGTCGAGAAGTCGTTCGCCGTCCAGGCCGGGCGCGAGGTCAGGATCCTCGTCCGGCCCGAGGAGATCGACGACCTCTCGGCGACGCGTCTCGCGCGCGACATCGTCAAGAAGATCGAGGAGCAGCTGACTTACCCGGGCCAGATCAAGGTCACCGTCATTCGCGAGACACGCGCGGTCGAGTACGCCAAGTAGCTGTCGCGCTCAGCGAATCCCGGCGGGAGCGACCCACAGCGAGCTGCCTGCCGGCGCACCCGCCGCGAGGTCGGGGTAGACGAAGGCAAGCGCGAGGAGCATGTCGCCAACCTGGACGACACGACTCATCGATCCGTCCGGAAGGCGCGGATCGTCGATCACGTCCCAGGCGCCGCCGTCGTCGGAGCGGAGCACGGTGTCAGGACCGGCGGCGTTGGTGGCGAGGAGCACGATCCCGTCGTCCACCGCGACGAGCTCGAAGCGCTCATAGACAGCGCGCGGGACCTTCGGTAGGTCCGCCGCGGCCCACGTGCCCAGGTCTCGACCGGACCACACGCCGATGGTTGGATCAGAAGACACCCCGCCATCGGCGGCATCGGCGTAGCCCGCCGCTACAAGGCCCGTCCCATCGTCGGCGACCGCCCGGATCACGCCGCCGTCCAGCCCAGCGACCTCCGTGACGGGGTTCCAGCCCAAGCCATCGCGCGTCGTCCAGAATGCTGGCACGCCGCCCCAACTGTGATCGATTGGCCGGATGGACGCTCGACCGAACAGCACGACGCGACCGTCCTCGAGGGCCAGGCTCCCGGCGGGATAGGGGTATCCGCCGGCCTGCAGGCTGCCCTGGGTCCACGATGCGAAGTCGAGCGTCGACCACGCCTCGAAGGGCGCTCCACCCATCGGCAGCACAACGATGGCGGTGACCCGATCCCCGATGGCGAGCGTCGCGAGCGGGGTATTCGGAAGCGCCGTCTCGACCATCCGCCACGTCCGGCCGTCGGAACTCAACCAGACGACCGTCCGCGTGTTGAGGTCCACGTCCTCGTACCAGCCGAACGCCACGATACCGCCCGGGACCGCGACGAGGTCGGAGATGGCGGATTCGCGCGCTCCGGCCGGGCTCGGCGAGACGTCCAGCCAGGACAGCCCGTCGGACGACCACCAGATCGCCGGCGCGCGGGCCGGCGGCTGGCGCGGGGGGTTGGCCGCGAGTGTGAGCCGGGCGGCGCTCAGGGGTTGGGTCGGATCCGGCCGCGAGCCGGCCACGACAATTCCTTCGTCGCCGACATAGATCGCGGTCAGGTCCTGGTCCTCCCAGGCGCCTGGGCGCTCGAGCGGCGTCCAGTCGACGCCCGGCCGGCCGTCGACCGTCGGCAGCTGGATGGGTACCGCGGTCGGCAGGACCGGGCTGGCCGTCGGCGGGAGGCCGCTCGGCGGATTCGCCGTCCCGTCCGGGCTGGTTCCCGGGATCGACGGCGAGGGCGGACCCTGGGTGGCCGAGGCGGTGGCGGTCTCCGAGCCGCTGCCGATGCCGGTCAGCGCGAGGACCACGGCGAGCGTGATGGGCACGATGCCTGCCACGACGAGGGCGGGATCGAGTCGACGAGCCATGGCCACCCTGAGCACCCCCGACCTTGAGCGAAGGTTTGCACGGCTCCAAGCCTGCCGACCAGTGTCGATTCGATCGACCAAACCGGGACGATCAGCCCCACGGTCGCGAAACGGCGCGCTCAGGTTCGCCGGGCAGCCTCCGGATCGACGGCGCGGTCGACGACTACGACGGCCAGATGCACTCGAAGTCGTTGGCCAGGGCGTCCGACCACGTGGCGTACCACGGGCACATGGCCTCGAACTGCGGCCCGATGTAGTAGCGGTACATCGGAGCAACGCCGTCGCCGTCGGTGAAGATCACCTCTTCCCACCAGGTAAAGGCACCGGGTTCGTTCAGGCCATAGGTGGTCGCGCCCACGACGATGGTCGTGGCGTGGTCGCACACGGCGCGCGCCCAGCCAGGACACCAGGCGGCATCCTGGGCCGTGCCGTTGAACAGCCCCATCGATTTCGGATTCCAGGTCATGTCCGGCTCGCGGACGTTGTCGTAGGTGCACTGCCAGACGTTGCCATCGGCGCAGTGGAACCGCTCGTGTCCGCTGCCGTAGTTGTTCCGATGCCATGTCGAGCCGCTTCCCGCAGCAGCCGGCGCACTGACCGCCACGAGAACGATCGCAACCGCCACCAGGACCATTGAGCGACGCATCATTTGCCTCCCTTACGACCGCAGGGCCGCATGGATGACGCTCGCTCGATGTGGGTGTTACAGGCAGGGCACCAGGGTCGCCGCCGTCGCTGCCTCGTCGGCCGTCGGCGTGCCGTCAGCCGCCGCCGGCTTTCATCGACCGGGTGAGCTTGGAGCTGTCGACGTTCACGAGATAGCAGGTGATCTCGCGATCGCCCTTGCCCCAGCCGTCGAGCGTGGGGAAGAAGTACGACAGGTCGAGCTCGGTGGCCTCATCGAAGCTCCGGCCGACGTAGGTCTGGAACGCCGGGATGCAGTTGTCGACGACATAGTCATCGAAGCCGCTGATCACGGGGTAGGAGTCGCCGGTGTAGTTGGCGACGTAGATGACCTCCGCGTCGTGGGCGTCGGTGCAGGGCTGGTGCTGGACCTCGGAGACCTCGGTCACCCCGGCCGGCTCGTCGAAGCAGTCGCCGACTTTGAGGTCCGTCGCGGCCCCGGTCAGGCGGTCGCGGAGCACGAGACCACCGACCCCGATCGCGCCGACGAGCCCGACCCGCAGCGCGATGCCCTTCCAGTTGAAGCCGCGCCGGGCCGGGACGGCAGGCGGGGCCGGCGCAGTCGCGGTGGCCGCCGCATCGGAAAAGCCTGCCGGCATGGGTGCCCAGCTCGTGTCCGGCGAGGTGCCGCCGCCCTCCGACCCGGACAACTGATTCGGCTGGGCCGATCCCGACAGCTGATTGGCCCCCGCCTGGGAGCTGCGCGGCGGCTCGCCGTCCATCCCGGCCATGTCCATCCCTCCCGTGCCCAGCGCCGGTGTTCTACGGGCCCGGCGTCCCGGCAACCTCGCGGAATGGTATGCGGGCGAAGGCGGGAATCAAGCCTCCGGTCAGCAGCGCAGGTCGGCGTCGAAGCCGGCCCACGGGTACTGGACCATGGCCAGCCGGCCGCCGGTGAACCCCGGTGTCGACTGGCAGTGGCTCTTGGCGACGCGCTCGCTCGGCGCTCCGGCGCCCCAGCTCGGGTAGTCCTCGAAGGCGGTGGTTCGGCCGGTGATCTCGCCCCACTGGACGGTGGTCGAGTAGAAGCCGAGCCGGGTCACGCCCACCGACAGCAGGTAGTCGACCTGGCCCTGGAGGGCCGCGACGTTGAGGCTGAGATCATCCTCGCGCCAGCTGTTCGAGGTCTCGACGTCCAGCCACCAGGTCGTCGCCGTCGGGCTGGCCGTCAGGTTCAGCTCGGCGTAGGCCCCGAGGACGACGTCGAACGAGTGGGCCGCGGCGTTCCAACCGTAGTCGTAGGCGCAGTCGGCGCTGTCGGGGGCGGCCGGATCGCAGAACCGCGGGGTCGTCTGGCCGGTGGGCCAGAAGCTCGACACGGCCGGCCCGGGATTCCCGGTGTTCACGTACACCTCGCCGGCCGCGCCGCCGGCCCAGACGAGCTGGCTGGCGAGGCAGGGGTTCTCGCTGAACACGATGCCGCGATTGACGCCGACGATGCCGAACGCCGGGTTCGACGGGTAGGCGCCGTCGCACTGCGGCCACGAGATGTCGTAGCCGCGGGCCTTGGAGCCGCCGCCACCGCCGCCGCCTCCACCGCCACCTGGGCGGCCGGCCGCCTGGTCGGCCGTTCCGACCGGGGCGGCCATCGCTGCCCCGGCACTGGTCAGCAGCGTTCCGAGCGCGAGGACGAGGACGAGGGCCAACCGCCGGGCAGGACGAGACGCCAAGCGCGGCTCGTCGAACTGTCGGGGGGCTGTCACGGCCTGGGGCACCTCTGCGCGGACCGCGTCACGGTACCCCCTTCTGGCCGATTTCGTCCACAGCCAGGGCCACGCCAAGCACGGCAGCATCCGTGTCGGGATCGGTGGCGGATGCTAGCCTCGGGCCGATGTCCCATCGGTCCCCGCCGACGGCCGGCCGTGTCCGGCTCGGCAATCCCGCAAACAGCGACGCCCCGCGGCCGGCAGGTGCCTGCCGCGTCCTGATGATCGGCGACGTCATCGGCAAGCCCGGGCGCCAGGCGCTCGAGGCGCTGCTGCCCGCGCTGCGGGACGAGCGCTCGATCGACTTCGTGACCGCCAACGGCGAGAACCTCGCGGGCGGAATGGGCCTGACCGTGGCGACCGCCGTGGCGCTGTTCGAGCTCGGCGTCGACGTCATCACCTCGGGCAACCACATCTGGGACAAGAAGGAGATCTACCCCGAGCTGGAGCGCAACGAGCGCATCCTGCGGCCCCTCAACTACGGTGCGAGCGGCGTTCCCGGCCGGGGCTGGGGCACCTTCCACGCCCTCGATGGCAGCGAGCTGGCGGTGATCAACGTCCAGGGCCGGACGTACATGCAGCCGATCGACAGCCCGTTCGTCGAGATCGATCGCCTGCTCGACGAGGCGTCCGAGCCGCTGCCGCCGATCCGGCTCGTGGACTTCCACTGCGAGGTCACGTCGGAGAAGAACGCCTTCGGGCTCTACCTCGACGGTCGCGTCTCGGCCGTCGTCGGCAGTCACACCCATGTCCCGACGGCGGATGACCGGATTCTCCCGAAGGGGACCGCCTACCAGAGCGATGTCGGCATGACCGGGCCGCTGTGGAGCGTCATCGGCTTCGCACCCCATACCGTGTTGCCACGCTTCCTGAACGGCCTGCCGACGCGGTTCGAGGTCGGCGACGGCCCGGTCGTCGTCAACGCCGTCCAGATCGACATCGAGTCCTCGACCGGACGGGCGCTGGCGATCGAACGCCTGCAGCGCGTGTGGGAGCCATGAGCGCATCGACACCGCAGCCCGGCACGAACCGTCACAAGCCCGACGCTCGCCCCGAGGCCCCGCCGACCCCCGCGACGATCGACCTCCACACCCACTCGCTGCGCTCGGATGGCCTGCTGCCGCCGGAGGTGCTGGTTGCCGCTGCCGCGGCCGTCGGCATCCGCCTCCTGGCCCTCGCCGATCACGCCACCCTGGCCGGGGTCCGCGAGCTCCGGGCCGCCGGCCGGATCCCGCCGGGGCTGGAGCTGGTGCCGGGCGTCGAGATCAACTCGGTGGCGACGGATCGCGTCCGCTCCGACGATGGCGAGCTGCACATCCTCGGCCTCGGCGTGGACCTCGACGACGAGGCGTTCGAGGCGATCCTCGTGCGGCAGCGCGATTCGCGCCGCCTGCGGTTCGAGCTGATGCGGGAGCGGCTGCGCGAGCTCGATCCCGCGATCGACGCGGCAATCGATGCCCTGCCCAACACCGGCGACGAGGACGCCCTCGGCCGACCACGCCTGGCCCGGGCCCTCATCGCCTGCGGGCAGGCCGCGACGGTCTCCGAGGCATTCGACAAGCACCTCGCGCCCGGCCGGCCGGCCTACGTGGCGCGGCAGGGCGTGGGCCCGGTCGAGGCCATTCGGGCGATCCGGGCGGCGCGCGGGCTGCCGGTGCTGGCCCACTTCGCCGACGCCCCCCGCCAGCAGCCCCTGATTCGCGAACTCATGGACGCCGGCCTCGTCGGCCTGGAGGTCTACTACGCCGAGTACGACCGGACGACGGTCGAGGGCCTGGCCGGCGTGGCCGCCTCTCTCGGCCTGCTCGCCACGGGTGGCACGGACTATCACGGCGATCTCGGGTCGTACGCCGAGGCCCATGCCGCGCTGTGGGTGCCGGACGAGGTCGGCCCGCCGGTGCGGGCGGCGCTGCAGGTCACCGACGAGCCGCGGATCGGCGGCTAGCGCGGCTCGCCGTCCTCTGGAGCCGGGGCGCGGGGGCGCAGGTGGACGGGTTGCGCGGGACGGGGGCGGAGCCGGAGATTGAGCAGCTCGACGAAGACGCTGAAGCCCATCGCGAAGTAGATGTAGCCCTTCGGGATGTGGACCTCGAAGCCCTCCGCGACGAGCGACATCCCGATCAGGAGCAGGAAGCTCAGGGCCAGCATCTTGACCGTCGGATGGTCCTCGACGAAGCGCGACAGCGGACCAGAGGCGAGGAGCATGACCCCGATCGCGATCATGATCGCGATGATCATGACCGGGATGTCGTCGGCCATGCCCACGGCGGTGATGACCGAGTCGAGCGAGAAGACGATGTCGAGCAGGCCGATCTGGACGATCACGCCACCGAATGACGCGACCTTGACCGAGGCCGGATCGTGGCCCTCGCCACCGCCCTCCAGCGCGGCGTGGATCTCGGTCTGTCACATATACACATCAGACGCTGC
>VEOW01000184.1 GCA_012026785.1 Chloroflexota bacterium | reverse complement strand
CGAGCGGGTCCGCGCCGACTACATGGACATGGTCCTCCACCCGGAGAAGGGCCAGTCGTTCCTCCTCCTCCAGCGCCTCCGCCAGCAGATCGAGATGGAAGCCCAGCAGGCCGGGATGCAGACCGCCCTCATGGCGGCGCAGCTCGGAGGCGGGGCCGGCCCGACTCCGGACCAGCAGGCCGGGGCCGTCAACCAGGCGAACACCGAAGCCGCGCAGCGCGCGGCGCCGCAGGCCACGGAGGGCCAGAACACCCCGGCGACGCAGGCCGGCCAGCCGGCGAACGCCGCGAACACCAAGTTCTCGACGCTCGTTCAGGACGGCGGCGGGGCCATGAACCGGATCGTGGACCAGGGGCAGATCGGTGGCTAGGACGCCGACGCCGATCCTCCCGCCTCCGCGCCCGCGCGTCGCACCGCCGGTCGGGCAGCTCCCGCGTCCGGTCATCCCCGTCGTGAGCCGGTTCCCCAACCCGGTCGTGACGACCGGAACGCGGAAGCGCTGACATGGCGAGGACCGGGAGCCTCGGGCTTTCCACCAACCCCTTCGGCTCCGGCTCGCTCGGCGGGCTGTCGCAGTACAACCTCGGGGACTCGCTGCGCGACCTCGCGCGCTACCAGGCGGAGGTGGCGTGGGGGAACGGCCAGCTCTCCGACGAGGAGTACCTCAAGGTGCTCCAGAACGACGTGAAGGCGGCGGCGGCCGGCACCCGCGACTACATCGAGGCCGTGAACCGGCTGGACGATGTCAACTACCGGATCAACCGCCAGAAGGCCGACATCGCCGGGCTGGACGAGTTGATCGCGTTCGACCAGCAGACCCTCGGGACGATGCGGCCGGACAACCTCCGCTACCGCGACGTGCAGGACTCGCTCGCCTCGGAGCTGGCCCGCCGGCGCAGCCGCGACTACGGCAAGCTGGTGGACGCCTACAACGCCGGGACCGGCTCGACGGAGAGCCTCCTGGAGTGGGTGAAGAAGGCCCGCGAGTCGATCCCCGCCGACGCACCCGACGCCGACCAATGGGCCTCGACGGAGCAGGACTTGGTCGAGCGCGTCGCCTCGGAGAAGGACGCTCAGGTCTACCAGGACTACCAGCAGCGTCGGATGAAGCCGGACGCCTTCCTCGCCTACATCAAGGGCCGGCGCGACTCGTTCTCCCCCGACTCGCCGCAGTACGACGACTGGACCCGGCGCTACGAGGACGCGCAGAAGTCGGTCAAGGACACGATCCAGAACGACAAGGACCAGGCGTTCTTCAACCGCTACAACGAGGGCAAGGTTTCTGACAAGACCTACCTCGGCTACCTCAAGAAGCGGATCGACGGCATGGAGGCCGACGACCCCGCGCGCGAGGAGTGGACGCACCGGCTCCGCGAGGCGACCTTCTCGCTGGCGGAAGACCTCCTCGTCTACCAGGTGAACCGGGGGCAGAAGTCGGTCGGGACGCTCCGCAACTTCTACGTCCACTACGCCTCGACGCTCAACAAGGGGTCGGCCGAGTGGCGCCGGATCAACGAGAAGATCATCAGCCTCGGCGGCGCCTCCGGTGGTGGTGGCGGCGGTGG
>VEOW01000062.1 GCA_012026785.1 Chloroflexota bacterium | reverse complement strand
GCTCGGCGTCGTCATCGGCCGGCGCGCCCGCCGCGTCACGGCCGCCGGGGCGATGGACCACGTCGCGGGCTATCTCGTCGTCAACGACGTCACCGCGCGCGACTGGCAGGGCAACAAGGCGGCCCTCGAGCCGGGCCAGCGCGGCGACGGCCAATGGCTGCGGGCCAAGGGCTCGGACACGTTCCTGCCCGTCGGCCCGGTCTTCGCGACGGCCGACGAGATCGCCGACCCGCATGCCCTGCGCCTTCGAAGCTGGCACATCCCGGGGTCGGGGCCGGACGCCGGCCGGCCGATCCAGATGCAGGACGGCACGACGGGCAACATGCTCTGGCGGCTCCCCGATCTCATCGAGTTCGTGACCCGGACGATCACCCTGGAGCCAGGCGATATCCTGCTCACGGGCACACCCTCCGGGGTTGGCGTCTTCCGCGATCCACCGGTCTTCCTCGAGCCCGGGGGCCGCGCCCGATGCGAGGTCGAGGGCATCGGATCGGTGGACAATCCCATCGTCGACTGGACGGCCGCGCGCGACGACGCGTAGGCGCCGAGGCGTGGGACGGCCGATCCGCCGGCTGGAGGCGCGATGCAGGCACTGGTGAAGACCGAGGCGGGTCCGGGACTCCGCCTGGAGACCGTCCCCGACCCGCAGATCGGCATCAACGACGTCCTGATCCGGGTCCACAAGACGGGCATCTGCGGGACCGACCTGCACATCGAATCGTGGGATCCCTGGGCGGCCAAGACGATCAAGCCGCCGCTCATCGTCGGCCACGAGTTCGTCGGCCACATCGTCGAGGTCGGCTCCAACGTCAGCGACTTCCATCCCGGGGACCTCGTCAGCGGCGAGGGCCACGTGACCTGCGGTCGCTGCCGCCACTGCATGGCCGGCCAGCGCCATCTCTGCCCCAACACCCTCGGCCTCGGCGTCGGCCGCGACGGCGCCTTCGCCGAGTACGTCGCCCTGCCGATGACGAACATCTGGCACCACTGGCCCGGCGTCGACGAGGAGGTCGCGGCGATCTTCGACCCGTTCGGCAACGCGGTCCACACCGCCCTCGCCTTCGAGGTCCACGGCGAGGACGTCCTGATCTCGGGCGCCGGGCCGATCGGGCTGATGGCGATCGCGGTCGTCCGCCACGCCGGCGCGCGGTTCGTCGTCGTCAGCGAGCCGCACGCCTTCCGGCGCGCCCTCGCCGCGCGCATGGGGGCGACCCGGGTCGTCGATCCCACCGGGCAGGACCTGAAGGACGTCCAGCTCCAGCTGGGCATGGTCGAGGGCTTCGACGTCGCCCTCGAGATGTCCGGCACCGCGGCCGCGCTCCGGGGCGCGATCGCCAACATGGCCCACGGCGGCCGCATCGCGGTCCTCGGCATCCCGACCGGCGAGATCAGCCTCGACGTGAACACGATCGTGTTCAACCAGCTGACGCTGCGGGGGATCTACGGCCGTCAGATGTACGAGACCTGGTACCAGATGGCGGTCCTCGTGAGCGCCGGCATCGACATCAAGCCGGTCATCACCCACCGCTTCCCGTACAGCGAGTTCGAGGCGGCCTTCGCCGCGGCTCGTTCGGGGGACTCGGGCAAGGTGATCATGAACTGGAGCGAGTAACGGCTCGACCGAACCTCAGCCAGGATCCATCGATTGCTCGTCCGCGGAGCAGCGCGTCAACCATGACCCCTCGGTTGCTCGCCAACCGGGCAGATGAGCCAAACTGAGCCTTCGCCACCCGAATCGTGCCTCGCCGGCGAGCATTCGAGGGAAAGCGTCCTTCGAGGAGATCGATGATGTCCATGACCCGCCAGGATCCGCTCGCGTTCGTCGCCGAGGAGATCGAGGACCTCAAGGCGAAGCACCTCTACCGGCCGCTGCGCGTCATGAGCTCGCAGCAGGGCCCGACGGTGACGCTCGACGGCCGCGAGGTCATCTCGCTGTCCTCGAACGACTACCTTGGCCTGACCCACCATCCGCGGCTGCGCCAGGCCGCGCTGGAGGCCGTGCGGGAGTTCGGCGTCGGGTCCGGCGCGGTCCGCACGATCGCCGGGACGATGAGCCTCCACGAGGCCCTCGAAGCCGAGCTGGCCGAGTTCAAGGGCACCGCGGCGGTCCTGACCTTCCAATCGGGCTTCACGGCCAACACCGGCGTCATTCCGACGATCACCGGCGAGGCCGACCTGATCGTGTCGGACGCGCTCAACCACGCCTCGATCATCGACGGCATGCGCCTCTCGAAGGCGCCCCGCAAGGTCTTCCCGCACAAGGACGTCGAGGCACTGCGCGAGATTCTCCGCGGGGCCGCCGAAGACGGCCGCCCCGACGGGAGTGGACCGTACCGCTCGATCCTCGTCGTGACCGACGGTGTGTTCTCGATGGACGGCGACATCGCGCCGTTGCCCGGCATCGTCGAGGCGGCCGAGGCATATGGCGCGGCGGTCTTCGTCGACGACGCCCACGCGTCGGGCGTCCTGGGTCGAAACGGCCGCGGCTCGGTCGACCACTTCGGGCTCCACGGGCGGGTCGCGATCCAGGTCGGGACCCTGTCGAAGGCCGTGGGCGTGCTCGGCGGCTACGTGGCCGGCTCGGAGGCCCTGCGCGAGCTGCTCATCCAGCGCGCCCGGCCGTTCCTGTTCTCGACCAGCCATCCGCCGGCCGTCGTTGCCGCCTGCCGCGAGGCCATCCGGGTCATGGAGGAGGAGCCGCAGCTCATCGAGCGACTGTGGAGCTCCACGAAGCGCTTCAAGGCGGAGCTGACCCGCCTCGGTTTCGACACCGGCCGCTCCGAGACCCCGATCACCCCGATCATCGTCGGCGAATCGGAGGCCGCGATCCGGTTTTCGAACCGGCTGTTCGAGGAGGGCGTCTTCGCGACCTCGGGCGTCTACCCGACGGTCGCCCTCGACCAGGCGCGGCTGCGAACGATCGTGACCGCGGCCCTGACCGACGAGCACCTCGATCGGGCGCTCGAGGCGTTCGCGGTGGGCGGCCGCGAGCTGGGCCTCGTCGCGGGGTGACCAGCGGCGATCTGCAGGCGCGGGACCTCCCGCTCGACGCGCATCTCCACACCGACCAGTCGCCCGACAGCTCCACCCCGATCGACATCCACGCCGCCCAGGCGGTCGAGCGCGGCATCGCCGAGATCGCGATCACCGACCACGTCGACTTCGACCCCCGTGACCCGGCCTACGAGTACACCCGGTTCGAGGACCGGGAACGCGTCGTCCGGGATGCTGCGGAGCGCTGGGGCCGCCACGGCCTGACGATCCATTTCGGGGTGGAGCTGACCTACAACCGGCAATGGGAGGACGACCTACGCGACCACCTGCGGCGCTACCGCTACGACTACACGATCGGATCGGTCCATGACTGGCCGGAGTCGCCGTACACCCGTGAACGCGTCGCATCGTGGGTCGCCGACCATCCGATCTCCGAGGTCCTCGCGCCGTACTACGACGAGGTCGTCGCCGCCGCGCGATCGGGGCTGTTCGACACCATCGGGCACCTCGACGTCGTACGGCGCTACCTGCACCCGCACCTGACGACCTCGGACCTCGAGGCGCATCCCGAGCTCAAGGAAGCTGCCCTGCGAGCGATCGTCGAATCGGGCGCGGCCCTGGAAGTCAACAGCAGCGGCCTGCGCCATCCCGGGGAGGAGACGTATCCCTCGGCCGCGACTGTCGCCCGCTTCCGCGAGCTTGGCGGCGAGCGCGTCGTCACCGGCTCGGACGGCCATCGCGCGGAGCACTTCGCCTATCGCCTCGACGAGGCCTATCGACACCTCGCCGCGGCGGGCTTCGAGGAGCTGACATTCGGCCGGGATCGCGCGCGTAGTACCTCCGGCCGACGACGGTTCCGCTTGCCAACCTAACGCCGAGCCTCGATCCTCGTTTCTGGAATGGACGACGAAACGCTCGAACGGCTCGTGGTCGAGGCGCAGGCGGGCAACACCTTTGCCTTCGGCCGCATCTTCGACGAGTACGCCGGGCCGATCTATCGCTTCGTTGTCAGCCGCGTCGGTCGCCCGAGCGACGCGGAGGACCTGACGCAGTTGATCTTCGTCAAGGCCCTGGAGGCGCTGCCGCGCTATGAGGCACGGGGCGTCCCGTTCGGGGGCTGGCTGTTCAAGCTGGCCAGGAATGCGGTCATCGACCACGCGAGGACGAATCGAGAGCAGCTGACCCTGGAAGCCGCCGAGGACAAGCCGGCGGCGGAGGCCGGGCCCGAGGCCGTTGCGCTGCTGCGCGACGACCTGGACGCGGTGGCGAGGGCGCTGGACGAGCTGACGGAGGATCAACGAACGGTGATCGAGCTGCGGTTCTTCGCCGGGCTGTCGGCCCGCGAAGCCGCCTTTGCGATGGGACGCCAGGAGGGCACGATTCGTGGCCTCCAGTTCCGCGCGATCGCGTCGCTTCGGCGATCACTGGGGATCGAGCCCGGCGGCGCGATGACCGATGAACGCGACCCCCATGGCAGCGCCGGCGTCGCGGCGCTGAGAGCCCGATGACCAGCCGGCCCCGCCATCTCGACCACCAGGAGCCCGTCGACGAGCTTGAGGCCCTCCTCGGCTTCTACGCCGCTCGCCGGCTCGCGCCGCGCGTCGGCGCGATCCCGCAGATCCGCCGTGCGGTGTTCGAGCATGCCGAGGCCCGCAGCCCGGCGGTCGCCAACCCGGCCGACAGCTGGCGCGGTCGGCGCGGCCGTCGCCTGGTGGCTGCCGGCCTGGCCGCCTCGCTGGCCCTCGGCGCCGCGGCCACGGTCGTGACCGCCGGACCAGCCAGCCCGTTCTACGACGCCCGGCTGTGGATCGAGGCGGTGACCCTGCCGGCCGCGGCCGAGCAGCGCGCCGAGGCCCACGAGGACCGGCTGGAAGCCCGCCTCGCGGAGGCCGAGGCCGCCGCCGAAACCGGGAACGGCGCCGCGGTCGCCCGCGCGCTCGCCGCGTACCGCGCCGAGGTCGAAGCCGCCCTGGCCGACGTCGGCGACGACGCCGATCACCTGGCCCGCCTGGAGGCCGCCCTGGCCACCCACCTGGTCGTCCTCGACACGCTCGCCGGCGAGGTGCCGGCCCAGGCCGCGGACGCGATCCAGAAGGCGGCGAACGCCAACAGCCAGGCGGCGGACAAGATCAAGGAGAAGAAGGACAAGAAGGACCATCCGGTCCGGCCGGAGCCGAGCAACCGCCCCGCTCGCTCCTGAGGCTCGGCATCCCATACCCTTCGGCGCAACGGGAGATCGCAGCTGCCGTCGGAGGGGGAGTGGAGACAGGCACCGAGGTCCTCGACCAGCCGCTGCCAGCGTCCCCGCTCCGCCGCATCGCAGGGTGGCTCTCCGGGTCGCGTGCCGGACGCGCCTGGGCCACCGCCGCCGAGAATCTCCACGACCCCGCGCGGGTCCTCGCGCTGGTCCTGCTCGTTGCACTGATCCTGCGCGCCCTGTGGCTGAACCTGCCGGCGGGCTCGCTGATCTTCGACGAGGCCTACTACGTCAACGCGGCGCGGGTCATCCTCGGCCTGCCGGCAACGACGCACTACGCCGACAGCCCGGTGGGCCTCGATCCGAACACCGAGCATCCGCCGCTGGGCAAGCTCGCCATGGCCGCCTCGATGGCGGTCTTCGGCGACAACGGCCTGGGCTGGCGGCTGCCGAGCCTCATCGCCGGGATGGTCGCGCTTCTCGCCGCGTACCAGATCGTCCGAGCGACGGATCGATCGGCCTGGCTGGCCGTCCTCGTGGCGGCCCTCCTCGCGCTCGAGAACCTGACCATGGTCCACGGCCGGATCGGGACGCTGGACATCCTGGTCCTCGCGCCGATGCTCATCGGTTCATGGCTGGCGATCGAGCGCCGCTGGCTCCTGGCCGGCGTGGCCATGGGCGTCGCCCTGCTCGTCAAGCTGACGGCCCTGTACGGGATCGGGGCGGTGCTCCTGTATCTGCTGCTGACCGACGGGCTCGAATGGTGGCGGGCCAGGCGGGTCCGCCCCCGGGAGGTGGCGGGGCCGCTGGCGTTCGTCCTGGTGACGCTCGGCGTCGCCCTCGGCGGCCTGGCCGTCCTCGACGCCCGGTACACCGCGTTCGCCTCGCCGTTCGATCACATCCAGCGCATGGTCACCTACGGCGCCAACCTTCGAGCGCCCATCAACACCGGCTTCTGCCCCGAGGCGGACAGCCGGCCGTGGCAGTGGCTGTTCAATGAATGCCAGATCCAGTACCTGCGAGTCGACGTGACGGTCCGCGCCGGCGACGAGGTCGTGGCGAAGATCCCGCGCATCGACTTCCGAGGCGCCCTCAACCCGCTCCTCGCAGCCGCGATCCCCTTGGCCGGGCTGTTCACCGCCTGGTACGCCTGGCGGACCCGCAGCCGGGTGGCCCTGTGGGCCGTTGCCTGGGCGGCCGCCAACTACCTGCCCTATCTCGCGTTGGCCGTGTTCACCCAGCGGATCATGTACCTCTACTACGCGTTGCCGCTCGTCCCGGCCATCGCGATCGGCATCGCGCTGCTGCTGCTGCGAGCGGGACTTCCCGCGCCCGTGAGGTGGGGTTTCCTGGTGGCCTACGTCGCCGGCTTCGTCGCCTACTTCCCGTTCCGCCAGGTGCCCTGAGCCACGGCTCGTCGACCCTGGGCGAGCTGCTCAGGGCCCGAGCTGGACGATCTCGGCAGCGAGCCTCTGCGCGTACGCAGCGCCCGTCACTCCATCGGAGACCAGGAACCCGTAGCGGTAGCTGCCGCTCGGCGGATCGTCTGGCAGCCAGGTCATCCAGACCGTCCTGCGTGACCGCGCCTCGATCGTGGCCTCGCCGTACCAGGCGGTCCACACGACTTCGCCGGTCGGCCGGTAGGTGCTGAACTGGAGGCGGACGTTCGAGACCGCGGCACCCGCGTTCTCGATCCGCGCCCAGAGCTCCAGGCCCTTGGGGTCCCTGCCGCCGGCGGGAACCTGGCCGACCTCGATGATCGAGATGGCCGGGGCGCCTTCAAGGCTGCCCCATCCGAGGGCCAGCGGGGCGAGCGGCGGGAACGGGAAGGAGAACGCCAGGACCAGGGCCGCCAAGGCGATCGACCCCCGTGTCGGGACCCGTCCTGCGATGGCGGACCGCCCGAACGACAAGGCAACCGCCCCGATCCCGAAAGCGAGTCCCATGAGCAGCACCGCGAGGGTCGCCGGTCCGGCGAGGCCCCAGCGGATCCAGGCCGCCGTGTCGGCAAGCCAGCCCGCGAGGAAGCGTGGCAGCCACAGCTCGAACAGCGGATCAACGTACCGCTCGGGAGCATTCGGCATCGTGGCCGTCGCCACGAGGAACACCGCCGCCGAGCCGATCATCAGCGGAACCGCGAGGACCCGGAGACTCGCTGGGACGAACGCCACGAGGACGGCCGCGAACGGCAGCGCCGGCAGGAGGTAGCGTGGGCCTGGCGTCCAGCCACCGAAGGGGTTGAGAGCACCGCTGTTGTAGGTCAGGAACGCGACGCACATGGCGGCCGCAAAGAGGAGCTCGAACCGCACCTCGCGCCGGCGCAGGGCCAGCAGCCCAATCGGCGCCACCGCCAGCCACGGTGCCAGTCGGATCAGGCCGCGGGGGTCGAACAGCAGCTCACCGGCCGTCTCCAGCGAGGGCCAGACGATCGAGACCAGCCCTTGAGCGTTCTGCTCGGCAAAGGCGATCGTGTACTGGTAGCCGATGCTGAACGGGCTTCCGAAGGTCAACCAGTTGTAGGCCATCAGGACGGCGGCGAGCGGCAGGCCGCCGGTAACGAAGCGGGCAGCCACCCCGCGGCCCAGGAACAGGGCGTACACGAACAGCAGGGCGACGCCGAGGACGACCGGGATCTCGATGAGGGCCGCCCAGCCGGCAAGGAAGCCCGCGGCGATCGGGGGCCAGCGGCCGGGCCTGGCCTTGTGCCGGTGCAGCAGGAAGAACGCTCCGAACAGCGCCGCGGTCGAGGCGGCGTGGCCAAAGAACATCGTCGCGAACGGGAAGGCCATCGAGCCGAGGCCGTACGCGAGCCCGACCGCGACGGCCCAGCGTTCGCCCACGAACGGCCGCAGGAAGGCGACGAGGAGAAGGACGAGCACGACCGTCGGGACCCCGCTCTCCACGAAGGCCAGGGCCTGGACGGCCTCGACCTGCGTGGGCGTATCGGCCCCCGTCAGCTGGCTGGTCAGGCTCAGCAGCGCGTACACCGGCACGCCGAGGATGGCCGTGCCGGGCGCCTTGTCCGAGTACCAGTGGCCCTGGTAGAAGGCCTTGTCGCCGGTGTTCTCGTGGAAGCTGTCGATCCGGGTCGTGCCCTGCTCCACGATCGCCCGGACGAGGTCATAGCGGCTGTACTCGTTCCAGGCGGGCCGCTGCTGGAAGAACCCGTAGACGAACAGCAGCAGCACGGCGAGCAGCACGGAGCGGCGCCCAGCGTCCGTGAGCTGCGACCACCAGCGGGTCGGCCTGGTCCACATGGCCCGAAGCATGCCAGCCCCCGAAAGGTTCGAGCGGTGGAGATCGAGGGGCCGGCGTCCGCCGCAGACACGAAGAGGGCCCGGTTTCCCGGGCCCTCTTC
>VEOW01000161.1 GCA_012026785.1 Chloroflexota bacterium | reverse complement strand
GCTCGGCGGCGCGGTCGGCGCCGGTCCGTCGCCCTCGAGGAACGTGACGGCGACCGAGACCGGGTCGGACGGGCTGCCGTCGGTGCCGTCGGCCACGACCGTGAGCAGGTGGATGCCCGGGGCCGGCGGGACCCACGTCCAGTCGAGCGTCACGAGATCGCCGGGCGGGGCGGGCAACTCGCCGACCGGGATGCCGTCCCCCAGGAGTCTGACCTTGGCGATGCCCACGTCGCTGGCGGCGTGGATGGTCACCGAAGTCGGCCCGAGAGGCAGGACCGAGCCGGGCAGCGGCTGATCGATCCAGGCCACCGGCTTCGTGGCGCCCGCGACGAGGGCGGCCGCCAGGCTCCAGGCGACGAGGGCGGCCGCCAGGCTCGAGGCGCTCGCGCGCCTGGCCATCGTGCGCCCGTCCATCAGTTCCACGCCTGCCCCGTCAGGGTCTGGACGCTGGTGCCGCCGGGGAAGCAGTTGGAGGACAGCGTCCCGGTGACCGTCGCGCCAGTCTGCAGCAAGACCCAGGCGTGGTTGAACGATCCATTCCACTCCGCGTACTGCTCGGCGTAGTGGTCGTTCCAGCCGTCCGGCTCGAACCAAATGATCCGCTTCGTGAGCCACAGCGAGTACGTCGCGGTCTGCCCTGGTTGCAGGGGGCCGATGATCTGCTTCGCACCCATGAACGGCTCGCCGAAGACCTGGGCGGGCCCCTTGGTCACGATGGTTGGGTGGCCATCGTCCCACTCGTACTCCTTCCACGACCAGTTCTCGACGACGCTCTTCATCGAGCCGTACATCGAGCAGGTGACGTCCGGCGGGAGGGTCTCGTTCGTCCGGGTCAGCGTCACCTCGAAGTGGGGCGGCTGGGCCATGGAGCGCGGATCGGGCTCGACCGTGACCCCCGGCGGGACCAGGACCCCGGCGTTGTGGGCCGCCGCGGCACTGCGCTCGGCGGCGATCTTCTTGATCGCCTCGTCGACGGCCTTGTCGACGACCTCGTCGCAGGTCGGCACACTGCTCGAGCCCTGGTTGGCGATGGCCGCCGCGGCGCAGGCGTCGCCGACCCCCGGGAGGCTCTGGGCGTTCTCGAGGATGAACGTCTTGAGGTCGCCCTTGGCCGCGGCGATCGTGCTCTCCCAGTTCGGGATCTCCGGCGGCAGCCCGAACGACGCCAGGGCGGCCTGCAGGGCGGTGTGGACGATCTTCTCGCAGGTCGCCTTGCTGGCAATCTGTTCGCACGGCACTGCCGCGAGCACGACATTGACGACCTGGTCCTGCATCCAGGCGTAGCCGTCGGACACGTAGTCCCAGACGTCGCCGACCCAGCCGACGAAGCTCTCGAAGGCGTCCGAGAGGCTCCAGCCATCGTCGTCGGGCTCGGGCAGGCAGTGGACCGTCCCGTTGTTCCAGTTCGAGCCGCCGTAGATCGAATACGGCAGGCCGGCGGTCTTGCCGCCCTTGACGACCTTGACGCACTTCGCGTACTTCGCGTTCGAGCCGGTCGGCGCGAAGAAGATCGCCTTGTCCATCGAGTAGGCGCCGAGATAGGTCGGCGGTGGCGGCGGCGGCGAGGTGTCGATGTAGACCGGGTCGGCCGGCTCGACGACGTCGAACGACACGACGTTCGAGGCGTTCGGCATCGAGATCGTTCCGAAGAACGGGATGACGCGCACGAACAGCGACGTCGGCGGCGGGATGAGATACGACAGGTCCTCCAGCGTCGCCTTCGAGATGCCAGCCGGCCCGACCTGGGTCGCCGTCCCGGCCGTCGGCTTCGGCCACCAGATATTCCCGGGGTCGATGAAGACCTCGCCCGGCGCCTTGGTCGCGGCGGGCAGGTAGGGATTGGCCTGGACGACGCTGTTGATCAGCTGCTCGCCGAGCAGCGTCGTCGAGCTGACGCCGCCTTGATCGCCGAGCAGGTAGGGCTTCAGGTCGATGGAGAAGTAGCCCCCGGTGTTGCCCTGGACCTCGATCGTGCCGGAGTCGATGAGGAACGGCGGCGTGAGGCTGACGGATTGCTCGCCGAGCGGGTACGGCAGCACCTGCCAGACGAGGTGGGTCACGCCCGGCAGCGTCGTCGCCCACTTGAAGGTCCGCTTGCCGGACGTCGAGTTGGGACCCGGTCGATCGATCGTGGAGTGCTTGGCCAGCTTCTCCGGGAACTCACCGCCGCCGATGAACGTGACGATGTCGAGGGTCGTGCCGAAGCCCAGGACGGGATCCCCGCCGCCGAAGGCCAGTCCACCTGAGTAGAGCTGCAGCGAGGGGGCCGCGTACTGCCCGGTGCCGAGCTTCGTGAGGGCTCCGTTCAGCCAGCCCCAGGCCTCGAGCGAGAGGTCGTGGCCGGCGATCGCCGGGAGGAACGGGCCGAAGTCGAAGGCGCCGTCGCGGGGCTCGACGAACGAGCCCGCGGCGGCCGGGACGCGCCCCCAGTTGCCCGACCCGACCTTCAGGTAGAGGTAGGCGCGATCGGCCGATCCAGGAAACGCCAGCTTGCCGCCGGCCAGCTGGGCGTCGCCGGTCCAGCCGGCCGTGCCGCACTCGTTCGGGACGTCGACCGGGACGATCGCCGAAGGCGCCGAGGCATCCGAGGTGTACGAGAAGGCGGTCAGGTAGTTCATCCCGCCCAGCGCCACGAAGCTCGTCGTCGCACTGCCGTCGCCCGAAGGGGTCACCGGCGGCAGCGGGATGAACGCATCGCCGATCGGAGGCAGCGCCGAGAAGGCGAAGCCCGCGGCGGCCGCGCCGCCATCGCTGGCAGTCGCCGTGACCGTGCAGTCCGGCTCGACCGCGACCTGGACGGTCGGCACGGCGAGTCCCTCGGGCAAGATCGCGTGGAGGCTGGAGACGGGCGCGGCGTCGGCGAGGTCGCGCGACTGGCTTGCCGAGGCGGCGCCCGGCTCGTCGAAGATCGGCACCTCGACCGTCGTGCCCTCGGGAAGTGGGCCCGCCGGCAGGTCCTCGTTCAGCCGCCGGGCGAGCTCCAGGTCGCCACCCAACCGCTGGACGACGTCATCGAGGGTTTCGCCATCGCCGGCCGTTGCCGTGGCCAGGCGGAACGACCGGGGTGGTTCGCTGGCGACGGTGACGCGGAGCGGAGCGGACTGGGCGCCGCGACCCCGGGCATCGAAGGCTCGAGCCACCAGCACGGCCTCGCCGGCGGCCTCTGGCGTCCACTGCCAGCGGACGGTCGCGGCGGGTCGGGCCGGATCGGCCGTCTCGGTGATCTCGACGCGGGTCCCGCCGACCCACAGCTCCAGCGCCGAGACGCCGGACAGGCCGATCACGGCGGCGGTGAGCTGGACCGGGAACCCGACGGCCGCCGGCCCGCCGCGGCGGGCGAGGTTGACGACAAGCGGCGAGGTCGGCGGCGTGATCGCTGGCGCGCCGCTCTGGGCCGGCGCGACGGGGGGCGGCAGCAGCGTGATGCCGGCCGCCACGAGCCCGACGACCACGAAGGCGATTGGCGCGAGGATGATCGCCGGAGGGCGCCTGGACCCGCGGACCAGCGTCATGCCCCATCTCCCGGCGGGTCCGCGGCGGCAGCCGACCAGTCGGCCTCGCGGGGTGGCCGGCTCCCGGCCGGGACACGCGACCGGGAGGCCGACCCGAGGACGGCGAGCAGCTCCGCGGCGTCCGCGAACCGCCACTCGCTGCCGCTCCGGACATGGCGGACCGTGCCGCGGAGGCGCGGCGCGGCCGGCCCCTGCACCTCGGCCGCGCCCTCCGCCTCCGTCCAGATTCGCACCAGGAAGGTGTCCACCCGGCCCCCCTTGCACGCGCATCGCCCGGTGGCGAACGCGCTGATGAGGCCACAGGATCCGCAGGCCTGTTCCTGAAGCGTTCGGGAATTGTTCGGGTCAGCCCGGGAACGGAGCGGCCTCGACGCCGAGCTCCTCCATCCGAGCGAGGTAGGCGGCGTAGGCGCGCCGGGCCTCGGCCGGCTGGCCGCCCGATGCCAGCGCGCTCACGAGTCCGAGGTGCGCTCGTTCGTCGAACTCGTCGCGCTCGAGGGCGCGGCGCAGGAAGCGCGTCGCGGCCGGCTGGTCTCCCTCGGCCGATGCCAGGCGGGCCAGCGCATGGGCGACGCTCGAGTAGACCTGGCGGCACTCCTCGCGCAACGCCGCCGACCAGTCCTCGAAGGCGTCCTCGACGAGGTAGTCGCCGCGGTAGGCCGATTCCGCCGCCCGGAGCGTCTCGGCGGCCTCCGCTGCGCCTCGGCTCTCGAGCCCCAGGCCGATCGTCGCGCTGGCGAGGAAGTCCTCGACGTCGAGGGCAACATGGGCTCCCTCGAGCCAGACCGCCGAACGGTCGGCTGCGACGTACCACCCGGCGGGTCGGCGATGGCCTGGATCGAGCACGGCGCGCGCCGTGGAGAGGGCCGCGGAGAGCCGGCGCGACGTCCGACCCGGCCCCTCCGCCGGCCATAGCAGCTCCTCGAGCTCCTCGCGCGGAACATGCTGGTGTCGTCTCGAGATCAGGATCTTGAGGAGGTCGCGGGCCTTGCGCGAGCCCCATTCGGCGATCGGGACCGGCTGCTCGCCACGCAGGACCTCGAATCCACCGAGGGTCCGGATGGCCACCGCCGTGAGGCCTGCCGTCTCACCGGCCCAACCGCCGGGGGCGGACGCTCGCCTGGCTGCCGCCCCGGCCCGTCCCAGTGCCTCGATCGCGCCGGCCGGCTCGGGCTCGCCCGCGACTTCGGCCCGCCGCAGCTCGGACCGGGCAGCGGCCACGGGTGCGTGAAGGACGCGCCAGAGCTGCAGCGCCTCGTCCAGCAGCGCGATGGCGGCGGCCCTGTCGGCGGTCGCCTCGGCCTCCAGCTCGAGGGCCTCTGCCAGGCCTGCCCGGTCCCGACGGACGCGGGCCTCGGCGGCGGCGGCCCGGGCCAGCTCGATCGTCGCGGCAGCGGCGTCGCTCGAAGATCGCTCGCCCGCGCGCAGGGCAACGCGCCCTCGGGCCAGGAGCGCCCGGACGACGCCGATTCCGGGGCCGAACTCGCCCGCCCGGTCGGCCAGCGCCCGGGCCCGCTCGGGGTCCTGGTCGGCCAGCAGCTCGGCGAGGCCGGCGAGGGCCGGCCGGAGACCCTGCACGTCGCCGGGCGCCTCGGCGACGGCGATCGCCTCCTCGTACGAGGCCATCGCGACGGCCGTGGCGCCCCGCTCGGCGTGGACGTCGCCGAGGTGCGCCAGGGGGTAGCTGACGAACCGCGATTCGAGGCGCTGGTAGAGCCCTCGCGACGCCTCGAGGTCGGCAATCGCCTCCTCGAACCGGCCGAGCCGGCGCAGCGCATCGCCGCGGTTCGAGAGGGCAAGGGCGTGGAACGCGGCGAAGCCGGCGACCTCGGCCAGGCGGATCGCCTCGCGGAGCTCGTCGAGGGCCTCCTCGCAGTAGCCCTCCTCGACGAGCCGCGAGCCGCGATTGGCGCGGATGCGGATCGCCTGCAGCAGGTCCCCGGCCCGGCTCGCGTGGTCCAGGGCCCGGAGGTAGTGCGCGTCGTTGCCACGCCGATCGCCATCGAGGGCGGCCACCATCGCGGCCGTGGTGTGCGCGGCGGCCAGGGCCTCATCGTCGCGCGAACGCCCGGCTGCCTCGAGCGCCCGGCGGGCCTCGGCTCGACAGGCGTCGGCGTCGCCTCGCAGCCAGAGCGCGGCCGCCAGCCAGGCGTGGAGCAGGGCGACGTCGCGCGCGTCGCCCCCGTTGGACCGGCCACGGCCATAGGTCGCGAGGGCATCGTCGAGCTCGCCGCGGAGGTGGTGGATCAGCCCCATCCGCCAGGCCAGCCCGGGATCGATGGTCCGGCCGGGGCTGGCCACCCGCCGGAAGCAGGCCAGTGCGCCCTCCCAGTCGCCACGGATCTGGCGAGCCTGGCCCTCGAGGCGATCGATCGCCGGGCTTCGCAGGTCTGCCGGGACCGCGGCTGCTGCCTCGGCGACAACCCCGACGTCGCCGCCGCTCAGCATCGCCGGCCCATGGGCCTCCAGGAGGCGGGCCACAGCGAGCTGGTCCCCCGCCCCAGACCAGCAGGTGAGGGCGTCGCGGTACTCGCCGGCGGCCTCGAACCACGCCGCCGCCGCGCTGAGCCGGTGTTGCCGCTCCATGGCCTCGGTTCGGCCGACAAGGTGCTCCCGGATCAGGGGGTGGAGCGTGTACCAGTCGCCGTCGCCGATCGGTTGCACGAACAGCCCTCGCGCCTCGAGCGATCGCAGGCTGGCGGCCGCGCCGCGAATCCTCAGCGCATCGCACAGGGCCGCGTTGAAGCGCGGCAGCGTGGCGACGGCCGACAGGAGCTCTCGAACGCCGGGGGCCTCGCGGCCGAGCACCTCGTCGGCGAGGTAGTCGTAGATCGGCCCGGTTGGCCGGATCAACCGCCGCAGCACGGCTGGCCGTTCGGCCGGAGGCACGTCGGCAAGCGCCTCGATCGCGAGTCGGACCGCGGCGGGCCATCCGCCCGTCAGCCCGTGCAGCTCGGCGGCCAGGCCGGCCTCGGGGCCGCCCAGCGCCGCCTCGACCATCGCACCGACGTCCTCGACCTCGAACGCGAGTGCGCCTCCGGCAATGAGCGTCGCCTGGCCCTGCCCGCGGAGGCGCTCGATCGAGAACGGCAACGGATCGCGGCTGGCCACGATCATCCGGAGATGCTCCGGCGCCTGGCGGCACAGCGCTTCGATCAGCCAGCTTCCCGGGTCGGCCGAGCCCAGCTCCTGGAAGTCGTCGAGGACGAGCACGAGCTCACGCGGCAGGAACGTCGCGAGGGCGTCCGCGAGGAGGCCGGCACAGGCCCGCGCTCGCGCGCGCTCGTCACCGACGGCCTCCGGCCCGAGGGTCTGCTCCAGCACTCCGGCGACGGCACCCGGCAGGGCCGGAACCCGAAGGCCCAGCGCACCCAGCAGCCCGCTCGCCACGTGCCCGAGATCGCGATCCGCCTCCGTGAGCGTGTACCACGCCGCCCGCCGCGATCCCGTCCACGCCGCGAGGAGGGTCGACTTGCCGAACCCGGCCCCCGCCACGAGCGCCGTCAGGCGGCGCGTCGCGGCCTCGTCGAGGCGCCGCTCGAGCCGGGGCCGGGCGATCGTCGCGGCCGCGCGCGCCGGTGGCACGGCCTGGGCCGATACCCACCAACCGCGCCCTGGCGCGCCGCGCTTCGCCGCTCGAACCCCCGTCATGAAGTCGCCCCATCATGCTGCCGCGCGCATGGCGAACGCTGGACGCGTCGCGATGCTAGACGCGGCCGGAGCGCCGCCGCAAGGCGGGCAATCCGTCGTTCGAGGAGTATCGTGCCGGTCACGGAGGTGTCCAGATGTCAGAAGGTCACGATCCGAACCAGGCGATCGGGCAGGTCAGTCACTACTTCGGCCACCTGTCGGTCGCGGCGGTCTCGCTGAAGCAGCCGCTCGCGCTCGGCGATCGCATCCACGTGGTGGGCCACACGACCGACCTCGTCCAGGAGGTTCGGTCGATGCAGATCGACCACGTCGAGGTCCAGGAGGCGAAGCCCGGCGACGACGTCGCGATCGCGGTCGACGACCACGTCCGCGAGCACGACCTGATCTATCGCGAGAGCTGATCCAGCGTCCGTCGTTCGGCGGGCCGGCAGCGGATCCGAAGGGGCGTCAGGCCTCCTCGGAGGATCGCGCGGCGGAGGCCGCGGGCGTTCGAAGCTCGCCGGCCGAGATCCGTACCTGGGCGTCGCAGCCGACGCGCTGGCAGCGGTAGAGCCGCTCGCTCGGTGGCTGGCCCGGGACGATCGTCTCGCCGCTGCGCTCGGGGAGCATCGGGACCCACTCCGACAGGCCGTGCTTGTGTTCGAGGACGCTCGGATACTCCGCCTCGGAGAAACGTTCGTTCGTCATTGGTCAACCTTACCCAGCTATGGCAAATCCGCGGCCGCGGGAGGACGCCGAGGCCGTTGCAGCGGGACGCCGAATCAGCTCAGGCGGTCGCGAGGCCCCTCGACGTCCGGCCGGATGGGCGGTGCCAGCGCACGGCGAAGGTCACCACGAGCGCCCCCGCCAGCCACGCACCGAGAACGACGAGCCCCGGCCCGAAGGCCGCCGCACCGCCGGCCATCAGCGCCTCCACCGCCTCGACGACGTAGCCCATCGGCAGTACGACGTGGAGGGCCTGGAAGAAGGCCGGCGTGGTCTCGACCGGGTACGGAGCGCCGGCCGACGTCAGCTGCAGAACCGCGAGGACGAGCGCGACCAGCCAGCCCCGGTAACCGAGCAGCGCGACGAGCCCCTGGTTGACGGCCACGAACACCGCCGAGGCCAGGATCGAGAACATGAACAGCTCGGGGAGTCGCGCGACCTCGGCCCCCAGGCCGAACCGGACGACGGCGACCATCACCACGGCCTGGACGATGCCGATGCCCGTGCCGACGACGAACCCGCCGAGCGGACCGCGCCATCCGACCGTCTCGCCGCGGCGACCGAGGATCGCCGGCAGGACGAGGTAGATCGCCATCGCGCCCAGCCAGAGCGCGAGGGCCATGAAGTACGGCAGGAGCCCGTCACCGGTCGTGGCGACGGCGTTGAGCCGGGTGCTCTCGAGCGTCACCGGACCGGCGACGACACTCCCGAGCGCGGCCCGTTCGGGATCCGAGTAGGTCGGCAGCGAGGTCGCGGCGTCGTCGAGGCCCGTGACCAGGTCTGCTGCGTCTTCGGCGACCGCGGCGCCGTCGGCGGCGAGGCGCTCCACGCCGGTCGCGATCACCCCTGCCGCGTCGAGCGCCGAAGTCATGCCCTCGGCGAGCTGGCCCGTGCCGGACGCCGCGGCCGACGTCGCCGTCGCGACCGCGACCGCTCCATCGCGGACGGCGTCCGCGCCGGCATCGAGCTCGTCGGCGGCCCTGGCGAGCTTCGCCAGGCCGGCCCGCAGCCCGGCCGCACCGGCAGCGAGCTCTTGCGCCCCCGAAGCAGCATCGCTCGTCGCGGTGGCGAGCGCGGGCACCGCGGCGGCGAAGACGTCGGTGCCGTCCGCCACGGCGCTTGCACCGGCAGCGAGCGCGGCGGCACCGGACGCGAGCTCTGCGGCGCCGGACGCGGCCGATGCGATGCCGGCCTCGAGCGCCGGCGCCTCGGCCGCCAGCTGCTGCGTCCCGTCGTGGAGCGCCGCGGCGCCTTCGGCTGTCGCAGCGGCGCCGCCCGCGAGCGCGTCTGTCGAGGCGGCGAGGACGGCCGCCGACCCGGCCAGGACGGCCGCGCCACCGGTCAGCTCGCCGTTCGTGGCCGCGAGGTCGCCGAGCTGGGCGCACAGCGCCTCGCTTCCGCCGAGCGCAGGGCAGTTGGAGGCCAAGCTCGCAACCGCGCCCGCATAGCCTGCGACCGATTCGGAGAGGTCGTGGGCGCCCGCTGTGAGCGCCCCTGCTCCGGCCGCCGTCTCCGTCAGGCCCGACGCCAGGCCGTGGACCCCGGCCTCGACGGAGGCGGCCCCCGCATCGAGCGCAGCAGCCTCGTCCCCGAGGCCGGTCGTTCCCGCGTGCAGCTGCGCGAGCGCGTCGGCGAGTGAGGCACCCCCGCCGGCGACCCCGGACGCACCGTCGGCGACCCCGCGAACGCCGGTCGCCAACTCGGTCGCCTGTGCCGGCAGCTCATCGACACCCGCCGCGAGCGAGGCGAGCCCGTCCGCCAGCGACGTCGCACCGTCGGCGACACCTCGAGCCCCGACGCTCGCGGACGCCGTCCCGCCCGACAACCCGGCTGTCCCCTTGGCGAGCTCCTTCGTCCCATCGGCGACCTTCGCCACGGCAGCGGCAAGGCGATCGGCCCCGGACTCGGCCGCCGCCGTCCCGTCGGCGAGCTCGCGAAGACCCGCGACGAGCTGACCAGCGACGGAGGAGACCGCGCCGGTCCTGGTCACGACGTCCGCCGCCCCAGCCTCCAGGTCCCCGGCATCGCCCGCTGCGCCGGCCAGCTGGTCGTGCGCGGCCGTGACGGTGACGAGGACGTCGTCGACGTAGCTGGCGATCACCGTCCGGGCGGTCGATTCGGCGATCGCGGCGCTGATCGAGCGCGCGATCGTGCCGACCGTATAGCCGGTCGCATCGTTGGTCTTGAGCCGGAGCGTCGCCCGCTCCGGGCCGGCGGTGGCAGTGGATCCGCCCTGACTCCGGATCGCCGCGATCGTCGACGAGAAGTCGGCCGGAATGGTCAGCACAGCGACGTAGCCGCCATTCGACAGCCCGGCGTGGGCGGCCACCGATTCACTGCTGACCCATGCAAACGTGGCGGGATCGCGCGAGTTGGTGAGCGCCCGAACCAGGTCCGCGCCGAGGTCGACGTGCTCTCGGTCCCCTGACGGCCTGGTGACCGTGGCGCCCTGGTCGAGGTTCACGACGGCAGCGGCCAGGCCGCCGAGGTTGCCGGTTGGGTTCGCCAGCCACCAGCCGAGGAGGCTCGCGATCAGGGTCGGGACGACGGCGATGAGCGCGATCGCCCCCAGCAACCGCCGGCGGGGGCGTCCAACGCCGAGCTCACCGGGCTCCGGGATGGTGATGATGACGGGCGCCGGGCGGCCGCGACGAACGAGCCCCCCGGACGGCCACCAGGCGACGTTGCCGGCGAGCGTGGTGATCGCCGGAACGAGGATCGAGCGGACGACGAACGTATCGATGAGCACACCAAGGGCCACCGCCACGCCGACCTGGAAGAGCACGATGAGCGGTGCGGTCGCCATCGAGCCGAACGTGCCCGCGAGGATCAGCCCGGCCGAGGTGATGACGGCACCCGTCCGCCCCGACGCCACGCGGATTCCGTCGTGGATCGAGCGGTGCTCGCTCTCCTCTCGGACCCGGCTCATCAGGAAGATGTTGTAGTCGGAGCCGAGCGCGACGAGCAGCACGAACACGAGAAGCGGCAGGTAGAAGCTGACGCCGGCCTGGCCGAGGATGGTCTCGAAGAACCACGACGAGAGCCCGAGCGCGGTCGCGCACGACAGCAGGACGGTCCCGACCAGGTAGAGCGGGGCGACGATCGAACGGAGGAGCAGGCAGAGGACGACGAGGATGCCCAGCACCGTGATGAGGCCGACCCGCTCGAAGTCACGGCCGAGGGTCGTCTGGACGTCGGCCAGCTCGGCCGTCGCCCCACCGAGCGCGGCGCGGGCGGTCGACCCGAAGCCGGCGGCGGCGTCGAGAAGGACCGCCTGGGACCGGCGGATCGTCTCGAACGCCGCCGGCGAATACGGATCGTCCACCGTCGTCACGTAGAAGCGGGTTGCCGACCGGTCGGTGGACACGAACGCCGCGATGGCCTCCTCG
Organism: Chloroflexota bacterium; assembly: GCA_012026785.1. Classification (GTDB taxonomy): domain Bacteria; phylum Chloroflexota; class Limnocylindria; order Limnocylindrales; family CSP1-4; genus UBA5189. The sequence continues at coordinate 14,722 of VEOW01000161.1, read as the reverse complement.
ATGTCGGCCCCGGTCTCGCCGGACAGACCGGTCGGCACGAAGAGATCGTCCGCGCGCGCGGCGAACACGGCCGCGAGGCCCTCGAGGTCGACCGGCAGGGCGTCGAAGGTCGCCCGGACCTCCGCCCGCAGCCGCCTGGCCTCGCTCGTGTTCGACAGGCTCTCGGGGAACAGGGTGGCGTCGGTCCGCCCCTCGAAGTGCGTCGCCAGCGAGTCGAGCGCGCTCGACAAGTCGATGGCGGCAGCGATGGATGCCTCCCGGGTGAGGCTGGCAACTGCCGCCGCCGCGATGTCGTACGCGGTGAGGCCGCGGACCTCCGGATAGGCGACGGCCAGCTCGTCGAGGTAGTCGCCGATCAGCTCGATCGAGTCGGTCGAGCCGCCCGCTGCCCCGGTCGGTGACAGGACGGCTGCGGCCACGCTCGCGAGCTGGTTCGAGACGAACGCCGCGTCACGGGCATTCGCGACGTGGTCCTCGGCCTTCGCGAGGCGCGCGTCGACGGCCCGGAACTCGGTCCCGCCCGCGACGTCCGGGAACGCCCTGCCGCGCGCGGCGAGGTACTCGCGCGCCGCCGCCAGGCCCGCGCTCACGTCGGGGTCGAGAATCGCCTCGGGGTCGCCGGAGCCGGTCGAGCCGACGTCGGCCGTTCCATCGTCGGTCCGGAAGCCGTCCGCCATCGTCTCGAGCTGGTTGGAGGGCCGCAGACCGTCGGGGGCCACACCATCGCCATCCGGCGACACGAGGTTCGTCACGCCAGAGACGCCGGGTGTGGCGACGAGCCGCTGGGTGACGTCCCGGAGGCGCGCCAGGGACGCGGGCGCGAGCAGGTCCGCCCCGGGCGCCTCGATGATCCCGGTCGCCTGCACGACCTTGCCGCGCCCGAGGTGCATGGCCACCTCGTCGAAGCCGGCGCGCGCGTCGGAGCTCGCCGGGAGCTCCGCCAGCACGTCGAAGTTCGTGCGCATCCCGCCGACGGCCAGGGCCGGCAGCGCGAGCGCGACGAGGAGCACGGCGGTCACCATGCCGGGGCGCCGCGAGACGGCCGCTGCGAGGCGCGCGAAGAAGCCGCCCGGCTCGCCCTTCGACCCGGTGCGAGCGTGGAGCGGCCAGAAGAGGTAGTGCCCGAAGATCGCCAGCAGGGCCGGCGCCAGGGTGAGGCCGGCGACGAGCGTCACGGCGACCGCGACGGCAAGCGCGGGACCCGTCGTCTGGATCATCCCGAACTCGCCGAAGGCCATCGATCCGAGGCCAACCACGACCGTCGCCGCGCTGGCGGTGATGACCGCGCCGATCCGGCGGACGGTCTGCCGCGACGCGTCGTGCCAGTCGCTCGCGCCGACCTCCTCCCGGTAGCGGGAGATGAGGAAGATCGCGTAGTCGGTCCCGATGCCGAACACGAGGACGACGACGAACGTGTCGAGCAGCGACGACACCTTCCAGCCGGCGGCCGCGAGCAGGCCCAGGACCCCGCGCGAGGTGAGAAACGCGGCGCCGATCGTGACCAGCGGGACCATCGCGGCCAGCGGTGCCCGGTAGATGAGCAGCAGGATCACGACGACGAGCGCAACCGTCACGACCGTCGTGCTGTCGGTCCCCTGGATGATCGCGGCCAGGTAGTCGGTGCCGATCCCCGCCGACCCCGTCACATGGCCGACCAGGCCGGCCGGCGCGGCGGCGAGCCGGTCCCGCAGCGCCCCGACAACCGCGTCGGCGCCGCTGCCGACCATCGCCACGTCGAGATCGACGACCATCAGCTCGAGCTCCCCGTCCTCGCTCCGCAGCATCGACGCGAGCTCCGGACGCGATTCCGGAGTTGCGACGCCGGTCACCGCGTCGCGCAGCGCCGCCGGAGCCTCAGGGCTCTCGATCCAGGCGGCCGCCTCGGCGATCCAGTCGCGATCCGCGTCCGTGAGACCGCCATCTCGGCTGAACGACAGCGTCGCCGACGTCGCGGCAGTCTGACCCGGGAATGCCCGCTCGAGCGCGGCCTTAGCTTGGACCGATTCCGCGTCCTGCGGCAGGAACGCCGACTGCTCGGTCATGCCCTGGGCGGCAAGTGACGGCGCGTACAGCACGGCCCAGCCCGCGGCCGCCAGCCACGCGACGACAATCAGGAACCGGAAGCGGTAGGTCACAGAGCCGAGTCGCTCGAACATGGCGGCACCTGCTGGCGCGACGCCGGCCGTGCGGCCGCTCCGTCGCGGCGTGGCGCGGGGAGGCACGATCCGGTACCGGGCCCAACCCCGTCCGCTTGATCGTCTGCCCGAGCGGGCGCCGCCGCTAGAGCAGAACGGCACGTCACCGGCGGTCGTCGGTCCCCGTCCCCAGCCATCGGCCGACCGAGACGCCCACATCGGGTACGATCTCGCGGCCGAGATCGTGGTGGCCTTAGCTCAACCGGCAGAGCATCGGATTGTGGCTCCGAAGGTTACGGGTTCAAGCCCCGTAGGCCACCCCACCGTCCTCGAATCGAGTGCAGAGACAGCCCACGCGGGCGCCGAGAGTCGCTGGATGACGCTGCTGGTCGCGGCTCGTTGCCTTTGGCCCCTGCTGACGGGCTAGGCCCGCTGTGCCGTCAACCCCGGTCAGACAACGCCTTTCGATCGCCTCTTCGGACGGCCTCGGACATACGTTCGGACCCAGGTCTTGGTGCTGTACCAGCCGTTCGGCTTGCGTATGGCGCGGAGCGCGTTGCGCTCGGCGGCTCGACGCAAGGCGAGAACCGAAGCCGATCGCGTGGCGAGTGCCGATAGGGGCAGCACCTGATGGGGTCCGCCGAGGGCGGGCAGAAGGAACCGATCCAGGCAATCCTTGACGGCCCGCGCGAACAGCTCACCCAGTGGCCCATAGTCGCCATGATCGGCCCGATCGAGAGCTCGGAGGTACTTCGGGCGGTCCTTCTTGTAGATGATCGCCGGGGCCAGGCCGTGCCGGACCAGCAGCAGATTCAGGACAAGTCGTCCCGTCCGCCCGTTGCCATCGCGGAAGGGGTGGATGCGCTCGAACTCCGCATGGACGCGGGCGAGGTGCTCCATGAGCTCGCCACCCGGAGCAGCATTGGCCATGCCCACCCAGTCCGCCACGAGGGCTGGAATCTCCGTGAAGTCCGGCGGCGTCATCCCGCCACCGAAGGCACGGATGTTGTGTTGTCGGAACCCCCCGGGCGTTTCTCCTGGCAGGAGGTCATCCGGCGGCTGAACCTTCCAGGTGGGTTCGACCACAAGACGATGGATTTCGCGCACCTCGCTGATGGTCGCGTAGGGAGTGTCGCCCGAACGCTCGGTTTCGCGGTCGGAGGCCTGCGCGTACACCCACTCGGCTGCGTCGGCGTAACCGCGCACCTCCAGGTACTCGGCAAGTTGCTTGTCGCCAACGGCCTGGCCGGTGTCGAGAAGGGTCTGGACTTGCTTGAGGAGCAGCGTGTTCCCCTCAATCGCCGTCGAGTTGTGCGTCTCCTCGTACCAGATGTCCGCCCAGATGTCGCCGGCGACGTCAGGCCCCGGTAGGCCGCCTATGCGATCGAGATCGGCGGTTGCCTGCTCGACAGCCGCGTAGATGGATCTCCGGCTTGGGCGCCCTCGCCCGGCCTTGATGATGACCACCCTGGTACGTTCCCCGCTGACAAAATGGACCGTACCAACATTCTCGTCCTTGGTACGTTTGCCGTCAAGAATTCGACCGTACCACGCCGGGGTCCCACCGGGTCCAGGCCAGGTGAAATCGGCGTAATCAGCGATGCCGCCGACGATACATGGCGCGGCGGCCCTGCCGCCCCACCCGCTCGACGGCGCGACACCGCTCCAGGCAGTAGGCCGCCCGCATCGCGAGGCGCTTCGAGCGCCCCGAAGCCGCGACGATGTCGGCAGTCGTGAAGACCTCCGGCAGACCGGCGGGCAGCAGGGCGAGCAGGTCCCGGGGCTCGTCGATCCGGCGCGTCTCCAGCACGTCGACCAGGCGACGGTCCAGCCGCCACCAGGCCCGCGGGTATCGGTATCTCGCTCCCATCGGGATCGGGCCACGCACCTCCTCCTCGCACGTCAGCAGGAGCTCGATCCGAAAGTTCGGATGTTCGACCAGGCTCGGGAGGTGCACCAACTCATCGAACAGGTCGAGCGGCTGCGCTCGCCGCGGCGAGCGCCGGCGGCGGACGATCGCGCCCCCCTCGTCGACGACGACCAGCCACTTCTCCAGGGGCATCGGGTGGACGAGCACGACGCGATGGTGCTCGACAAGCTGTTCGAGCTTGCGCCTGGCGCCGGCGAAGCCGCTCGTCTGGATCTCGATCAGTTCGTCGGGCCCGACTACGTCGATCACGAAGCCGTCGACGAGGGCCTCGACCTCGCTGTGGGCCGCCTGCTGGGCGTACCGTTCCTTCAGGGTGGCATGGAGCGACCCTTCTCGATAGGTCGTGATGCCCGGCGCGGCGACGGCCACCGGGTCACGGTATCAGCCGGCCTGCTCGCCACCTGCGCCGTCGACCCGGCACCTGACGCTCGATTCTTCGGCTGAAACCCCTGGCGGGACCAGGCCAGCGCCTGCGGGACACCCTTCGACCGATGGATGGAACGCCAGGCGCTTGATTCGTCCGGGGAAGTTCTCCTCGCCTGGCACGAGCCTGCGAATCGTGCATGGGACGCACACCGGTCGAACGAGCCAGGCGTGAGGGACGTGCCGGTCGGGGCCGGGGTTAGCGGCGCGCTCCGGCCGGGTCGGCTGCGCGCTCGCCGGCCATCTCGCGGACCTCGGCCATTCGGCCGCGCCGTTCGCCGTGAATGCCCTCGGCGAACTCCTCGATCATCTTCGAGCCGAACGCCTCCAGGTCGTCCGGCCGGCGGCTGGTGACCAGGCCGTTGTCGACGTGGACCTCCTCGTCGACCCAGCGCCCGCCAGCGTTTCGAATGTCGGTCTTCAGGCTCGGGTACGAGGTCAGCGTACGGCCGCGGACCACGTCGGCCTCGACGAGCAGCCAGGGTCCGTGGCAGATGGCCGCGACCGGCTTCGAACCATCGAAGAACGACCGCGTGAATCGAACCGCGTCCTCGTTCATTCGAAGCTTGTCGGGGTCTTCACCCCGCCCGGGATGATGAGGCCGTCGTAGTCGTCCGCCGAGACATCGGAAACGACCCGATCGACGGCGAACGTGTCGGCCTTATCCATGCCCTTGACGCCCTGGATCGAGCCCGATTGGATCGAGATCAGCTCGACCGTGGCGCCCGCGTTGCGGGCGGCCTCCATCGGCTCGGTGAGCTCGATCTGCTCGACGCCGTCGGTGGCGATGATCGCGATTCGCTTGCCGCTGAGATCGTGGGTCATGGTGAGCCTCCCTTGGCTTCAGGTGGGGGACACGGGAATCGTCGCTTCTGGTCGGGGCGGCCACACGATTCCGTCCTCCGCGAGGGGGATTGCATCGGCATGACGGCAGCCGAACACGATGGGACCAACGGCCTCGGCAGCCACGGCTGAACGCCTCTGGCCATGGGGCTTCGGCACGCCGACGATCGCACAACGAACCCTGGAGGGACCGCTCGTGGACGTCGTCCTGCTCGCTCGAATCCAGTTCGCGATGACCGTGATGTTCCATTTCATCTTCCCGGCGATCACGATCGGCCTGGCGCTGCTCATCGCGATCTCGGAGACCATCCGGCACCGGACGGGCGCGGAGGTCTGGGATCGCCTGGCGGTCTTCTGGACGAAGCTGTTCGCGTTGACGTTCGTGGTCGGGGTCGCGACCGGGATCGTCATGGAGTTCCAGTTCGGGACGAACTGGGCGGCCTACTCGACGTTCGTCGGCGACATCTTCGGGCCGCCGCTGGCGGCCGAAGGTGTGATGGCGTTCTTCCTCGAATCGGGCTTCCTCGGCCTGCTGCTGTTCGGGCGGTCGAGGATCGGCGCGCGGCTGCGGACGTTCGCGGCCTGGATGGTCGCCATCGGCTCGACGATGTCGGGCTTCTGGATCATCGTCGCGAACTCCTGGATGCAGACCCCGGCCGGCTACGAGGTCGTTGGCGGCAAGGCCGTCCTGACCGATTTCTGGGCGGCTGTCTTCAACCCGTCGACACTCCCTCGCTTCGGCCATGTCATCGTCTCGTCGTGGGCCACGGCGGGATTCCTGATGCTGGGCGTCGGGGCGTGGTTCCTCCTGCGGCGGCGGCACCTGGGCGTCGCACGCCGGAGCCTGACGCTGGGGCTGTCGCTGGCCCTCGTGGCATCGGTCCTGATGTTCGTGACCGGCGACCGCCACGCGCGCCAGGTCGCCGAGACGCAGCCCGCCAAGTTCGCGGCGATGCAGGGCCTGTACTCCACGACCTACGGCGCGCCGCTCATCCTGTTCGCGCTGCCGCCGACCCAGGACCCTTCGGATGCCCCCGAGGGGCCGGAGATCCAGATCGCCCGGCTGCTCAGCTTCCTGACTGCGGGCAGCTTCCAGGCAGCGATCGTGGGTCTTGAGGCATTCCCCCAGAGCGAGTGGCCGCCGATCGCGATCACCTTCCTCGGCTACCACAACATGGTCCTGCTGGGAACGCTGATGCTGCTGGTCGCGGCCTGGGGCGCGTGGCTCCGCTACCGGCACCGCGTCGAGGCCAGCCGGCGCTTCCTGTGGCTCGCGGTGCTGGCCATCCCGGTGCCGCACCTCGCGATCCAGCTCGGCTGGATGACCGCCGAGGTCGGCCGGCAGCCGTGGATCGTGTACGGCCTGATGCGCACCGAGGCCGGCGTCTCGACCGCCGTCGGCGCTGGCGAGGTGGCGCTCTCGATCGCCCTGTTCGGGCTCGTCTATCTCGCGCTGTTCGGCCTGTGGATGTACCTCGTCGTGGCCAAGATCCGGGTGGGTCCGGCGGCCGCGCCGGAGGGCAGCCCCGAGGAGGCCGAGCCACCGCTGATCCCGACGTTCGTCCCCGCACCGGCGCCCGGGAGGATCTGAGATGCCCGAGATCCCCATCGACCTGCCAACCGTCTGGTTCGTGCTCATCGGCGTCCTGATCGCCGGCTACGTCGTCCTCGACGGCTTCGATCTCGGGGCCGGCATCCTTCACCTGTTCGTCGCTCGAACGGACCGGGAGCGGCGGACGGTGCTCAACTCGATCGGGCCGGTGTGGGACGGCAACGAGGTCTGGCTGCTGCCCGCCGGCGGGGCCCTGTTCGCCGCGTTTCCGATCGTGTATGCAACCGTCTTCTCCGGCTTCTACCTGGCGCTGATCGTGCTGTTGCTCGCGCTGATCATTCGGGCCGTCTCGCTCGAGTTCCGGTCCCGCGAGGCGTCGCCGGCCTGGCGCCGCGCCTGGGACACGGCGTTCGCGATCTCGTCATTCCTGCCGGCGCTGCTGCTCGGCGTCGCCATCGGGAACGTGGTCCGGGGGCTGCCGATGGAGGCGTCCGGCGACTACACCGGCGGCCTGCTCGGGCTGCTCAATCCGTTCTCGCTCACCGTGGGCCTGCTCTCGGTCGCCCTCTTGACCGCGCACGGTGGCGCCTGGCTGGCCATCAAGACGACCGGCGACGTGCAGGCCCGCGCGAAGGTCGCGGCGCGGTGGGCGTGGCTCGCGGCGCTCGTGGTCTGGGGAGTCGCCGGAGGCATCCGGTTCCTCGAAGTCGGTGAGCTCGAGGTCGGCTCGCTCGCCATTGGCCTGGTCTTCCTCGTGGCGACCGTCGGGTTCAGGCTGCTACTCGGGCGGCCCGGGCGCGAGGCCACCGCGTTCCTCGCCTCGGCGCTGTCGCTGATTGCGCTGATCGGGCTCGTCGGGTCGGTCCTCTACCCGAACATGGTCCCCGCGCTCGGCGAGCCGAGCCGCAGCCTGACGATCGCGGGCGCGGCATCCTCGGAGTTGACGCTGTCGGTGATGCTCGTCATCGCCCTGATCGGGATGCCGCTGGTGATCGCCTACACGGCGGTGATCTACTGGCACTTCCGGGGCAAGACGGCCGTTGACGAGGAGCACGGCTACTGAGCTGAGCCCTCCCGGCACGGCACGGCGCGCGCGGCGCCCCGCCACCTCAGCCGACCACCGCGCTCCTGACGCACGATTCTTCGGCTGAGACCCCAGCTGATGCGCCCCCGGGGCCGCGAATCCCCGGATTCGCCTGGCTCGGCCGACGGATCGTGTGCCAGACGCAGGATTCGACAGCCGAGCCGGTCGCCGTGACCTTCAGCCGAAGAATCGTGCATGGGAAGCAGAGTTGGCGGCCGAGGCCAGGCGGCCGAGGCGCGCCGGCCGACCCCGGACCGCACGGTACGGCCGCGACCAAGCTGCAAGCCGGTCCACGCTGCCACGGCAGCGACCGTGAGCAGGCGGACGCCACGCTCCAGCCATGGCCATCCAGGATGACCGCGCGCCAGAGGTCCCCGCCGTCGTCATGGAGGCAGAGCGGGAAACGCTTCTGGAGCATGTCCACGCCGCCCTCGATGGCTTCATGGTCCTGCTCTCAGTCGCGTGGATCGCCCTGCTCGTGGCCGAGCTGCTGGGCGGCGGCCTACCGCCCAGTCTCGAGATCGCCCTCCGGGTGATCTGGGGCATCTTCGTCCTCGACTTCGGGATCGAGTTCGCCGTCGCACCGGTCAAGCGCCGCTACCTCCGAACCCACTGGATCAGCGCGGTCTCGCTGGTGCTGCCGGCCGTGCGAATCCTTCGAATCTTCACCGCCCTGCGAGTCCTCCGGGCCGCGCGCGTCGTGCGGTCGGTCGGCCTGCTGCGGGTGCTGACGTCGATGAATCGGGGGCTGGCGTCGCTCCGCGAGACAGCGGCCCGGCGGGGCGTCGGCTACGTCGTGGCCGCGACCGCGATCGTCATCGTGGTCGGCGCCGCGGGCATGGCGGCCTTCGAGTCGCCAGGCTCGCTGCCAGCCGAGGGAGTCCCACCGGACGCCACGGCACTGGAGGATTTCGGCGATGCCCTGTGGTGGACGGCCTTCGCGATGACGACCGGGGCGACGAGTCAGCCGGCGACGGCCGAGGGCCGCCTCCTCGGCTGGCTGCTCTCGCTGTACGGGCTCGGTGTGTTCGGATACCTGACCGCGACGCTGGCCAGCCACTTCGTGGGACGGGAACGCGCCGCCGATCCCCGCGTCAGCCGACCATCCCGCTTCTGACGCACGATTCTTCGGCTGAAGCGTATGCACGAGCGTCGGCAGGCTCTCGAACCCCGGATCGGACCGGCTCAACCGACGGATCTCGCTTCCGCCGCAGGCTCCGTCGGAGGAAGCGGTCGCCACCCCGCTCCAGGCGAAGAATCGTGCATGGGATGCACGGGCGTCGACGGACGGGGCGACGGTCGACGGCCGACGAGGGTCAGGGCGGCGGTCACCCGGTCCGAAGGTCATCCGCGGCGGTGGCCAGCGGCCCTGTCGCGACCGCCGCGGAGTTCGCCATCGTCGAGCCGGCGTCCCGCAGGGAGAACCGCGTGGACCTCGTGCTCGTCTTCTCGCTCGCCGTGCACACCCTCTCGATGGTCATCGTGCTCGGCTACTACGGCATCCTCGGCCGGATCGTCCTCCCGGCGCTCCGCCGCTCGTTAGACGGAGCGGGTGTCGCCCGGTCGCTCGTGGGCATCGAGCATGGGGCGCGGCCGTTCCTCGTCCTCTCGATCGCGGCGTTCGCGATCACCGGCATCTACCTGACCTTCGCCGACGAGCAGTACGAGGGCCTCGTCGCGATCGGTGGCTCGAGCTGGACGACGCTCATCCTCCTGAAGCACCTGTTCGTTGCGGGGGTCGTCGGGCTGGGCCTTCTCCTCGACCGGATGATCGAGGGGCTGGCCGGCTGGGAGGCCGGGCCGCCTGAGAGCTCGGTTCGAACGGTCGGCCTGCTGGCCGAGGGGATCACGGCCCTCGGCGCGATCGTGATCCTCCTGACCGCCGCGGCGCAGCTTTCGCCGAGCTGAGCGTCAGGCAGCCGGGCCGCCCGGCGCGAGCCCTGCCGCGTCCCCTCGCTCGAACAGCACGACCCGCCACATTGGCGTGAACCGCTCCTCCACGCGTCGAAGGCCGGCGGCTGCGACCCACCGGTCGACGAGGGCGTTCGAATGCGCGAACGCGCGGTACGGGCTGCGCCGCAGGGCGAACCACAGGTTCTCGACCCGGGCCGCCAGGAGCCGCACCCACCAACCGTCGCGCGGCAGGACGAGGCCGTACAGGCGTCGGGCCCTGGCGGCCGAGCGCTGCACCAGGGCGTCGACGTCGGGGTAGCAGCAGATCACGCGATCGAGCGTCACGACCTCGGCCGGCTCGACGTCCGCGGCGAGCTGGGTGAAATCGCCCTGGACCAGCCGGATCCGGTCGCCGAGCCCGGCGGCCTGCGCCTCCGCCCGGGCGACCTCGAGGTAGGCGGGCGAGCCGTCGACGAGAACCGCCTTGGCGGCCCCGGCGCGCAGCAGCTCCTGGTCGACCATCCCGATGCCGCCACCCACGTCGAGCACGGACGCGCCGTCGACCCCGCGTCGCCGGATCATCTCGAGCAGCATGGCGGTCGTCCGATCCGGCCCCCGCCGGCGGTAGCGGTCGCGGTCTCCGCGCGCGGTCCGCTCGTCGAAGATCGACGCGAATCCGTCGCAGCCACAGGTCGTCATCGTGCTCGCCAGCCTACGCCCCGGCCGTTGTGTCCGCCGCCCGGTGCCGATCGCCCGGGACGCGTCGCCCGAGGCCCGCCGGCACGAACCACCAGCAGGCGCCCAGGAGCACGACGGCGGTCCCGATGAGCAGCCACAGCCCGAGCTCGAAGCCGCCCGTGGCGTCACGGATCAGCCCGAGCGCAACCGGTGCGACCGAGGAGATGACGTAGCCCCCGAAGAGCATGATCGCGGCCAGCCCGCCGACGTCCTCCCGGCGTTCCGCGAGGTCGACCGGGAGCGCGAGGACGAGCGGGAAGATCGAGCCGAGGCCGATACCGAGGACGACCACGACCGGAACCGCCAGGGCTGGCGCGGTGGTCACGCCGAGCAGCCCGACCAGGGCGAAGGCGGCCGCGGCGAGGAGGTGGCCGCGACGCGAGCCGAAGCGCTCGGCCAGCGCCGGTCCGCCGAAGGTGGCGACCAGGCCCGTGGCGTTCATGAGCGCCAGCAGGAGGCCGGCGTCCGCCGGGCTCCAACCTCGCTCGACATAGATCGTCGGCAGCCACGACACGGCCGCATAGAACAGCACCGACTGGGCCCCGAAGACGAACGCCACCGCCCACGCCCGTGGCCGGCCCCACGGCAGGCGCGGCGCGACGGGGCGGTCGCCGGCATCCGCCTCGGGACCGCCGGGCCGCTCGAGGACGAGCCACGCCGTGACCGAGCCGACCGCCACGGCCGAGAAGGCTGCGAGCGTGAGGCGCCACTCCCGGTCGGGGCCTGCGAGTGGCACTGCAAGCGCGCCCGACAGGGTCGCTCCGAGCACGATCCCACCGGCATAGACGCCGCTGGCGAGGGCCGCTCGGGCCGGCGCGCGATGGCGAACCACGATCGGCAGCAGGGGCCCGACAACGGCGATCCCGCCTCCCACGCCGACCGTGAGGACGAGGATCGTCAGCGGGTCCGGCGCGACGCCCCGCAGGAACCCGAACAGGCCGATCGCAGCGACGCCGGCGGCGATGGCGCGCTCGGTGCCGAGCAGCCGCCCGAGCCAGGGCGCGACGAGCGCGAAGACGCCCATGCACAGGACCGGGATCGTCCCCAGCAGGCCACCGACGCCATGGCTGATCCCGAGGTCGCCCTGGATGAGCGGCAGCAGCGGGCCGATCCCGACGACCTGCGGTCGCAGCGCGAGGGCGACCAGGAACAGCGCGATGGCGGTTCGAATGGCGGACGACGATGGTACGGCGTTCCCCTCCTGCTCGAACGACTGCCGCCCGAGCGTAGCGACGATCGAGGTCGAACGGCGGGCGTCGCCGCGCCACTGGGCAAACGTCAGAGCCGGACGGGCGGGCCCATCCGGCTCTGGTGATTCGAGGCGCTGGAGATCAGCTGTCGGACGTGTCGTCGGTCCCGCCGTCGAACCAGCCCCCGTCCGGCCCGAAGCCACGCGGGCCGTGGCCGCGGAACTCGAACCCGGGGCCCATGCCCGGTCCGATGCCGGGGCCCATGCCCCGCTCGCCGGCGCGAACGGTCGTCGCCGTGAGCGCCCCGTCGGCGTTCTCGGTGCCAACAGCGACGAGGAACATGTCGACATCGACGTCGGACAGCGCCGCGTCGTCGCCGTTGACGATGAACTCGGTGTCGCTCGTCACCTTGATCGTCGCGGCGGTCCCATCGCGCCGCTCGACGGTGATCGTCGAGCCGTCGATCGCGGTCACCTGGCCGCCGACGTGCGGCAGGATCACGGCGATGGCGTCAATCGTCCAGGTCCCATCATCTTCGAGGGTCTGGCGGAAGCGGATCTCGTCGCCGACGGCGAGGTCGGACAGCGCCGCGTCCTCGCCGCCCTTGGTGTAGTCGGTGTCGGCGTCGACGGTGATCGTCCGCGTCCAGCCGTCGACCGTCTCGAGCGCGATGTTCGAGCCGTTGATGGCGGTGATCGTGATCCCGCCACCCAGGCCAAGCCCGAAGCCAGGCCCGCCACCCATGAGCGCCGTGGTCTCCGTCTGGCTGGAGTCGCCAGCCGCGTCGTCGGCGGCCAGGAGGCCGGCCGGGGCAGTCATGGCCCCGGTTGCCAGGATCCCGACGGCGACGAGGGCCGCGGCTCCGACACCGAGAAGGCCGATCCTCGCCATCAGGTTCGGTCGCGGCCGCTCCACGACGACGGGCTCGGTCGTGATCTGGTCCATGTACGCCTCCGTCCTGGTTCGTCAGGCCGCGGGCTCCTGCCAGCGGTCCACTGGGACGACGATGCCGGGCCTGCCTGAGGGTTTTCTGAGACATCGGTGGGGTCGGCACAAGGGCCGAAGGGCTGAAACCTTCGAGGCCCGTCCCGCCTCGACTGGAGTGATGGACGGGGGCTTCTCCTTGCCGCCAACCCGGCGCCTCCTCGGGGGTCCGCCGCTGGCCGGCGGCCGCGAGCCGCTCGCCGAGCACCGCCGGCGCCTCGGCAACCCGGCCCGGGGACTGACCGGGGAGGAGCTCATCGAGGCGCTCGAGACGTCGGGCCTGCTCGGGCGCGGCGGAGCAGGGTTCCCGGTCGGTGCCAAATGGCGGCGGATGGCCGAGGTCGGGCAGCGGCGCCCCGTGATCCTCGTCAATGGCGCAGAGGGTGAGCCACTCAGCGCCAAGGATCGCGTTCTGATGGGCGTCCGACCGCATCTCGTCCTCGACGGCGCGGCCCTGGCCGCCGAGGCCCTCGATGCCGAGGAGATCGTCGTCTACATCGGCGAGGAGCACGGCGCGGCGCGCGAGTCGATCGAGCAAGCGATCGCCGAGCGGCTCGTGGCAGGCGAGGGGTTCGGGCGACCCATCCGCCTCGTCGCGGCGCCGATGGGCTACGTCTCGGGCGAGGCCTCCGCCGCGGTCAACCGCGTCAACACCGGGTCTGCCCTGCCGACCGTCTCGCCGCCGCGGCCCTCCGAGGTGGGCGTCGCCGGCCGGCCGACGCTCGTCCAGAACGTCGAAAGCCTCGCCTACGCGGCGCTCATCGGGATGTTCGGAGCGGACTGGTACCGCGAGATGGGCCGCCTCGGCTCGCGAGGCACCGCCCTTGTCACCGTCGGCGGCGAGGTCGCGCGCCGAGGTGTCCGCGAGATCGAGCTGGGCATGTCGCTCGGCGAGCTGGCAGACGCGGCCGGGGCCGACCGTGGCACCACCCGGGCCGTGCTCGTGGGCGGCTACTTCGGGTCATGGATCGACGCCGCGGAGGCTTGGTCGCTGCCGCTCGACCCGGCGATCATGCGCGAGCGTGGCCTGTCGTTCGGCTGCGGCCTGGTCTGGTTCCTCCCGGGCGGGGCCTGCCCGGTGGCGGCAACCGCCCGGATCATGGCCTTCATGGCCGGCAACAGCGCGGGCCAGTGCGGGCCGTGCGTTCTCGGACTCGGGGCGATCTCGAACGCCATGAGCGGGCTCGCGGGGGGCGACGGCTCGAAGGATGACCTTGCCAGGATCGAACGGTGGGCCGGCATGGTCCGGGGCCGCGGGGCATGCCGCCATCCCGACGGTGCGGTCGAGGTCCTGACGAGCGCCCTGCGGACCTTCCCGGCGGAGCTCGAAGTGCACGCGGGCGGGACGGCCTGCGGAACGACTGCCAGCTGCCGCCGAGCCGCCTGATGGACCGCGAGCTGCGGGTCGACTGGATCGCCTGCGAGGCCTTCGGAATGTGCCACGACCTCGCGCCGGACCTCGTCGCCCTCGACGACTGGGGCTACCCGATCCTTCCGTCCCCATCCGAGGTCGCGGCCCGAGCGGGCGACGTCCAGCGCATCATCGACTGCTGCCCGGCGCGGGCGCTCAGCCTCGTCCGACGAGATGGGCGGACCCAGGGACGTCGCCAGCAACGGTCGATCGGTGCGGTCCCGCACCAAGGCCCTCGCCTCCGCGCTTGATTCGGACCTCCGGATCGCGTTCACTACGCCCCAACGGCCACCGCCTGCCAGGGAGGGTTCCAGTTCCATGCGTCTTCGCGTTCCGGCGCTGCTCGCAGCGCTGTTCTTGCTCGGTGCCTTGCCGGGAACCGCCGGCGCGCGAGGCGGCGACACCGCCCGGTCGGATCACGATCGGATCCTCGCCTACTGGACCGCCGATCGCATCGCCAGCGCGAAGCCGCGCGACTACGTGATGACGTCGAGCGGGAAGCTCGTTCCGGCTGCCATGCCGCCCGGGACTCCTGGGGG
>VEOW01000080.1 GCA_012026785.1 Chloroflexota bacterium | reverse complement strand
GGAGCGCTGCCGCCTTCCGGGCGAGATCGCCATACGCCTCCACCCCATTTGGGCGGGTGGCGGAGCGAACGGTTCGCCCGCGAGCGCAGCTTTCGAACTTGAAGACGAAAGTCCGGCGGTACGGGGACCAAGAACCAGGGCATTCGGTCTCCGGCGGGCCAGACACGGCCTGAACCCGACGAGGAAGCGTCGAGGCGTGTGCTTCAAGCAGAATCTCGCCGCCGAGCCGTGCGGCCGCGGTCGCACCCCCTGCATGGAGGATGATGGGGCCGACTCGGTTGCGTCCCGAGGAGGTCGTGTGCGGATGGCGGGGCTGGAATCGAAGCGGATCGTGCCGCACGGCGGCCGCTCGGCGATCGGGGCGTTCTGGAATCCCGACTTCGAGACGATCGAGCCGGCCGAGCTTCGGCCCATCGAGGACGCCCTGCTCCTCCGCCAGCTCAAGTACACCGCCAAGGCCAGCCCGTTCTACGCGGCCAAGTGGCGCGACGCCGGCGTCGATGCGAGCCGCGTTCGCACGCGGGAGGACCTCCGAGACCTGCCGTTCACCGAGAAGTCCGAGCTGCAGGCGGCGGTGGAAGGACAGCCGGCGTTCGGTTCGAACCAGGCGGCCCCGCTCGACCGCCTGATCCGGATGCAGGCCACCGGCGGTACGACCTCGCGCCCGATGCGGATGGCGATGACCCGCCACGACGCCGCGGTCTACTGCGAGGCCGGAGCGCGAGCCCATTGGACCGCCGGGGTTCGACCGGGCGACGTCGTCTTCGAATGCATGAACTACGCGATGTACGCCGGTGGGGTCAACGACCACATGACGTTCGAGGCGCTCGGCGCCTGCGTCGCGCCGGTTGGCGTCGGTCAGTCGCGGCGGCTGCTTGCGCTGCTGGCCGACATGGACGTCGACGGCGCCCTCTATTCGACCCCGTCGTACGCCCTTCACCTTGCCGAAGCGGCGCGGGCGGAGGGCCTCGAACCGTTCGACCTGGGGCTTCGAAAGGGGGTCTTCTCGGGCGACGCGGGTCTCGAGGTCGCCTCGATCCGGGCCGACATCGAGGCGGCCTTCGGGATGGTCGCCCGGAACGTCTACGGGACGAGCGAGACTGCGCCGCTCGGCGCGGAGTGCGAGGAGGGCGACGGCCTCCACTTCCTCGGCGCCGGGCTGTACCTGGCGGAGCTGATCGAGACCGAGTCGGGCAAGGCGGTGCCGTTCGAGGACGACGCGGTCGGCGAGCTCGTTCTGACGACGCTCGACCGGGAGGCTCATCCGCTGGTTCGAATGCGAACGCGCGACCACGTCCGCCTCACGATGCAGCCGTGCGCATGCGCCCGGACGGGTTTTCGGTTCGAAGTCCTGGGGCGGGCGGACGACATGTTCATCGTCCGGGGCATCAACGTCTACCCGCTCGCGGTCGGGGCGATCGTCGGTGAGTTTCGGCCGGCGGTCAGCGGCGAGTACCAGGTCGTGCTGGAGCAGCGGCCGCCACTCTCTGAGCCGCCGCTGGTGCGGGTGGAGCTGGCGGCCCCCCTGTCGCCTTCGGAGCGCGAGGCGCTTGGTCGCCGCCTGACGGAACGGATCCGGGAGATGCTCGTGTTCGCGCCCTCGGTGGAGCTGCTGGAGTCGGGTTCGATGCCGCGCTCGGAGGGCAAGACGCGGCGGCTGGTTCGGGCGTACCTGGAGGCCTCGGCGTGAGCGGCGGCACTCCCCCACTCCGGGTGCAGCGCGACGGCCCGGTCGTGCTCCTGACGCTGGACCGGCCGCACGTGTTGAACGCCCTCGACGGCTCGCTCGTCGAAGCGCTGATCGGGGCGTTCGAGGCGGTCGATCGCGACGCCGGGGTCCGGGTCGTCGTGCTCCGGGGCGCCGGACGGGCCTTCTCGGCCGGCGGCGACCTGACGGCGTTCCTGTCGATGGACGACGCGGCGTTCAGCAGCTTCATCGACCGCCTCCAGGAGCTCGCGCGCCGGATGCGCCGCTGCCGCGTCCCGATCGTCGGGGCGCTGCACGGCTACGTCCTTGCCGGGGGATTCGAGCTCGCCGCGGCGTGTGACCTTCGGATCGCGGCCGACGATACGGTCTTCGGGCTGCCCGACACCGCCATCGGGCTGCCGCCCACAAGTGGACTCAGCTTCCTCCTGCCCCGGATCGTGGGCGAGGGTCGGGCGCGAGATTTGCTCCTCGTCGGCGGACGGATCGATGCCGGGACGGCGCTCGAGTACGGGCTCGTCAGCCGGATCGTGCCGGCGGCGTCGCTGGAGGCGGACGCGCTCGAGATCGCGCGCGCGATCGCCGACCACCCACCCGACGGCATCGCCCGGATTCGCGCCGAGCTCCGCCGCGGGACTGACGAGGCGTTCGAGGTCGCACTCGCCGACGAGGCCCAGAACGAGGTCGCCGCGTTCTCGACGCCGGACGTCCGTGCCCGCCTCCAGGCGTTTGCCGACCGCCACCGCTCGCGCGGGGCGTCGTCTGGCCAAGGCGCGACGGGTCGCTGAGCCGGCCGCGCGCGTCGCCGCCAGGCTCAAACTTCTCCAATGTTCACCCCAGGCACGTTCGTTAGAAACACGGCGGCACCGGCCCGAGGATCACCCGGGTCTTGTACCGAGCCGCGCTCACCCCGGGATGACCGTGGCTCGCGTCCCGCCGACGTGGGCCCTGAGCACCAACTCCGTGGTGACTAACGCGCCCCCGGTGGGCATATGAGACGAAATCGCCGGCCAGCCGAGGCCCCGTCGGGTGAAGCACACGGACAGGCGGCTTGCCGACATCGGCTGAACTGGTAACCGTGGCACGAAGGGAGGCAGCGATGGACCTGGGGGCATTCTCGGTCAGCCTGGCGGTCAAGGATTTGGCGGCGTCGCGAGCGTTCTACGAGAAGCTTGGCTTCGCCGCCTTTCATGGCGCGGCCGAACAGGGCTGGCTGATCCTGAAGAACGGCGACGTCGTGATCGGTCTGTTCGAGGGGATGTTCGAACGAAACCTGCTGACCTTCAATCCCGGCTGGGACCAGGCCGCCCAGCCGGTCGATCCGTTCACCGACGTTCGAGAGCTGCAGCGCCGGCTGCGCGACGCCGGGGTGACGTTCGTCCAGGAGGCTGACGAGTCTGGCACGGGGCCGGGGAGCTTCATCGTGGCCGACCCGGACGGCAATCCGATCCTCGTCGACCAGCACCGCTGACCCGCCGACCTCCGAATCGCCGGCGCCTCGTTCGGCGCGAAGCCAACGGGCCAGGAGGCCCAGCCACAGCGGGTCAACTCGCCCTACCCATTCGGGCGAGGTCCCCGTTACCTGTACAAGCGAGACGCTACGCGACGAAGGGCCCGAGGTCGCCGGCCCGAAGGGAGACGGAGATGGTCAACGTCCTTGCCGGCGGGTTCCTCGTGGTCCACGGCCTGATCACGACGATGATCGGCGTGGGTGGTGTCACCGGTCCCGACAAGCCCCCGATGGCCCTGCCATCGTGGTTCAGCTGGTGGCCCGGGCCGTTCGGACGATCGTGGCTCTTCGACGGCCTCGGCCTCGGCGCCCCGGCCGCGATCGTTGGCGGTCTCATCTGGCTGGCCGCCGGACTGCTGCTCATCGGGGCCGGCCTCGGTTTCCTGGGGGTGCCGGTGGTCCGCGACGCGTGGCCGCTGCTCGCCCTCGTGGGCGCGGGCATCGGTCTCGTCGCGCTGGCCCTCTACTTCCACCCGATTTACCTGGGAGCGGTCGCGATCGACGTCGTCCTCGTCGCGCTGGTCTGGAACCGCGTCACGGCCCCGGCATGAGGACGTTCTACTTCGTCGGTGGCCCGGTCGAGGGGCAGGCCGAGGCGTTCTTCGGGCGGCTGGCGCAGGTCGGCGGTGCGCCTCCCCGATTGGCTGATCTACCCGCACGCGAGCGGTGACGGTCGGGCGCTGCACGTCGTCCGCGCCGAGGACGAGGCGCCGATCCTCGACCACCTCGCGAGGTTCGAGCCCATCTACGAACGCGGGCCGATCGTGGAGGTCGTCGAACGACCTGGGCCGCCGGGGCCCGTCCAATCATGAGGAGGTGGCAATGACGACCACTGACGACGCCGAAACGATGAAGAGGAGAGGTGTGGTGGATCGGATCTTCGAGACCCTGGGCAACGGCCTGGGCGGCGGCATTGGCTGGCTCGCCGAATCGGGCGTGCTGTTCGTGATCTTCGCGGTCGTGTGGGTCGCGTTCGGGGCGGGGCTGGTGCTCAGCCAGGGCAGTATCGACCAGGCGTGGCAGGCGATCCGCGAGCTGCCGATCCTCGTCCAGGCGGTGGTCTGGGTGCTGTTCCTGCCGGTCATGATCGGACTGTGGGTCTGGGAGTCGAGCTGGCCCCTGATCGTGCGGTTGGTCGAGGTGGTCGGCGTCGCTGGCTGGAACCTCTGGATGTTCCTGCCCAAGGCGCTCCAGCCCCGATGACGGGGCGCGGCGCGACCGTCTCGGAAGGCGACGCGCGCCCCGGCTGGGCCGATCTCGGGCCCAAGGCCCGGACCTGGCGACTTGCTCACGCGGGCTGGTCGGTCGCCCAGCTGGCGAGCCTCGCCTATCTGTGGCGGAGCGCGCTGCTCGGTCGCCGCGACCGCCGGGTCGGGCGCGTCGTCGGATTCCTGGCCGCGGAGGGCGCGGCGCTCGCCGTCGGCCGGGGCAACTGCCCGATGGGTCGCTTCCAGGAGGAGTGGGGCGACCCCGTGCCGTTCTTCGAGCTCCTGCTCCCGCCGCGCGCCGCCAAGGCGGCCGTGCCGATCCTCGCGGTCGTCAGCCTGCTCGGGATCGGGCTGGTGCTGCTCAGGCCGTTTGGGCGCGCGCGATCGACCGTCACCCCTCGCTCCTGAGGGCGCCCGCTCGTACAATCGCGGCCTCGTCATGCCGAGCTCTGCCAGGCCGGGCGGCGCGATCACGCTGCGCGAGGTCGGCCCCTCCGATCACGCGTCCATTGCCGCGATCCTCACCCGTTCGTATCCGCACGAACCGACGGTCACCGCCGAGCAGATCGGCTGGATCATCGGGCGGGCAGATCCGCAGCGGCCGAAGGTGGCCCTGGTCGCCGAGGCCGAAGGGGCCATCGTCGGGTTTGGCTACCTGCGCGGCGCGCCACCGCTCCCGGGCCTGCTCCTGAACGTCGAGGTCGACGTTTCTCACCGTCGCCGCGGCATCGGGACGCGACTCCTCGAGGCCGTCACGACCCGCGCCGCGGACCATGGCCTATCCACGATGGTCTCGGTCGTGGCCGCGGATACCGGATCGCTCGCGTTCGCCGCCCGCCATGGCTTCGTCGAACGCGATCGACGGTCAGAGTCGAAGATCGATCTGTCGACCTTCGACGTCAACGCCTTCGCCGACGTCCTCCAGCGCGCGGCCGATCGCAGAATCCGGTTCGCCGTGATGGCCGACATCGATACCCCCGAGATGCGCCGGCGCCTCTTCACGTTGGCCAACCAGGTCACGGGCGACATGCCGAGCGTCGATCCGATGGAGCCGCTGACCTACGACCAGTTCGTCGCTGCCTGGCTCGAGGGACCGAGCGCCCGCCGGGAGCTCCTTGTGATCGGGCTCGAGGACGACGACCCGGTCGCTGTCTCGATGGTCACCGTGTTTCCCGGTGGCATTGCCTACAACTGGATGACCGGGGTGATGCCGTCACACCGGGGGCGGGGGCTGGGCCTCGCGGCCAAGGTCGAAGCGCTGCGGCGGGCCAAAGCGGCGGGCATCGATGAGGTGTGGACCGAGAACCACAACCGCAACGCCCCGATGCTGGCGATCAACGCCCGCCTCGGCTACGAGCCGATGCCCGAGGTCGTGCAGCTCGTCCGCGGCTGATCGACGCCGGCGAGCCTCCTGATCGCCGGCCAGCCTCCGGATCAGGCGGGCGCCTCGAGGAGCAGCGGTTGGCCTCCCGGGCGGGCTGCCCGATCGAACAGCGGCCGTCGAAGCCAGGGCGTCAGCAGGACGATCGCGATGGCCACGACGGTGACGACGATGCCGTGCAGCTCCCACTCCCGGGCCGGGTCGATGCCCCGGCTGAGCGGCGTGAAGCCGTTGAAGCCGGCGTGCATCAGCGCCGCGATGAAGGCGCTGCCGCCGCTGCCGAAGTAGGCCCAGGCCAGGATGACCGCGTACGACAGCAGGATCAGCGGCAGGGGCCACAGCGGCAGGTTGTCGTACAGCCCGCCGGGCAGGTACAGCGCGAGGTGCGGGACGATGAACAGCAGCCCCACGACGAGCGCCGCGACGAGGACCGGCCAGGAGCGCGACGAGATGGGCAGGGCGTAGCCGCGCCAGCCGAACTCCTCGATCAGCGCCGGCAACAGGACGACGAGTGCCACGAGCGGCACCTCGCCGAGGTTATGGAACATGCCGCTGCTCGGAGTCCCCGTCGCGATCGCGAGGGCGTCGATCCCGAGCCACATCACGAGCGGCACGCCAACGGCCGCGAGATACCAGCGCGGGCTCACCCGCCAGCGCGCGATCCGCCGGAACAATCGACCGATCGCGGCCGGCCCATCGGCCAAGCCGGCGACGACGATCGCCGCGATGGCCGGGACGAAGACCAGCGCGAACGGCGCCGTGTTTCGATCCAGGCCGGCAACGGCGACCGCCAGCGTCAAGAGCACCACGATCGCCGCAAAGGCCACGAGCCGATGCGCCCGAATGGCGCCCCGGAGCCCGCCCGCTCCGACCGCTGACATCCCCACGGTGCACTCCCTCCCACGCCCCGAGGTTTGAGGCGGCAACGGTACGCCCATCGGGTGTGCCTGCGCCAGCGAGAAGTTCGAACGTTCTGGCGGTCGAGACCCTCGGACGTTCGAACTGGCCCGGTCGCTGATGACCTCGGACTCTGGCGGCTCGTCGTCGCGGAGCGGAGGATCGCCGTACGCGTCCCCCGCAAGGAGGTCGAGCCGTGAAGAGATTGCTGTTGCTGGTCGCCGTCCTGGGCGCCGCCGGCGCTTCGTTCGTCGCCTGGTGGCGGCGTCACCCGCGATTCGGTTCGGACACCGTGAACCGGGTCGTCAACCCGTGGCTGGTGCGGCAAGGCGTGCCGGACGCGTCGCGCGGCGAGATCGGCCTCATCGAGCACGTCGGGCGCAAGACCGGCACCGTTCGGGTCACGCCTGTCCACCCGGTTCGAACACCCGACGGCTTTCGAATCATCGTGCCGCTCGGCGGTGAGTCGCAGTGGGCTCGAAACGTCCTGGCCGCCGGCCATTGCCGGTTGCAGGTCGCCGACACGGTGTACGAGCTCGATGAGCCGCGGCTGGTCGAGCCGGCAGAGGTCGAGGGTCTGCCCGGCTTTGCGGCCCGGGCCATGACCTGGCTGGGGTTCCGCTACCTCACGCTGCACCAGTTCGCCGAGGGAGCCGGGAAGCTGGCCGCGACGCCAGTTGACGCTGCGGCGCCGGTCGAGCCCCCACTGGTGCCCGTTCCGACCGCGTAGCGCCTGCCGGGCCGGCGAGCCCGCAACTCCGTGCCGCGGCTTGCTCCTTTGCCCCCGGGACGCCCCGGTTCGGCCGCTCGCCCCGTCGGCCGCTCGCTCCGGTCACCCACGCAGCTACTGCGTCGTATCCATCGATTGTCACGTCCAGACCCTCGGCCGTCCGTCGGCCCACGCTCAGCGAGCCGTTAGCGCCCGCCGCGGCGGGCTCCCAAGCGGCCGTTTCGGTGGATACGACGCGAGGACTGCGTACGTGGTCCCGTTTCCGCGGGAACCGGCCATTACGACGCACTGACCGCGTAGGTGATAACCGGAGACGGCGCAGCGGAGACGGCGCGGCGGCAACGGCGGGCGGCAACGGCGCGGCGGCAACGGCAGGCGGCAGCCCGGGGCCGGGAGCGCGGTCGACACGGCCCTCGAGGGCGGATCCGCCTAGACTCGAGCGGTCATGACAACCCTACCCACAGCGGCC
The DNA here is from genome assembly GCA_012026785.1 of Chloroflexota bacterium. Classification (GTDB taxonomy): domain Bacteria; phylum Chloroflexota; class Limnocylindria; order Limnocylindrales; family CSP1-4; genus UBA5189. The sequence continues at coordinate 925 of VEOW01000080.1, read as the reverse complement.
GCGTCCGAGCCCGGCCGGCTGATGCGGATCCTGGCCTCGCGCGGCGGGACGGAGCCGGGCGCGTCGACGATGGTGATCCAGCACCGCGAGGCCCTGATCTACACGCTCGGCAAGGCCGCGGCGCTCGAGCAGCTGGTGATGTGCCAGTACCTCTACGCCGCGTTCTCGATGAAGGATCGCGAGGACGACGGCCTGCCGCCGGAGCAGCTAGCGGCCGTCAAACGCTGGCGCCGGGAGCTGCTCAACATCGCCGAGCAGGAGATGCTCCACCTCGCGCTCGTCCAGAACCTGCTCGCGGCCGTCGGGGCGGCTCCGTCACTCGACCGCGAGAACTTCCCGCTGCCGCCGGCGGCCTATCCGGCCGGCATTCGAATGGCCCTGCTGCCGTTCGATGAGGCGACCCTGCGGCACTTCGTCTACCTCGAGCGACCGGAAGGCCTCGACATGGCCGACCAGGACGCGATGGCGGCCGTCGAGAAGGCAGCCATCCTGCCACCGGCGAACGAGGACGACATCAGCCCTCGGCTCCAGGATTTCGAGACGATCGGCGCCCTGTACCGCGCGATCGAGCTCGGGCTCGAGCGGCTTGCCGAGCGCCTCGGCGAGGACCGGCTCTTCGTCGGGCCGCCCAGCGCCCAGGCCGACGAGCGCCACTTCCGGTTCCCGGAGCTCGTCCCGGTGACCGATCTCGCCTCGGCGCGCCGGGCCCTCGACACCATCGTCGAGCAGGGCGAGGGCGCGCGGGGTGAGTGGCGCGGCGCCCACTTCGGACGGTTGGTCACGGTCCTCGACGAGTACCTCGACCTGCGGGATGCCGCCCCGACGTTCGAACCGTCGCGGCCGGTCCTGGCGGCCTGCGTCCGGGAGCGCGAGGACGGCCTCGCGGTGCCCCTCATCACCGACCCGTTCACCAGCCGGGCGGCCG
>VEOW01000223.1 GCA_012026785.1 Chloroflexota bacterium | reverse complement strand
GGGTTAGGAGGCGGGGGTGAGGGCCGCCTGCCAGGCGGCGGCGACCGCGGCGCGGGTCTCGGCCAGCGTGCCGGACGTGTCGATGCCGCGGGTCGCGGCGGGGGCGAGTCGGGAGCGGATGTCGCCCTGGGCGGCGATCCGCCGTTCGCGCTCGTCGGCCGCCAGGCCCCGCTCGGCGAGCCGCGACCGCTGCGTCGCCGGGTCGCAGGCCACGAGCCAGACCTCGTCGCAGATGGCCGCGAGGCCGCCCTCGACCAGCTTGATCGCCTCGACAACCACCGCGACGGCGCCCGCAGCCTCGGCCGCCGAGAACGCGGCTAGGACGCGCGGCCGCACGGCGGGATGGATGATCGCCTCGAGGCGTGCCAGGGCCGCCGGATCCTCGAACACGATCCGCCCCAGCGCCGCCCGGTCGAGCATGCCGTCGGGCGTTCGAACACCGGCCCCGAAGGCTTCGAAGACCGCCTCGAGGGCGGGCTCACCCGGTTCGACGACCTCGCGAGCGACGACGTCGGCGTCGACGACGACGGCGCCCAGCTCGGCCAGCCAGTGGGCGACCGTCGACTTGCCACAGCCGATCGGCCCCGTGAGCCCGATTCGAAGGGTTGGGACTGCGGGCCCGCGGGCCGCGGTCACGGAGCGCGCTCCGCGAGGGCCAGCCAGGCGTCCTCGGCCGTGGCGAGGGCCGCCTCGACATCCGCCAGCTCGCTCGTCACCCGTCGCAGCTCGATGAAGTTCGACTGGACGGCGGGGTTCGCCATCTCCAGCTCGAGGTGGTTCTTGCGCAGGCCCAGGCGGGTCAGCTCGGCGTCGATGGTCTCGCGCTGGCGGCGATAGGCGTCCTTCGAGAGGCGTTGCCGGGGCTCCGCTTTCGCGGCCGGTCGCGTCGAACCTCGGCCGTTGGTGGGAGCCGAGGAGGCCGGTGCCGCCGGCGCGACGTGCCGGGCGGCCGGGTGGGCCGGCGCGTGGCGCGCGCCCGCGCTGGTTCGGAGCCGTGCCGATTCTCGCGCCGCGGCGTCGCGGACCGTCCAGCCCCCGGCGATCGCCTCTCGCCAGGCACGGTAGCCGCCATCGAACGGCACGACGAGCCCGTCGTCGACGACCCAAAGCCGCTCGCAGATCGTGTCCAGGAAGCGGCGATCGTGCGACACGACGAGGATCGTCGCCGGTGTCTCGGCCAGGAACGCCTCGATGGCCTCGCGGGCCACGATGTCGAGGTGATTCGTCGGCTCATCGAGGAGATAGACGTTGGCCGGCATCACTCCGAGCAGCGCCAGCTCGAGGCGCGAGCGTTCGCCGCCCGACAGCCGTCGAACCTCCTTGAAGACGTCATCGCCTCGAAACAGGAAGCGGGCCAGGTAGCCGCGGGCCTCGCCGGGCGTCACCGGGATCGTCTCGAGGAGGGCATCGATGACCGGCGCGCCCGGGATCGCGGCGGCGCGAAGCTGCGCGAGGTAGCCGAGCTGCACGCCGTTGCCGAACGACAGCGAACCGTCGAGGGGCGGCAGCTCGCCCGCGATCGTTCTGAGCAGCGTCGTCTTGCCGGCGCCGTTCGGGCCGACGATCCCGATTCGCTCACCACGGTTCGCGTACAGGAAGGGCGCGCGTGCGACCTCGATGGGCGCCGAAGCCGCGACGGGTGCCGGAGCGGCGGCCGACGCCTCGCCGAGGTAGCCGACGACGAGGTCATCGAGCCGAACGACGATCTCCCCCGAACGAACCGGGCCGCCACCGGCGAGCGCCTGGCCCGGCAGCCGCAGCCGGCGGGAGGTCCGGGGAATGTCCGGTCGCGAGGCCTCCAGCCGTTCGAGGCGGGCCTCGTGCTCGTGCATCTTCGTGATCTTTCGATGGCTCCGGTACGTCTGGACGAGCTCCCGCTCCCGAGCGATCCGTTGTTCGTGCGTCTCGGCCGACTTGGCCGCCAGCGCGTCCCGCTCCTCGCGCTGTCGGTGGTATGCCGAGTAGTCCCCGCGGAAGACCGCCAGGCGGCGCTCGCGGAGCTCCCAGACCCGGCTGACCGTGGCGTCGAGGAAGGCGCGGTCGTGGGACGCCACGATCAGCGAGCCGGAACGGCGCCGGAGGTGCTCTTCGAGCCATTCGAGCGCCCCGAGGTCGAGGTGGTTGGTCGGCTCGTCGAGGAGCAGCAGGTCCGGGGCGGCGATCACCAGCCCGGCGAGCGCGGCCCGGGTCTGCTCGCCGCCCGACAGCGAAGCGGGCGCGCGATCGAGGTCGCCGGCGGGGAACCCCAAACCGGAGAGCGTCTCATCGACCCGCTGATCGAGCGAGTAGCCGCCGAGGGCTTCGAACCGATGCTGCAGGTCGGCGTAGGCCGGGTCGGCGACCTGCCCGGCGTGCTCCATCGCCTCGAGCTCCACGGCCATGGCCTCCAACGGGGCTGCCCCGTGGCGAACCGCGGTTCGAAGGTCCGGCGCGGCCATGAACCGCTCGTCGAGGTGGGCCTCCTGGGCGAGCATCCCGAGGGACAGGCTGCGCTTGCGCGTCACGCGCCCGTGGTCGGGCTCCTCCAGCCCGGCAGCGATTCGAAGCAGCGTCGTCTTGCCGGCGCCGTTCGGGCCGACGAGCCCGACGCGCTCGCCCAGGGCGAGGGCGGCGCTGATCCCATCGAGGATGACGAAGGTGCCGATCTCGCGCCGGACGCCTTCGAGGCGGAGGATCGACATCAGCCCGCCTGCGACGCGCGGGCCAGGGCTCGGCGCGTCGCCGCCGCCTGCCGCGTCGCCGCCGCCTGCCGCGTCGCCGCCGCCTGCCGCGTGGCGCCGCCCAGCTCCGTCCACCGTGGCCCGGTCCTTGGCACGCGGGCGCGCCCGGGCCGCGGCTCCATCCCCCGCAGGATGGCCACTGCTCCCGCCCGATCGCCCGGCGGCAGCCGCTGGCACCACGAGCAGAAGTGCGTCGCCCGGCCACCGACGACGATCCGCCGGATGGGTCGCGAGCAGCGCGGACATGGCTCGCCGGCGCGCTGGTAGACGAGCAGTTGCTCTTGCATCTCGCCGTCGCCCTCGGGCGCGGTGTAATCGTCGATCGAGGACCCGCGCCGC
>VEOW01000012.1 GCA_012026785.1 Chloroflexota bacterium | reverse complement strand
TCGCCTCCGGACCAACGTGTCGAAGCGGATGCGCCGGCGCGACTCGGCGCTGTACCTGGTGTTCAAGATCACGCAGCGCCTCGAGCTCGGCTGGCGACCGCTCAACGGCGGGCTGACCCTCATGACCCTGCTGCTGCGCGGCGCCCGCTTCGTCGATGGGATCTACATCCCCGCCGAGGCCGAGCGCCCCGACGACCCGCGAGACATGGTGTCAGCAGCCTGATCTCGACTCTCCGAGAAGAGAGTTGGTTGGCGAAGTCACGAGGCCTCGACGCTCAAATGGGCAGTTCTCCTAGCTTGACAACCGCGGTTCGGAGCGGACGCTGGACGGGGCGTCCCCGCCGATCAGGGTCCGACTGGAATTGCCTTGGAGGAGGACTGGCCATGTTGCGCAGATTCCTGATTTTGGCCGTGTTGCTCGGCGGCCTAGGGGCAGCGCCTGTCCAGATGGTGACTGCCGCTGACAGCTCGCTCGTCGCCGCGGCCTGCCCTCCCGGAACCACGCCGCTCAAACCGGTGACTACCCGTGTCCGTGGCGATGGTGGTACCGACACGTACTACGACGTCGAGCACGATGGGAGCCTGACGGACGTGCCAATCCCTCCCGTTGGATTCGACCCGCTGGGAGCGACGGATGCCCAGCTCGCGTCCTACGGCTTGCCGCCTCGGCCCACCGACACCGCCGAGCTTGTCAGCTGGGCGACCGATATGGCCTCTTGGAAGCGCAACCCTGATCCCGGCTTGTGCGCCACGGACTACCGAGCTGACGCGCTGCTCCGGGCCTCGGACGGCACGGACTCGATCGTGGCGGACGAGTCAAGCTACAACTGGGCTGGTTACATCGCCGAGCGGAGCACAAATACCTACGTCGCCGTCCAGGGCGACTTCCACCAGCCGTCCAGCCTGTCGACCTCGTGCTCGGGATCGACCCTCGCGTCCTGGACGGGCTTCGGCGGCTTTTACACTCAGAAGCTCATTCAAGCCGGCACGGCCTATCTTGCCGGCAGCTCGACACCCGTCGCTTGGTACGAGTATCTCGGACCGAATGGTGCCGGCATCAATCTGACGGTGATGTCTGGGGTGACGGTCCGCGCCGGCGACCGCATCCACACGTACGAGGTCATCCAGACATCGACCGGCCAGACAACGTTCTACGTCGCCGACAACACCACCGGCACCTCGAAGTCGGTGATCAAGACCCTTAGCGTCTCGACCTACTACGACGGCCGGACCGACGAATTCATCGACGAGCGCCTCACCTACAACGGTTCGCTCACCCCGCTTCGGAACTTCGGCACCAACGGTTGGTACAACACCAAGGTCTACACGAAGGACGGCACTTGGCATAGCCTCGGGTCGCAGACCGAGGTCCAGGTGAACATGTACAGCGAGTTCACCGGCTACCTCATGGCGTATCCATACACGATGAGCTCTACGACGACCTTCACTGACGACTGGGTCCGGTGCAACTAGGCTATTGGCCGGTCCCCGACTAGGGCTTATCGCTCGGTAGACACCGGCGCCGGCAGCACCCTCGCGCCACACGTTGGGCAGAACGCTGCCGGCGCCACACTCGATGAGCCTCTAGCGGCCTACACCCGCTAGGCGGGCGATTCCTCGATGAGCACATCACCGCTTTGATAGTCCAGGACGACAAGGAACGTCGACTGGCTCAGGCACGCCGAGTCTGCGCAGTCCGGAGCTGGGAATTGCCCGGTGAAGAAGACTGCCCACACCCAGCGATCCGCGCGGACGTCGCTGCCGCTCGGGCCGACGATCCCATATGGCCCGGCCTGGGCAGACACGAGTGTCAGCGGACCGCTGGAGTTGGCCTTCGCGGAAGCTCGGGCGGTATCCACCGCATCAGCTCGGGTAAGGCCGCCCGAAGGCGCGGGCCCGAAATTCGTTGGAACTGGGACGACTGCACCAATCCAGGCCACGGAGTCGATGACCGGGAGGACGTGGCAGTCCAGGTTGTCGGTCGGGCAGCTCGCATCCCCAGTGTGCACCGAGAAGACTATCGGTTGCGTGAACCCTGCCTCGACCTTCGGCGTCGGGATCGGCGATGGTCCCGGATAGACGAAGATCAGCGGTCCGTTCGCCGAAGTCTCGTGGAGGCCGATGGCTAGGCAGGGATTCCACCACTCACCGGGGCGAAGCACCGGGCACGATAAGACCTGGCCGGCGGACAGCCACCCACCGACCTGCAGCTCCTGGCCTGGATTGGCGCTGCGAAACGCCGTGAGGGCGTCGTCTCCGCGCAGCACTGGGAGTCCGTTGAGGTTGGTGGGTAGCCCGCCGATCAGTGCGAGCGTTTGCGTCGGCGAGGCAGGGGCGGTGGGAGATCCACCGGAAGGCTCGGTGCCGCTTGAGGATCCGGCCCCGCCGATCGAGCTCAGGGAGGAGAACAGAGGGCTGCGGAGGGCGATCGCCAGTGCTCCGACGACCACGAGGCCGACGACCAGGACCCCAATGTGGCGACCGGCCGAACTAACCCGCACCGGGCTCGGCTGCTCGAGCAAGTCTTGTTCGGCTCGCTGCACGTCGGCTCGGAAAACCTCGCGGAGATTATCGAGCACGTGCCGATCATCCAACAGGTCTGTCATCGGAGGTCCTCCCGTAGTCGGGCAAGTCCCAGCCGCAGCTGGCTCTTGACGGTGTTGTCGCTGACCTTGAGGGCCGCGGCCGGCTCGCTCACTGACAGCCCGGCCATGTGATGAAGGACGACGGCCGCCCTGGTTCGGGGTGGAAGGCGCCGGAGGGCGTCCCGTACCGTGACTTGGTGCTCGAACGAGCCACCAGGGGCGACGATCTCGTGCACCGCGGCGTCGAGGGAAAGCACGTGGCGGAGACGTCTGCGCCACCCCGAGGCCTCTCGGGTTTCGATCGCAATGAGCCAGGCGCGGATCTTCGTCGGCTCGCGCAGCTGCCCAAGCCGACGCAGACCAATCTCGATCGTATGCTGCACCAGATCCCGTGCGTCCGAGTCGGAGCTGACCAGGTATCGCGCCACAGCGAGCAACTCCGGCGCAAGGCGCGCGATCTCAGCTTGTGCAGAGGTCAGCTCGCCGGCAGGGGACTCAGGCATCAATCGCCCTCCAGCCTGGGCGATACCCGATTCCTCCGAGGCGAGGATTGCTTGCCCCGACAGCCTGACGTCCATCCGCATTCATAGAGGCCCAGAGTCGCCGAAACGGGTGATCTCCGCTCTCACTTCCCGACGCGGCGGTCGCGGCCGCTGTTCCCGTGTGGCAGCTTCGTGGCGCGATCGAGATCCTCAGGGCACCGGGTCTGGCCCACCCGAGACTCGATTTTTCCACTCAACTTGACGAGAGCCCGTCACGTCAGCCGCTGGCAACAGCCGCTCCCGCCGTCGGGCCACGCTCGATCCGGACTCCCGCCGCGCCATCCGAGCCACGAGGATCGGGGCGAGGACGAGGCCGATGCGCGCCCAGGCGCCGAGCACCAGGCTGGCTGCGCGATGTGGTGAACGGACTCGGCTATGACGCGATCGTGCCGGCCGACCGTCGACGCACCTCCCGACTGGCGCAGCGACCACTGGGCGATGACCCTTCTGGCTTTCTGCGCGCGGGGCGTCATCGACGGCACGGATCCAGCCCGCCAGCAGGTCGAGCCTACTTGCTGTCGGACCGACAACTGCGCCCAGACAGGACCCTCGTCGTCTTCGACTCACAACTGATGGATCGGGTGGGCTGTCGGGCGGCATGAACGTCGAGAAAGCTCGAGGCTTACGGCATCGATGCGCAGCCCTATGACGGCATCGAAGACGCGGGGCGCATCATCCGCGCCTGGCTACCGGAACTGGCCGGCCGGTACTTCGTCGTTGCACGCGTCCGCGTCGATCCCTATGAGCCCGGGTTGGAAGCGGCGGCGACGGTGTTCGCTTCACGCGTCGCCGCGAACAGAAGCCGCAGGTTCGGTACTGCGCCGAGATACAGGGCGGCCGCCTTCTCGTACGTGTTCGGCACGGGCGTCGCGACCGTGAAATGAAGGACGTTGCGGCTGTCGCGGACGACCTCGGCCCACTCCCGCGCTGAGCGCACCTCCTCGAGGGAGGCACCGGACGCCTTGGCGATCGCGCTGAACAGGTCCTGCCTGGCGTAGAGCTCGGTCGCACGCTTCAAGAGGGCCGCGAAGTGTAGTGCGCCGGCATCGACGTCCTTCCCTAGCTTAGCGGCGCCTGCGTCCTTCGGCGCGACAGCCGCGAGAGATGCAGCGAAGAGCGTCCACGCTTCTTCCGCGGCCTTCGCAAGCATGGCGATGGCCGGCAGATACAGGTCGGCGCGGAGGCAGCGGACGCCGTCCCTAAGAGACTCGACTATGAGCGGATGGACGCCCTCGCCGAGCGTGGCGAGGTAGAGGTCGCCGTCGGTCAGGTGGGTCGGTCTCGCTCGCCGCGATGGGGCGACCGCGAACTTGGGCGGCATGGGCACGACGAGGTCGTCGAACCGCCAGCCGCGCGAGGTGCCACCGCTCCCCGGGACGACCGTCGTCCACTCGACATTAGTGCGCGGCGCATCGTTGCCGCCGGAAAGTGGGACAAGCGCGCCGGCGCCGATCAGCGCCCAGACCGCTTCACCGAGCGCGACCGTCGCCGAGAGGTGTTGTGCGACGGCATCGACAGAGGCCTCGACGTCGACCGTCGGATGGATGACGACGCGATCAACGCGCCGAGCGCCGATTGATGTCGTGAACGCATCGAGCTGAGCCGTCATCTCCCCGGTGCAGTGGTCGATCAGATGCGCCTTGGCGAGCAGAAGAAGCTGCGGGTCGACCTCCACGCGAGCGCGAATGAGGCGTTCCACTGCAGCAGGGTCACGCAGGTCCCGAGCATCCACGGAGGACAGACTAGCGACGCTGCCGGCCCACCGCGGACTTTCCGGACCGAGCGAACCGCTCCCGAAAAGCAGCCTGGTGGTCGTACTCGAGTGTGCTGGGTGGTGGAATGACTTCCAGAGCGCCCGAATCGTCGAGGGCATACCGGGGAAGCACCGACTCGCGGACCGTGAGCTGGTCGGGAGATGCCAGTCGGGCGGGAAACGGGCCTAGGGCAGCGCGCGTGGCCTCGAGGTCCTCACACCTCAGCCCGAAGACGTGTCGCTCCGCTCGGATCCAGCTCATCGTGTTGAGGAGCGGGATTTCACGACGGGCCACGTCTGCCGGTCGATCTTCCACCAACACAAGCCCAGGATCGAATCCTCCGAGGAAGACTGCGGTCGCGGGGCTGATCGGGACGGTGAATGTCGCCCCGGGAGTCCAGGCATCACCGATGGCAAATGGCTGGTCCGGATAACGAGCAACCACGGCGTTGTCGCCGAGCACGAGTCCTGGCCCGTCCAACCACCGGACCACGCTCCACGACAGGTAGTTGAGCTCGCGGGCGAGGCTCAGCTGATCTGGGATTAGCCCGAGCACTGAGTCCCCCTGTCCGAGGCCGGTGAACAGCGAAGCGATCGGCGAGTCCCGGCTGACGAGGCGCTCGGCGGCGGTCCAGAAGCGTTCGACAGCCGCGGCGGCTCGACGACGCATCATTGTCGGATGCTGCGTGAGCTGGAGTGCCACGTAGGCGACCATGTCGACCCGCGCGGATTCGGTCAGCCGGTGAGTCCCGGCCGGCATCCTCTCGAGCGCGGCCAGCGCTTGAACTCCCCGGTGCTCGATTTCGGCCTTGTCGGTCTCCACCCACCAATCACGGTTTGCCGCGTCGCTGATCGCCGCAGCTAGGGCATCGAGCCCATCGATCCCCGGTGGGAACATCGGGACCCGGTAGGTGTATAGGTCGTTCTGTGTGGCGACGCGGCCCGCCTTCGCGTGCCGGACACGGCCCGTGAGCTTGTCGAACACCCAGAGCTTCGCGTCCCGCTGCGTTCGGCCAGACTCCCCGAACCGCGCGAGGTGCCCGACCGGGATGAAGTGGTGGGCCTTGGGCGGTGCGCCTGATCGCGTCATGAGATCAATGGATCGCGGTCGACCGTAACGCGGACTGTCATCCGGCCAAGCTGGGCCTGCGGACAGTGCCGGCGCAGCGATCGAATGGCAGGGACCCCTTTTCCGGACCAGCGACCCGGATTCCGCCCGCGGCGATCACGGCGTGGATGAAGGTTGAGTTGGACCCGGAGCTGACGACGCGGCCGAGGTCGAAGGAAAAGGCAACCGAGGGCTCGGAGTCGGTCCTCGTGAGGGTGAGGGCGCGATGAGTGGGGACGCCGACGCCGCCGGGGACGGCGGGATCGAGGAGCTCGGTGCGCAGATGCAGGTCGCATTCTCTTCGGGGCGCTTGGTAGCGCTGGCCGCGACCGCCAGGACCGCGAGGATCGCCACCAGCACAATCGCGGTTCGTGCCCACCACTGGGCGTCGCGCAGGTGAGCGACGAGGTCGTCAGCTGCCAGCTTGTTTTGCGCGGCGCCGAAGTAGGTGCGGGCGGCGTTCTCGATGTCGAGGCCTACGACCGTTGTGACATCGGACGGCGTGATGCCGGGCCGTGACCAGTCCCGGACGCGCTGCGCCTGCACCGCCAGCCAGGCGATTGCCAGGCAGGCGTAGAGCAGCGCGAGACCGACGATCAGGGTGAGGGCGGTCACCAGCAGCAACGAGCTCGAGAAGGAGCCCGCCACGATCGTGGTCCCCGTCAAGACAATCCCGACGAACAGGAGCAGCTGCGACGCCCTGCCGGCGACATCCGCGCGGATGCGATCCTGCTCGTCGAACTGCTCCTTGGCGATCTCGGCGAAGCGGCCGCGGGCCTCGCGGTCCATCTCGATGACCTGGGTGCGGATCTCGCCGAGCCTTCGCTCCGCGGCCTCACCGCTGAGCCGCCGGTCCTGCGGCGGCTTCCAGAACTGGATGAGCGCGCGGACGTCGGCTGGGCTCACGCGTGCACTGCGATGGGGTCGAGGAGCAGGTCGACAAGGGCGTCAGTGATGCCAACGCCGGTGGCTCGCTCGATCCAGCCCCATTGCCCGCCGGGGTTGCATTCGAGGAACCATGGGCTCCCATCGGCGGCCTCAGCGAAGTCGAAGGCGCCGAAGCGCAGCGGCCAATGGGCGAGGTAGGCGTGCAGGCGGCTCTCGAACACGGGCCCGACATCGACCACTTCATAGGCGCAGTCGTCTGGGTGGGTGATCCGGAAGTCGAGCGGCGCGTCGGGCGGGGTGCGGACTCGGACCGCGAACACGCGTTGGCCCACGACGGTGACGCGCAGGTCCGCCCGCTTCGCAATCCGTTCTTGGAGCAGGACCGGCGTTGGGCGGACGGATGCCGCCTCAACTGAAGGGTCGAGCTCGACCGTGTGGCCGACACGTTCCTCATCGCCCAGGGCGACCGCCGCCTGGCCGACCGCCTTCAGGATTGTCGGCTGGGCGGCTACGAACGAGCGGGCTGCACTTGCGTCCGTCGTCACCAGCGACGATGGCACCAGGAAGCCGACCGCCCGAGCGACCGCGAGCTGCGCCAGCTTCCAGCGCGCGGCCTGCAGCGCGTCCGCCGGGCTGACGCAGCGGTCCGCGAGAAGGCGCCACAGCCCGCCGACCGCCGCCACAGCCTCCTGCCGAGCGAAAAGGCGATCGAGTGGGTCGTGGACCTCGGGTGTGATCTCCGGCCAGCGCGGTCTACGGAGCCAGATCCCTCGAGCGCGACCGATCGGAACGTCGAAGCCATCTCCAGCGAAGCGCGCCGTTTCCACACGCAGCGGATCAACGTCAAGCCCCAGCCGAACGGGGTAGTCCTCGGTGTTCAACCGGAAGAGCTCGACGCCTCGACGCCCGGCGGCGAGAACGACCATGTCGGCGGCGATGTCTCTTCTGTGGGTGACGGCGACGATCTCCGGGACCGTCAGAACGACACCACCCCGGTCGCGCTGTCGGCGGCGATTGGCATCACGACGCCGAGTCGATCGTCGTCGGTCGGCTCGTCCCGGACAGCCGTGGCCGTTTCGGCGAGGAAGCGCTCCTCGTCCACGGGCTCGTTGCGGACACGCGTGTGGGTCTCGAACGCGAGCGGCCGCTCTTCGTCGGTCCGTTCGTCGCGGACCTCGGTGAAGGTCTCGAGCACCACTCGATCGTCGTCCACGGGCTCGTCGCGGACCTTCGTGAGCGTTTCGGAGACTTCGAGCTCCACGAGGGGAACGCCATTCCGGCCCAGCGTCACCCCGCGGGTCTCGTCGTAAACACCAGAGCTTGCTCCCTCGACCGTCCGCTCGAGGAAGGACGCCATCAACGGCCTCATGCACCCTCCATCTGACCACCAGCGTCCGGGAGGACCAGCTGCCGCTACCTTCAGGCTCGCCCCGGACCGACTTGAATCCTATGCCATGCGTGCGCTCACGCTGGCACAAGTAGAGCGTAAGACTCCACCCGTTTCGCTCGGGGTCCCACCCGAGTGGCCACTGCGCTCAGGCGGTCAGGCTCCGGAGGCTGACGCTCTACGGCGCGGCCGCTGGACTCAGAGCCAGGTAGAACGTCGAGCTGAGTGCCGCCTCGGCGAACTCCGGCAGCCGCGCGGCCGGGATGGCGACGACAACCGAGCCGAGCTTGGGCGGGATGACGACCCGGTTGGTGTCCGACGCCGGCTCGTCGCTCAGCTGCCTGCCCTCGGGCGTCCGGATTGTCAGCACGACGAGGCCCTGGCCGAGGACGACCGCCGACGGCAAGTCGGCGCCCGACACCTGGGTCTTGAGCGCGTTCGGGACGGCAACGATGTCGACTCGCGCCCCCGGCACCAGTGCGCCGCCGACCGCCTGGCCGGGCTCGACGGGAATGGCGAACGCGACCTGGCCCGCATCGAGCGGCGCGCCGAAGCCGAAGGCGAGCTGACCCGGGTTCGTCTCGAGGAGTCGGACGTCGACGTCCTGGCCGGCCAAGATCGGGACCGACGTGTACCGCCCGACGACGGCATCGAGGCTGCGGGCGGCGTTCGCTGGAGCGTCGGCCGGGCTGACGCTGACGACCTCGACCATGTCGGCCGTGATCGGCGTCAGCACCGCGATGTCGGTCGTCGCCCGGACGATGCCGTTGCGCGGCTGGGCGAAGTAGACGAGCGCGCTCGCGCCCAGCGCGGCGACGAGGAAGAAGGCGAGGTAGACGCCGCGTCGCGCTCTCATGCCGGTCCTCCTTCCAAGTCAGTAACTGATCGAGGAGTAGACGACGATCACGGCGATCGAACCCGTGAAGTCGAATGTCCGGACGGTGCCGTCGTCGTAGGTCGTCTCGACGGTCAGCTCGACCCGGATCGGGTACAAACCGCCGTCGGGCAGCGGCGTGTTCCATTGCATAAGGAGCGGCTGATCGGCGTCGTACGGACCCGCTCGGGACCCGCCCGTGCGGTCGTTCTCGCCGCCGAGGTAGCGGTAGCTCAAGAGCCGGGTCGTTGCGCCACCGACGACCACGCCTCCCGAGCGCATGAAGCCCTCCTCCTCGACGACCGCGCGAACGAACAGATCGCACGGCAGCCCGCGCGGCCAGAAGATCTCGGCATGGCCCGCGGCATCGGGGGCCACCGTCTGGCCGCCGGGCATCGTGCCCGAGGGACTGCCGCCCGGTACCACCACCGGCGGGACGTACTCGATCGGGAGCGCCGTGCCCGAGGCGAGGTTGCTGATGTCAAGCTCGAAGGGAGCGACCTCTTCGTACGGCACGCCCTCGGGCGTGAAGACCGCGCCATACGCCTCGCCGGTGACCCGAGCGGTGACGACAACATCAAACTCGCCGGCCTCGTACGAATGCGGGGTCGCGAGTCGGTCCGAGCCATCGCCCGGGAAGGTTCGCCGGCTCCCGTCGCCGAAGTCGACGGTCCACTGCTCGACACGGACCGTGTCCCGTCGGACGTAGGCGTTGATCGCGTCATCGATCCAGTCGCGCCAGCCTGCGGTCAGCTCGGCCGTCACCGTGCGCTCGGACCGAGCCGGCGCGGTCACCGGCTCTATCCCGACGGCGAGGTAGAGGCTGAGGTCTCCGAAACCGGATGGCCTCACCCCGATGGCCGGCTCGGGGCCGCAGTTGACCATCGAGATCGGATTGTCGAAGTTGACCGTGCTGTCGTCGGCGGTCCGATGGACGAACACCCACCAGGCATGGCAGTACGCGGCCGGCTCGCCCATGTTCTGCCAGTCGGAGTAGTACTTGGTTCGAAGCTGCGTCCGGCGCTCCGCGGGCGGGCTCCATTCGCCGTTCGCCTTCACGCCGACGTAGCCGTGTCCGTTGTCGGAACTCCAGGTCTCGACCTTGAGCGTGACCTGATCAAGTGCGCTCGCGCGGCCGGCCACGAGGAGTGCGAGGGCGAGGCCCAGCACTGCGGACGCCAGCCACGGCAGGAGGCGTGCCGCGCTCACTGCAGTGCCTCGAACTCGTTGACGAGCCACCGGCCTTCCACCTGCTTGAGCACCACCCTGAAGTTCGTGGGTGGGAGCACCGTCGGGCTCTCACGCGGCTCGCCGGTGTCCAGGTCGATGTCGTATCCGCCGAGCACCTGAGTGACCATGACCGTCGCCGTCTGGCCTTGGACATCAACTCCGAAGCCCGACAGCTCATTGGTCGTGATGACGGACGCCTTGCCGACTTCCCTCTGCCCTCGGAGGAACGCATCGACAGTCCGGTAGGCCGACGACTCCGTCCCCGTGACGAACGGCAGAACGATCGACGGATCATCCGTACGGCGCGCCCGGGCGAACGCGTCAAAGAACGCCGTGGTCCCTCCTTCCGGGGTAGACGGGTCGACCGAGGGCGAGGCCGTCGCCGACGGTGGCACCGAAGTCGATGGAGTGGGCGACGGACCGAGCTGCCCGGCGATCAGGACGCCACCGGCGACGAGGAGCAGGACTACGACGCCCGTCGCGACGATGACGAGCGGCCGGTTGCGCTCTGGGATGCGGTTCACGTCACGTCCTCGCCGATGCCGAGCCGTCGATCGTGAGTGTCACGACCGGCGCGATTCCGGCGAGCCCAAGCAGCGGGATCCGTGCCGGTGCGGAGATCTCGATGCTCACCGTCGGGGTCGTATTGGACGCTCCGGTGATGGGATCGGTGCCCGGCTCATTCGAGACGACGACCTGCGCCGCCGCTGCGATCTCGGATGGCGAGGCGACGAGCACGTCGCCGGTAGCGGCGAGGTTTCGGGCGAGATACTCGCGGGCGAGCCGCTCGGCCTCGGCAACCTGCAGCGTCGGAGGCTCCCCCGCCGCCAATGCAGCGGGATCGAGCGCCTGGGTCGCGACGAGCGCGGCCATGTCAAGCTGTGCCCGGAGGCGTGTCCGAAGGCCCTCGATTGTCCCGACCGCTAGGACGAGGGCCAGGACGAGCATCAGCATCGGGAAGAGCAGGACGGCGTACACGGCGACCTGGCCGCGCTCGCTGGAGCGCCGGGCCGTCATCGGGTCACCTCGCTGCGGGTGACGAACTCGGCCTCGAGCGACACTGCCCAAGTGCCGGCGAACGGGATCGCGGCCTCCTCGTCGATCGAGAGCTGGACCCGGATCGGCTCGCCCCACGCCGCCACCGCAGGCTCAACCACGACTCGGACCCTGTCGGCATCGAGGCCGCCGTCGGTCAACTCGGTCGCGATGCGGGTCCGGACGATCGAGCCATCCCCACCGACCACGGCCGCCTGCCGGGCCCCCGCGGCGGCGGCTGCGTCGAGGACGAGGCGGGTGTGCCAGAGGTCGCCGAAGACGATGACCGCGAACAGGATCGGCACGAGAACGAGCGGGACGACCAGGACGGCCTCGACCGTCGCGAGGCCACGTTCGCCCCGGCGGCGGTCGGTTCGGCTGCCCGGTCGCCCTGCCACCGTCACTGACCGAGCAGCTGCCCGACGAGCTCGCCGATCCGCTGAGCGAGCCCGTTGTTCCAGGCGAGGATCGCGGCCGCGAGAACCACCAGAATGATCCCGGCCGCGATGACGTACTCGAGCGTCGTCAGGCCCCGCTCGTCGGAGCGGATGACACGCCACGCCCGGCGCAAGTAGGTCGCGAGGGTCGCGAGCACGGTCCGTCCTCCCTTCAGATTCGCCCCAACGTCGACAGGAAGAGGGGCACGACGATCAGCACGAGGAACATCGGCAGGTAGATCACGGCGAGGATGCCCGCCAGCTTCGGCTGGACGGTCGAGGCGGCGCCGAGCAGGCGGTTCCGCGCGGCCTCGCGGAGCGAGCGCGCGTGCTCGGCGAGAACGTCCGGCACGCCCTTGCCCGTTCGGCGGGCCTGACCGAGCGCCCCCGCCAGCTCGTCCAGCTCCTCGAGGTCGGCCGCCGCGGCGACGTCGGCGAGCGCCGCGAAGAAGTTGACGCCGGTGCCGTAGGCGGCGATCGCCGAGCGGACCTGGTGGGCGAGGAGGTTCTGGCCCTCCGACGCGGCATGGAGCTCGTCGGCGACCCTCGACATCGCCTGCTCGAGCCCGGGGCTCTCCGACAGCGGACGGACGAGGGCGAGGAAGTCAGGGAGTTCGCGCATGAGCTGGGCCTTGCGACGGCGCCCGATCGAGCCCAGGTACTCGGTCGGGAAGACGTAGCCGACGAACGCGACGGGCAGCGCGACGATGAGCGCGAACTCGAACAGCGGCGTGAAGGCGACGCCGATCCCGAGGATCGCGACGCCGAGCACGAGCTTGGCGGCATAGCCCTCGGCGGGCGTCAGCGTCGCCGGGTCGAACCCGGCCCGGACGATGTCGCGCTCGCTGACCTGGCTGGCGAGGGCTGGCAGCCGCGAAGCGAGGCGGGCGGCGACCGGCGCCAGCAGCCGCTCCCACCACGGCCGGTCGGCGACCACGAGCCGCTCGTAGCGCTCGCGCGGGAGGACGCTCGCGCGGACCGCGTCGAGCTTCGGCCGCGGCGGGAACAGCCACGGGGCGAAGATGAACATGAGCAGGCTGAACACCGCGACGCCGGTGAGGATCGAGCTCGGCAGCACGGTGTCCATCGACTACGCCTCGAGCCTCGTGACGCGCCAGGACAGGACGATCCCCGCGATCTCGAGCAGGACCGCCGCGGGCAACAGGACGTACTGGCCGAGCGCCGTCGAGGTGACCGGCGCGATGAGCTCCGGGTTCACCGCGGAGAGGTACAGGAACATCGCCGGGATGACGATCGCGAGGATCGCCGCCTGGATCCGGAGACCTCGGCTCTCGGAGGCGGCCTGGCGGGCGATCGAGCGGTTGGCCCGCGCGGCCTCGCCGAGGGTGGCGAGGACCTGACCGGCCGCCGACGCCGGCTGTTGCGTGCGGATCGAGACGGCGAGCGCATCGACTACCAGTCGCAGGTTCCGGCTGGCCTGGAGGCGCCGCAGCCCGAGCAGGATGTCGGCCGGCGGCTCGGCCGCGTAGTAGCGCGCCTGCGCCTCCTCGAAGTCCGAGCGCACCCAGCGGTGGCGGGCGGCCTCGGCCGCCGCCGCGAAGAGGTCGGGATAGGTGCCGCCCGCCGCCGCCCGGTTGACCATCGCCCGCAGGATCCGCGGCGCGTCGTCGTCGGCGGCCCGGGCCTCGCCGCGGACGAGATAGTCGAGGTAGGCGCGCGGGAGGAGCAGCCCGACGCCGACGCCGACGAGCCCAACGATCGGCGACAGCAGGAACCCGATCGCACCGAGGACGAGCGGCCCCGCGATGGTGATCGCGATCAGCGTCCGGGGGCTGAGCTCGAGGCGGGCCTTGGCGATCAGCTCGGCCGCGCCGGCCACCCGCCTTCCCCACCAGCCGCGGACCGAGTCGCGGATGCTCGTCTCCGGCCCCTCGGCCGTGCCCGGGAACAGGGCGAGGAGAACAAAGAAGACAGCCACGCCGGCCAGGATCGAGGAGAGGAGCCGCGTGTCCATGGTTACGCCTCGAGCTCCATCCGCGACGCAAGGCGGTCCGGCGGCTGCCAGCCGTCCGTCGCGACCCAGGTCACGGTGTCGGAGCCGTCGGTCCGGACGCTCCGGAAGACGTCGACCAGGCGATACGCGGCGTCGGGGCCCACGCCGTCGAGGGCCGCGATCTGGCGCACGATCCGCCGGCCCGAACGCAACCGTCGGAGGACGAGGACGAGGTCGAACACTCGGGCGATGTAGGTCCGCAGGTCGGCGATCGTCAGGTCCCGCATCGACTGGCGGGCGAGTAGCTCGAGGCGGAACAGCGCGTCCTCGGCCGAGCTGGCATGGATCGTCGTCGCCGAGCCGTCGTGGCCGGTGTGGAGCGCCTGGAGTGTGTAGAAGGCCTCCTTGGGCAAACGGATCTCGCCGACGATCAGCCGGTCCGGTCGCATCCGGAGGGCGTTCGCCACGAGGTCGCCGACGTCGAGCAGGCGGTTCTCGGCCTCGCCGGTCGCCAGGTCGTGGGGATGGATCGTCTCGAGGTTGAACCGGTCGGGGTTCTCGAGCGCGAGCTCGGCCGTGTCCTCGACGACGCCGACCCGCTCGGCGGGGTCGAAGAGGTCGGTCAGCGAGCGCAGCAGCGTCGTCTTGCCGGCGCCCGTCTCGCCGGCGACGAGGACGTTGGCCTTGGCCCGGACCATGCGGGCCAGGAACTCGGCCATGTCGGCACTCATACCGCCGTCCGTCACCCAGTCGCGACCGTGTCGCCCGCCGGGGCCGATGTCGAGCCGAAGACGGTTGAACTTGCGGATCGCGAGATACGGCCCGCCGACCGGCGGGATGACGGCGTTCACTCGCGAGCCGTCGGGCATCCGGGCGTCGACGATCGGGTGGGCGAACGACAGCTCGCGACCCACGAGCGCCGCAATCCGCTGGGCGACCTCGACCAGCTCCTCGGGCGAGGCGAGGACGACCCCGGTCGGCTCGAGCCGGCCGGCTCGCTCGGCGAAGATCGCGTCGGGCGCGTTGACGAGGATGTCGGAGACGTCGGGGTCGTCGACCAGCGGCTGGAGGCGCCCGAGCCCGCACACCGCCGCCTCGACCGAGGCGATCATCGCGGGCGTCGAGGCCAGGTCGAGCTCAGGGTCGGTGAGGATGTCTCCGATCGCCGCTCGCAGCGTTGCCTCGCGCTCCGGCGTCCGGTCGAACGGGTTGAGGACCTCGGGCGCCAGGCGCGCGACCAGGCGGGCGCGGATCGAGCCGAGCGTCTTCGCGCTCAACAGCGGTCGATCGCAGAACTCGGCGGGTAGCTCAGTCATCGCCGCCCTCCCCGCGCGCCGAGCAGCCGCCGGAAGCTCGCAGCGAGACCGCTGAAGCGGTGCTCGCTCGAGGTCGGCACGCCCGGGAATAGCGACCAGACCGCCGTCGCCAGCGGGTGCAGGACCTCCTCGACCTCGGCGTCGTCGGTCCACGCCGGGACGCCGCGATCGCCGGCGACATCGAACGCCGGCAGGTCCGGGATCGTGGCGACGATCGGCACCTGCTCCTCGTCGGCGAGGGCCGGCAGCGAGCCCTCGTCGGTCGCCCGGTTGGCGACGAACGCGAGCTTGCGACCGGCGCCCCTGGCGCGGATGTAGGAGGTGATCCGGATGACGTCGGGCAGCGCTTCGACCCGCGGCGTCACGACGCCAAGGACGCTCGCCGCCTGGCTGATGAAGTACCGATGTCCCTCTTCGAGCGACGAGCCGAGGTCGACGACCACGAGTTGGAAGCCCGCCTGGCCGGCCGCGTCGAGCACGCCAGCCGCCTCAATCGGCCCGAACGGCAGCTCGGGGCCGAGGCCCTGCATCGGCAGCTGGGGCAGAGCCAGAAGGGTCACGCCGTAGCGGGTCTCGACGGCCCGCTTCTCGAACGTCACCGGGTCCGGCCAGTCGTAGCGCGTGTTGAGCCGCGAGACGGTGTCGGAGTCGAGCCCGAGACGCAGTGACGCCGCCGGGCTCATTCGCGCGGCGTCGAGGAGGAGGACGCGGAGCGGTCGCGTCTCGCCGTGGAGCGTCCGGTACCGGGCGCGAGAGCCGACAAGCGAGGCGGCCTCGACCGCGAGCGTCGTCTTGCCTACGCCGCCCGCGAAGGACATGAAGCAGACGACGTGGAGCCCGCCCAGCAGGTGCGGGACGGGCGAGGCGGATTCGGGCTCGGTTTCGGCGTCTCGCTCGGATCCCACGACACGCAGGCGCGGACCCGCAGGGGACGCGGCTGGTATGGCCGGCGGCGCCTCCCGCTCCTCAGCGGCTTGAGGGACAGGCGGTTCGGTCATCGCAGGTTCAGGGAGACTGATTGTCCCAGTCTCGTCCACCCCGCTTATTTCCGGCTTATCTGGGGCCTGGAGCTCGGCCTGCCAGACCCGCCTCCCCCGCCAGTGCCGAACGGCGCGAACGAGCCAGCGGTACGCGGGCTCGCCGCGAATCGGCAGCGCCGCGGCGACGAATACCGGCCCGGCGCCGAGGACGATGAGGACGAGCCGGACCGGCTCCCAGAGCGGCAGCAGGTTGAGGACCGCCGCCGCCAGGACCGCGAGCCCGCAGATGCCGAGCTGGACGCCGGTCAGCCCGAACGCGATCGGCTCGTCCCGAACGGCGTTCTCGGGGACCTCGACGAGCCCTCGCTCGTTCACGTCTCGGTCCGCAGCGGCCCGGGCCCCGACAGCGCGGCCGGGATCAGGGCGAACGGGAGCAGGAACATGAGGAGCGCACAGCCGGTCGCGAGCCCGAGCAGCATGTTCGTGTCGCCGACGGTCGGTGGATTCCCGTCGGGGCCGATATGACCGAGCGCCTGCAGGCTGAACAGGACGAACACGATCGTCCAGGCGAACCGGACCGTGAGGATCGCGAGCAAGACCTTCAGCCAGCCGTTCGTGATCCGCTGGGTCGCCGGCAGCGCGTATGCCGCGAGGCAGATCGGTCCGACAAGGACGAGGAGCCGCTCAACCGCCGACAGCGCGGCATTGACCATCTGGAGGAAGTTCACGAGGATCGCCGCCGAGAGCCCCGCCGACAGCCAGGCGCCGGTGTTCCAGTTGTTCGGGCCCTCGGTGACGCGCGGGTCGAAGCTCGCGTTCTGGAGGACCTGGAACACGCCGCCGCCGGCCGGCCAAGCGTCCGAGCCGCCGACCGCGCCCTCCGGGGTGACGGCCACGCCAACCATAGCCGCGTCGGTCGCGATGACGAACTGGGCAAAGACCGACACGAGGAAGATGCCGAGGATCGACAGCGTCGCCCCGACGACGAAGCGCGGCGTCACGGCGCGCGCCGTGTAGGCCGACTCGCCGGTCGTCCGGCTGGTCATGATCAAGTAGCCGAGGATCAGCCCGCCGAGGGTGAGCAGCGGGATCGTGACGAGCAGGATCTTCCCGTACAAGTCCTTGACGACGTTGTCGGCCATCGGATCGATCGGTGTCAGCTGCCGGCCGGCGAGGCTGCCGAGCGCAGCGCGGTTCGCGTCGGTCAGGCGGTTCGACCACCAGATCGTGAGGTCACGGATCGGGTCCCCGATGATCGGCAGGTCGCCGCGGGGAAGATCGGCGGCCTCGGTCTCGATCACGGTCGCCGGGGTCGCCGGCATGCTGGACGAACGGCCCAGAACGGTGAGACCGAGGCCACCGAGCGCCATGGCCAGGAGGAGGAGCGCGAGCGGTGCGACGGGCGCCGGCGCCGTCAGGCGGAGAAGTCTGTCGGAGAGGTGCGGCCGGGGTCGAGCGAGGGTCGCCATCGGCCACGTCAGAAGGGCTTCTCGATCAGGCCGTAGGCGACGGCGATCGCGGTGATCGTGCTGACGATGACGCCCGCAAGGACCATCCAGACAAGTCCCATGATCCCGTTGGTGATCCGCTTCTGGGCGCGGTGTTCAGCGTCGGTGTTCGCGCCGGCCAGGGTCTTCTCGATGCCGCCCCACACGATGACCGCGCCGCAGATCGCGATGCCCAGCCCGATCGCGATCGCGACGAGGGTCGCGATCATCTTCGTAACCGGGGCGAGCGCCTTCTGGGCCCCCGACGGGACGGTCTCGGCAGCAAAAACCGGGGAGACCCAGGCGAGCAGCAGGAGAGCCGCAGCGAAGGCGCAGATAACTGGCAGGTAAGCGGCGGTGAAGGCGCGGACGGGAGGACGCATTGGTCGGCCCTCAGCCGGCGGCCTCGGAGGCCGAGGACGCGCCCTCGCGGAGGCGGCGGACGAACTCGGCGATTGCCGCCTCGTCGGCGGTCGCCAGCTCGAGCCCGGCCGTCCGGAACCAGCTGACCACGCGGGAGAGCTTGCGGAGGCGGTAGTACTCGGCCGGCGTGATGAAGACGCCGACGAACTTGCCCGACGAGTAGATCGTCGTCGGCCGGCCCTCGCCGATCTCAGTAAGGATCGAGGCCAGCCGACGCTGGATCTCGGTGATGCCGATCGTCCTCGGGATGTCGAGGATCTGGCGCTCCTCGCGCGCGAGCTTCCTGACAGCAGTCGCGTTCGGCCGCTCGCGACCGGCGACGACGGCACCGAGGCTCGCCGTGTCGTCGGCGAGTTCGGGGTAGACGTCGAGCCCGTGGAGCGCCGAGAGTGAGCGCTCGATGGCGATCCAGCGCTCGGCCTCCTCGGGCGCGATCAGGACGGCCGAGGGGTCACCGTGCTGGAAGACCATCACCGGCGTGCCGGCCGCGGCGTAGGCGATCGCGAGGCTGGCCTTGTCCCGCAGCTCGTGCATGGGCATCGTCCGCAACTCGCCCGCGATCACGGCTCGCCTCCCTCTTGATACCCGTCAGGTAGTGGCTCGAGGACAGCGGTGCCGACCCCGTACCAGGTGATCAGCAGCGGCTTGCGCCGCCCCTCGGCGAGCAGGTCGCGCATGTTCCGCCACAGGAGCGTTGCGGAGCGGCGCTCGGTGACCTCTTCCTCCCGCGGTGGCCGCAGGAGCGCGATCGGGCGGCCGTGCCGGAGGACCACGAACGTCTCCCCCTGTGCCGCGCGGGCTAGGCAGATGCCCGGCTGCCGCCGAAGTGCGCCGCTCGGGATGACCTGTTCCATGCCGGCGACCCTACCACCACGACCGATGCGTGACAAGGGAGTTTTGTGTATTGTTTAGTGTATCGACATCATGTCTCGCCGACAGGGCCGTCACTAGAACACCTGTTCTATTCTCGTCCGTGACCCACCGAAAGTGGGCCTAGGCAATAGCCGCGGAGCGTTTACCGTGTTGTCATGAGGGTTCCCTGATGCGCGAGCAGATACCCGTTGCACCCGACGTCCTTGTCTGGGCGCGCCAGTCGGCGCTGGCAAGCCTGGCCGACGCGTCCGAACGCACCGGTCAGCCCGAGGAGGCGATCCGCGACTGGGAAGCTGGCCGATCTCAGCCGACCTATGGGCAGCTTGAGCGGCTTGCCGACGAGTACGGAGTGTCGGTCAATGTCCTGCTGCTGCCGGCGCGACCTCAGGTTCCCGCGCCACCGCCCGACTTCAGAGCACCTGGTGGGGGCCATGACCGATTGAGTCGGACGGCCCGGCGGGAACTGCGCCGAGCTCGCCAGCTTCAGGTTCTGCTCGGCGAGGTACATGTGCTTCCGCCACCAGCCTTGCCGACTGTAGGTCCCGGAGTCCAAGCCGCGACGGTTGTGCGAGCTGCGCTTGGCATCAAGCTAGACGACCAACTGCGTTGGAAGAGCGCGGACGCCGCCTTCGCCGCTTGGCGTCTGGCACTTGGCAGGATCGGCGTGCTCGTCCTCCAACACCGCCTGCCCGATGCCGAGCTTCAAGGTCTGTCGCTCCCGGCGGCGAACGGCGGACCCCCCGTGATCTTCGTGAACCAGGGCGACTGGATCAACGCCAGGATCTTCACGCTCCTTCACGAACTGGGCCATCTCGTGCTCGCGCACGATGGCGGGATCTGCGATCCGTGGCGCTTCGGTCCGCGATTCTCGAGTGGCTCGCTCGAGGCACGCTGCAACCGCCTCGCCGGCGCGGTTCTCGTTCCGGCCGACGACCTCCGCGCGCGACCGGAGGTTCACGAGATCCCCGCGGAGCGCGACGACGACGAAGCCGTTCGGCTGCTCGGTGTACTCGGCAGCCGGTACCGCGTGAGTGGGCAGGTGATCTGGTATCGGATCCGCGAACTCGGCCTGGTCTCGGACGATCGGTTCTCGGCGCTCTGGCCGAAGCTGCGGCATCCGGTGCGAAAGAAGCGACCTGAACTCGACGACGAGGAGAGGTCGGGTATTCCGCGGTGGAAGCTCGCGAGCAGTCGCTACGGCGGCGTCCTCCTCGACGGCCTGCTGTCGGCCGTCGATCGCGGCGCCGTGGAACCGACGCGCGTGCTTCGAGCGCTCAGCCTTGGGACGGGCGATCTGGCTCGCCTCCATGGCGAGCCCAGATACGAGTGACGCGTGTCGACCGAGATCCGCCGGATCTACTGCGTCGACACGAGCAGCTTTGTCTATTGCCAGCGCTCGTTCGGAGAACGGCAGAGCCAGGTTGCCTTCTATGCCGAGGTGTGGCGACTACTCGATCGCCTGGCGGATGAGGAGCGCCTCATCTCGCCGGGTCTCGTGCTCCCCGAGATCACCAAGAACAACGACCGCATCGGCCAATGGGCGAATGCGCACAGGTCGGTCTTTCGGCCACGAGGGGAGCACGCCGGACGGGTTGCCGAAATCCTGAGGGAGCCTGGTCAGCGGCTGGTCGATCCAACGGCGCCGCGGGGGTCCGAGGAAGCTGACCCCTGGGTCATTGCCCTCGCCGAAGCGGTGACCGCCAGCCAGCCCACACTGTTCGACGCCGCGAGCTTGGGGATCGTGGTCTCCGAGGAGATGAAGTCCGGCGGCATCCGTGACGTCTGCCTCCGGCGGATGGTCACGCATCATGACTTCACCGAGATGCTCGGGGCTGAGGGATTGGGCTTTGGTGGCACGTCGTAGGTCATCGGCGGACCCATCGCGGTACCGAGCGACGGCTCGGGACCGGCTCGCGTCCGCGATACCCACCTCGTGGCGAGGCATCCTCGGCGAAGCTGTAGCGGATCCCAGCTTCTCAACGCTCGCTGGCTTCCTCGAGGGCGAGCGTGCGCGGGTGACCGTCTACCCCGCCTCTGAGCTCGTCTTCAACGCCTTTGTGCTTACTCCCCCCGATTCCATCCGTGCCGTCGTTCTTGGTCAGGATCCGTACCACCAGCCGGGTCAGGCACAAGGCCTGGCCTTCTCGGTCCCAAACGGCGTCGTGGCGCCACCGTCACTGCGGAACATCCTCCGCGAGCTCCCAGTCACGCCGATTGGCCACTCGCTCGAGCCGTGGGCACGACGAGGCGTCCTGCTCCTCAACGCGGTCTTGACGGTCGAGCAAGGCAGGGCTGGCAGTCATCGGCGGAAAGGCTGGGAGCCGTTCACAGATGCCGTCATCCAGGCCGTCGCGGCCTCGCCGAGGCCAATTGTGTTCCTGCTCTGGGGTCGAGACGCTCGCGCCAAGCGCCATCTGATCGAGGGCGGTCGCCACATCGTGATCGAGGCCGGCCATCCGTCGCCGTTTTCGTACAGCCGCTACTTCCGAGGCCACGCCGGCTTCGTGGCGGCCAATGACGACCTGGTTAGCCAAGGTCAGCCGCCCATCGACTGGAGTCTCTAGGGGGCGGCGCACCCGGCTTCGGGGACCGGCCGCTGGGTAAACTCCGGTCAAAAACAGTCGACGGGGAGCGATAGTGGCGAGGGCGACGCGCACGAGGGTGGAAACGGGGGCGAACCTCGGCTTCGAGGCGAAGCTCTGGCAGGCGGCGGATGCCCTCCGCAACAACATGGACGCGGCCGAGTACAAGCACGTCGTCCTCGGGCTGATCTTCCTTAAGTACATCAGCGACGCGTTCGAGGCGAAGCACGCCGAGCTCGAGGCCCAGCGAGCGAGCGGCGCCGACCCCGAGGACCCTGACGAGTACCGGGCCGCCCGCATCTTCTGGGTCCCCAAGGAGGCCCGCTGGTCGGTCTTCAGGGCCAACGCTCCCCAGCCCACGATCGGCACCCTCGTCGACGACGCGATGGCGGCCATCGAGCGCGACAACCCCTCGCTCAAGGACGTCCTGCCAAAGGAATACGCGCGACCGGGCCTCGACAAGGCACGCCTCGGCCAGCTCATCAACCTTGTGTCTGACATCGGCCTCGGCAGCCCGGCCGATCGCGCCAAGGACATCCTCGGCCGCGTCTACGAGTACTTCCTCGCCCAGTTCGCGTCGGCCGAGGGCAAGAAGGGCGGCCAGTTCTACACGCCGGCGCACGTTGTCCGAGTGCTCGTCGAGATGCTCGCACCGTATAGGGGCCGCGTCTACGACCCGTGCTGCGGCTCGGGCGGGATGTTCGTTCAGAGCGAGAAGTTCATCGAGGCACACGCCGGGCGCATCGGCGACATCAGCATCTACGGTCAGGAGTCGAACTACACGACCTGGCGGCTCGCGAAGATGAACCTTGCGATCCGAGGCATCGACGCCCAGATCGCCCATGGCGACACGTTCCACAACGACCGCCACCCGGACCTCAAGGCGGACCATGTGCTGGCAAACCCACCGTTCAACGACAGCGACTGGCGGGGAGAGCTGCTCCGCGACGACAAGCGGTGGGTGTATGGCGTCCCGCCCGCCTCCAACGCGAACTTCGCCTGGGTCGAGCACTTCATCAGCCACCTCGCGCCGGGCGGCACCGCGGGGTTCGTGCTCGCGAACGGTTCGATGAGCTCGAGCCAGTCGGGCGAGGGCGAGATCCGCAAGAACATCGTCGAAGCCGACCTCGTCGACTGCATGGTCGCACTGCCCGGCCAGCTCTTCTACTCGACCCAGATCGCGGTTTGCCTCTGGTTCCTCGCGCGGGACAAGCGCAACGGACGGTTCCGCGACCGGCGGGGCGAGACGCTGTTCATCGACGCCCGATCATTGGGCGTGCTGGTCGATCGGACCCACCGGGAGTTGACCGACGACGAGATCGCCCGTATCGCTGGGACCTATCACGCCTGGCGCGGCGATGACGGCGCTGGCGAGTTCGCGGACGTGCCGGGGTTCTGCAAGTCGTCGACGCTCGACGAAATCCGTCGTCACGCCCATGTCCTCACGCCCGGTCGGTACGTCGGTGCCACCGAAGCCGATGAGGACGCCGAGCCGTTCGAGGACAAGATGCGCCGGCTTACGGCCACCCTGCGGGAACAGGTGGCCAAGGGACGACGGCTCGACGCGCTGATCGAGGCGAACTTGCGGGAGCTTGGGTTCGGTGAGTGAAGTCCGGCGCGCGACCGTCGCCGAGCTGCAAGCGGAGGGCATCCTGCTCGTCGAGGACGGGAACCATGGCGAGTCCCGTCCGCGGCCGGACGAGTTCGTCGACAGCGGCGTCGCCTTCGTCCGCGCTGCGGACATGGATGCCGGCCGCGTCCTGTTTGAGACCGCATCCAGGATCAACGATCGCGCTCGACAGCGCATCACTAAAGGGATAGGAGCCCCAGGGGACATCCTCCTCTCGCACAAGGGCACCGTCGGGAAGGTGGCGATCGTTCAAGGCGATGCCCCGCCGTTCGTGTGCAGCCCGCAAACCACGTTCTGGAGGACGCTCCGCACAGACGTGCTCGATCGCCACTACCTGTACGCCTACCTCCGTTCGGCCCAATTCCACCGCCAGCTCGCATCCCGCGCCGGCGAGACAGACATGGCGCCGTATGTGAGTCTCACGGCGCAGCGGCAGCTCGTCGTCGTGCTACCGCCAATCGCCGAGCAGCGACGAATCGCGGCGATTCTCGGTGCGCTCGATGAGAAGATCGAGCTGAACCGACGTATCGCGGCGTCGATCGAGGTGCTGACACGAACGATCTTCGAGGCACGGTTCGTCGAACCGGCGACGCGTCACGAGGTTGACTGGCCAGAAGTGGGGCTCGACAGCCTCGGCGAGTTCCTGAATGGGCTCGCATTGCAGAAGTACCCGGCCGACGGATCTGGGTTCCTGCCGGTCATCAAGATTGCTCAGCTTCATTCAGGAGACGTATCTGGCGCCGATCAGGCAAGCCTAGACGTCCCGGCCCGGTACGTCGTGAACGACGGCGACTTGCTGTTCTCGTGGTCTGGTTCGCTGGAGTGTGTCCTCTGGTCCGGGGGAAATGGCGCCTTGAATCAGCACCTGTTCAAGGTGACGCCGAGGGGGGTGCCGCAGTGGTTCCTGTACTTCTGGATTCACCGGCACCTCGACGCATTCAGAGGAATCGCTGCGGGAAAGGCAACGACGATGGGGCACATTCAGCGGCATCACCTGTCCGAAGCCCGCGTTCCGATGCCCCCTCATGAGTCGCTCAAGGAGGCTGATCGCCTCGTCGCCCCGATGTTCGACGCGATCGTCCACAGGCTGGTGGAAAACCGAACCATCATCAGCCTCCGAGATCTGATGCTGCCGCGACTGCTCTCCCCACAGGCGGAGGTCCCGGTGTGACGGCCATGCGAAGGGGTCCTCTCAGCCGCTTGACGAGAGTCGAGCTCCGCGAGGCGTGGGTCAGCGAGCCGGGGGATTTCACGCCTTGGCTTGCCCAAGCCGAGAACATCGTCCTCCTCGGCGAGGCGATCGGGATCGAGCTCGAAGTCGAGGCACAGGAGATGAACGTCGGGCCCTTCCGCGCCGACATCCTCTGCCGCGACACCACCAACCGCCACTATGTTCTGGTCGAGAACCAGCTCGAGCGAACCGATCACTCGCACCTCGGCCAGTTGCTGACGTACGCCGCTGGTCTCGATGCCGTGACCATCGTCTGGCTCGCGGCGCGTTTCACGGACGAGCACCGCGCGGCGCTCGACTGGCTCAACCGATCGACGACGCCCGGGATTAACTTCTTCGGCCTCGAAATCGAGCTCTGGCGGATCGGAGACTCCCCGTTCGCCCCCAAGTTCAACGTGGTCTCGAAGCCGAACGACTGGAGCCGGGCGGTGCGAGAGCAGGCGGCTGCCGGGGGCGAGCTGTCAGCGAATGAGCAGCTCCACTTCGACTTCTGGACGCAGTTCCGCGAATACCTGGCGTCTCAGGGGAGTTCGATCCGGACGACGCGGCCCTCGAAGGACTACTGGACGAACGCTCCGGTCGGGCGCAGCAACTTCTACCTGTCTGCCTGGAACGGGATGCGCGATGGTCGATCGGGCGTCCAGTTCGAGATGACGGGTCCGGACGCCAAGGCGCATTTCCGACTGATCGAGCAGCGGCATCGCGAGCTTGTAGAGGCTCGACTGGGGCAGTTCGGGCCGATCGAGTGGAGACTCATGCCGAACGCGAAGGTCAGCCAGGTCCGGATCATCCGAAAGGGAGCGCCAGCCGACCGGGCGACGTGGCCCGCGCTCGACCAATGGATGGCCGATGCCCTCGAGGCGATGCGATCCGTGTTCGCGCCGATCGTCAAGTCGCTGAACGCGGCCGATCTCGCGACCGACGAGGAAAGGGTGACGACCACGGCATCCCTGGTAGACGGCGACGCCGGCTGAGATGCCCGTGGGGACCTTCACCGAGTCAATCGTCGAGGAGGCAGCCCTCGCCCGCCTGGGCGCCATCGGGTGGGCGGTCCTTCATGGCCCGGAGATCGGTTACGGCTCCCCCGGCGCCGAGCGACTCGATCCGCTGTACCGCGATGTGGTCTTCGGGGGCCGCCTCCGCGCGGCGCTCGCACGCCTCAACCCGGTCCTGCCGGCTGCGGCCGTCGACGACGCGCTCCGGAAACTGGCCCGCGTCACCGGTCCGACGCTGATCGACAGGAACCGGAGCCTGCATCGAATGCTGGTCGACGGCGTCACGGTCGAGTACCGCAGACCTGACGGCTCGATCGCTGGTGCCCAGGCCCGCGTCATCGATTACGACGATCCCGAGGGGAACGACTGGCTCGCCGTCAACCAGTTCACGGTGGTCGACGGCAACCACGAGCGGCGACCGGACATCGTGCTCTTCGTTAACGGCCTGCCGCTCGCGGTCATCGAGCTCAAGAACCCGGCCGACGAGCAGGCGACCGTCCACACCGCATACCGCCAGCTCGTCACCTACCAGGCCCAGATCCCGGCGCTATTCGAGCCGAATGCTGTCCTCGTCGCATCGGACGGCGTGACGACACGCATCGGAGCGCTCGGCGCCGGCGAGGAGTGGTTCAAGCCGTGGCGCACGATCGAGGGCCGCGATGACGCGCCAGCGGGCATGCTCGAGTTGCGGGTCCTACTCGAGGGCGTGTTCGGCCATCGCCGGTTCCTCGATCTCGTCCGCCACTTCATCGTGTTCGAGGACGCAGGAAACGGCCTCATCACCAAGAAGGTCGCCGGCTACCACCAGTTCCACGCCGTCAACGCCGCGGTCGAGGAGACGATCCGCGCGACCGGCGCCATGAGCGAGCGCCAGAGGCGAGCCGCAGAGTCACCGGGTCGCTACGAGACAGCGAGCCAGCCAGGTGGGACGCCGGGCGACCGACGGGTCGGCGTCATCTGGCATACCCAGGGCTCGGGCAAGAGCCTGACGATGGCCTTCTACGCCGGCCGGATCATCCTCGAGCCGGCGATGGCGAACCCGACGATCGTCGTGCTCACCGACCGAAACGATCTCGACGATCAGCTCTTCGGGACGTTCGCGCGCTGCCGCGACCTGCTTCGCCAGGACCCCGAGCAGGCCGCCGACCGGGCAGATCTGCGCGCGAAGCTCGCGAGGGGCTCGGGCGGTGTCGTGTTCACCACGATTCAGAAGTTCCTGCCCGAGGAGAAGGGCGACAGGCATCCGGTCCTCTCGGACCGGCGGAACATCGTGGTCATCGCCGACGAGGCCCACCGCAGCCAATACGACTTCATCGACGGCTTCGCCCGCCACCTCCGCGATGCGCTGCCCGCGGCGTCGTTCGTCGGTTTCACCGGCACGCCGATCGAGCTTACCGATGCCAACACGCGCTCGGTGTTCGGCGACTACATCAGCGTCTACGACATCGAGCGGGCGGTGCAGGACGGTGCGACCGTCCCGATCTACTACGAGAGCCGCCTCGCCAAGCTCGCCCTCGCCGAGGCTGAGCGACCGAAGATCGACCCCGCCTTCGAGGAGCTGACCGAGGGTGAGGAGGTCGAGCGCAAGGAGAAGCTCAAGACGCGCTGGGCGCAGCTCGAGGCGGTGGTCGGTACCCAGCACCGCCTCAAGCTCGTTGCGGCGGACCTCGTCGCGCACTTCGAGGACCGCCTCGCCACGATGGACGGCAAGGCCATGGTCGTCACGATGAGCCGCCGGATCGCCGTCGATCTGTACCGCGAACTCGCGGCCCTGCGGCCCGAGTGGGTCGGCGACACCGACGAGACCGGCTCGCTCAAGGTCGTGATGACTGGCTCGGCCTCAGATCGGCTGGATTGGCAGGAACACATTCGGACCAAAGCGGCGCGCGAGGTCCTCGCGACTCGGTTCCGCGACCCGGCCGATCCCTTCCGCGTTGTGATCGTGCGCGACATGTGGTTGACGGGATTCGACGCCCCGTCGCTCCACACGATGTACCTCGACAAGCCGATGCGCGGCCACGGCCTGATGCAGACGATCGCCCGGGTGAACCGCGTCTTTCTCGAGAAGCCGGGCGGCCTTGTGGTCGACTACCTCGGGCTCGCGGACGAGCTGCGCAAGGCGCTCGCCACGTACACCGAGGCCGGCGGGACGGGTCGGGGCGCCGTCGACCAGGCCGAGGCGGTCGCGCTGATGCTCGAGAAATACGAGGTCTGCCAGGACCTATTCCACGGCTTCGACCACAGCGCGTGGATCAGCGGAAGCGCCGAGGAACGTCTTGAGCTTCTGCCGCTCGCCCAAGAGCACATCCTCGCCCACGAGGATGGCAAGGCCAGGCTCCTCCAGATCGTCACCGAGCTGTCCAAGGCGTTTGCGCTCGCGGTCCCGGCGGACGAGGCGCTCGCTATCCGCGACGACGTCAGCTTCTACCAGGCCGTCCGCGCGGTGCTCGCCACGCGCGCGCCCGGCGAGGCCCGGACCGACGAGCAGCTCGACCATGCGATCCGCCAGATCGTGAGCCAGGCGATTGTGTCCGACGAGGTCATCGACGTGTTCGCGGCCGCGGGTCTGAAGAAGCCCGACATCTCGATCCTGTCCGACGAGTTCCTCGCCGAGGTCCGCGATCTTCCGCAGCAGAACGTCGCGGTCGAGCTCCTGCGAAAGCTGCTCGCCGGCGAGATCCGGACGCGAAGCCGGCGTAATGTCGTCCAGGGGCGGTCGTTCGCGGACCTCCTCGACCAGGCGCTTCGCCGCTACCAGAACCGGGCGATCGAGACCGCCGCAGTGATCGAGGAGCTGATCGCCCTCGCGAAGGACATCCGTCAGGCGTCAGCGCATGGTGAGGAGCTCGGTCTCAGCGATGACGAGCTCGCCTTCTACGACGCCCTCGAGACGAACGACAGCGCCGTCGCCGTTCTCGGCCAGCCGGAGCTGCTGACGATCGCGCGGGAGCTGACCGAGCAGGTGCGCGCCAACGTCACGATCGACTGGACCGTTCGCGAGAACGTCAAGGCCCAGCTCCGCGTCCTTGTGAAGCGGATCCTTCGAAAGCACGGCTACCCGCCTGACCGACAGGAGCGAGCGACGCAGCTCGTCATCGAGCAGGCGGAGGTCTTGAGCGAGCTCTGGGCGGTGGCGTGATTGACTCCGACGCTTCTGCGGACGCCCTGCCCTCGTCTTCGGATGTCGAGGAGTCGGTCCTTCCGAAGACGGCGCACGACGCGATCACGTCTGCAACGGCGCGTATCGATCGAGCAGAGGCCGCCGGCGATCTCGAGGGGACAATCGGATCTTCCAAGGACCTCGTCGAGACTGTTGCGAAGGTCGTGCTCGATGTTCTGGGCCAGTCCTACGGTTCCGATACACCCGTCCAGAAGTTGGCGTGGATGAGCATGAAGGCGCTGGGCATCGCCGAAGAACGGCCTGCACTACATCGCCTCGGAGGGTCGATGGCTACCGCCGCCGGTGCCATCGGGGAGTTGCGGAACAGTGATGGGACAGGACATGGGCGCTCGGCCCCGTCGACCATCAACGGCAGGCACGCCGAGTTTGCTCGGGCCGCAGCCTCCGCCTGGTGCACGTGGATGCTCGGGCTCGCCGAGGAAAAGCTCGCCGACACGAGCCGCTTCAATACGGCGTTGGTCGAGATCGGGGGAGAGCGCGTGTTCCGCCGAGGCGCGCTGAAGGCGTATCTGGACGAGATACAGCTCGATACCGCGCCCCGCGAGGTTCAGAGGAAACTCGGGCTCGCTGTCGCCCGCCGATGGACCGTGAACAGCACCTTCATGCCGCGCCTCGACGTGATCGATCCACTTGCCGAGGGTGCCGAGGACTTCCCGCTCGCGTTTCAGGAGGGCCTAATCGAGGGTCTGCTCCTCGACAAGGACGGGCGCGTCCGCACGGATGTCGAGGACGTCCGGAAGGCGATCGAGATCGCGATGCGCATGCGGGCGAGGGTGCGGCAGACGACGCTCGCCCAGCTTGCCGACCACGTCGATGAAGCGGCGCCCGCGCCATCATTCGACCACGACGCGCAGACGTCCATCGCCGCCTTGTTTCGTGAGTTGGCCGCCGAGAACCGGGCAAGGGATCCGGGGCATGCACTGAGCCGCATCGCAGCCCGACTCGAAACGCTCGCGGCCGATTCCGATCCGGGTTAGCGGAGCGCTCCGGCGTGGGTCACGGTGTCGCTCGAGGCTGAACTCCCGACTCTCTGAGCCAGCGGCGCCGGTACGCTCTTCAGATGGCAGCGCGCCTTGACTCTGATCGGCTCCGCGAACTTCTCACCGAGCAGCACGAGTACGAAGGCCTCGACTACAAGTCTGCGATCGATATCGGCGCTCAGCGCCACATAGTCGAGTTGGCGAAGGACATGGCTGCGATGTCAGCCGAGGGTGGCTACATCGTCATTGGCGCCGACAACGACGGAACACCGGTCGGAATTGAGGGCGCCGCACGACGGGACTTCGATGAAGCCAGACTCCGCGGGCGTGTCCGTCGTTACTTGCCCGATATCGATCTTCGGTGCGCCGTCCACGACATCGACGGGCTCACGCTGGCGATGGTCTGGATCGGGCCCCACCCCAACGGGTTTGCGATCCTCGGTGCTGACGGCCAGTACCAGGCGGACAACGGCCAACAGGAAACCGTGTTCCGCGAGGGCGACGTATTCGTTCGCCGCGGAACGGCAAGCGTGCGCGTCGGCTATCAGGACATGGTTCGACTTCGGGAGCGGTTCGTCGAACAGGAGCGAACCCGGGTCCGCCGTGAATGGGCTGCTGATCTGACTGAATCTGCGGCACCAGCTGTCGAGCGGCCAGGGATCACGCTGCAGGACGAGCTTGGCGCGTTTAGCCAGCGCGCCGAGGCGCTAGTTGGGACGACCGATACGGTCCCCATCCGCCTGATGCTCGCGAGGATCAAGCCCTTGGTGAGCAAACTCATCGACGGGGACGATCTCGGCGGCCTTAGCGCGGCTCTCGACCGTATCTCGTGCCTGCTCGCGATGTCGCTCCTCCTCGATTTGCCTTGGTTGTTCGACGCGTCGGTCGCCGCCCTGAGCGAGGCATACGAGGCAGGCCACGAGCGGTTCGAACGACCCGATGCTGAAGGCATCCCGGCCAACCGCATATGGCTCGAGGTCGCGACGCGCATCTTCGCGGCAGGCGGCCTTGCCGTGCGCCAGCGCCGATGGGCGATGGCGAAGAGGCTCGCCACCGAGCCGGGCGACCGCCAGCGGTTCGCCGAGCTCGGTCGATCGTGGTTGATGCACGCGCTGGTCTACGCGTCTCGCGGGAAGCTGCTACAGAAGGAGGTCGACGGCAAGCAGCGCGATCTGTCAGTGCTGAAGCTCGCGGAGGAACAGACAGTTCGTCTCGATTGCCTTCGGCCCGACGAGCGCCTCGAGGGCGATGCCGTCTTCACCAGCGTTTGCCAGTTCGACGCGCTTCAGTGCCTCGTTGTCCTGGCCACCAACGAACGAGCCGCTAATGCGTTTCCGAACTTCGGTCAGTTCTACGCCCATCGCTCGGAACCCTTGATCGAGCGGGTAATCCTCGATCCCGATGTGCGAGCGACGGTGGCGCCGATGTCGGACCAGGACCTGGCGAATGCGATCCGGTACCTCAACGAGACAGCACGCAGGTCGTTCTTCATGGCCTGGGACGGCTTCGACTCGGCAATCATCGAACGATTCCTCCGAGAGAACCCGCCCGTTGTCACGACCTGATCGCGGCGACGGGTTGCTGAGCGCACCCCCCGATCAACACTCCCATGGGGAACCGGTTGTCTTACGCCGCCGTGGGGACTTGGTCGATCCACGGCTCGAGCCATGATCGGATCGGGACATGCGCCCAGCGATGCTGGGTCCAGGAGATGACTTCATCGTGCTGGAGGCGACCCACGATGATCGAGGGATGGCGGCCAACTCTCTCGGCAAACGCCTCGATCTGAGGCCGAGTCGGCGTGTCCGCGGTAACCTCGCGGAAGGTCTTGAGACCAGCGGGCTCGATTAGCCAACCTGATGCGGCATTGTCGGCTGCCCGTTCGGCAGGGTCTCCCTTGCGATTGGCTCGGTCGGGTCGATCGTCCAGAACTCCACCGTCGCCATGTGCCACGTGCGCGGCCTCATGGGCAAACGTGAACCAGAAGTTGTCAAGCCTGTCGTATCGGAGCGTCAAGGCGATGACGGGGTGCTCGTCGACAACAAAGGCGGCACCGTCGAGGTACGTCCTCGGGAGATGCGGCACCACGACGAAATGGACTCCGAGATCCGCTAGGGCTCCGGGTAGTCGTGAGACGTCGGAGGGTGCCATCGCAAGGTCGAACAGCCTTGGGATGGCCTCCCCAAACGCATCACGGTCGAACTGACCGACCCTCTGTGCTCGCACCAGCCGCTCTGCTCGCTTGATCCACGCCACCTTCGCTCGCGTCTCCGGGTCGCGAGTGGGAGTGTGGCGTAGCTTCGTGACTGGAGCGGAAGGCTCTTCCCGCGCGTTCCCGATCTCGAGGAAGTCGCAGACCGCCCGTTCGAGATCGTCTACTCGGGTTGAGGCGCGAATCCACCCGCGGCGGATCAGCTCACTGACGGGCGCCAGAGCGTACAGGCGACTGCGGCGTTCGACGTCCGAGTCCTCCGCTGCTTGCTTGGCGAGCCTGACTCGGTAGAGTGCTTCGAGATTCGCCCAGAACTCGGCGGTCGTACCGAAAGCACGTCCGAGCTGCACCGCCGTTTCCGGAGTGACCTGTTTGGTCTTGTTCACGATCTCGTTGACAGCCTGAAGAGGGCGCCCGAGGACCTCCGCGAGATCCTTCTGGCTCCAGCCGCGGGCTTCCAGTTCCTGGCTAATTCGCGGTCCTGGCCCCTGCAGAACCGCGGGGTCGTCAGTCACCCGGCCCTCCTTTCCCCTCGCCGCGAATCTCCTCGATGACGATGATCAGGGTCCCGGCCTCATTGGTTTGCCGACCCCCGAGCGTGTATCCGGACGACAGCCCAAACTCAACCTTGCCCGTCGAATGGGTGGTGAGTCGAAGGCTGGCGAGTGACCGAAGGTCGGATAGTCCCGGCGCGGCCTCGATGGCCTCGAGCACGCCGAAGATGGCCATCACGACATCGCTGGGGAACCGACTCGACCGGCCGGTCGCGTACAGCGATCTGATCTCCTCACTCTGGAGGCGGAAGCGCATCCGCGTTCCTCTGAATCATCTGCTCCGCCGGATGATATGTCAACTTCACCCCTAGGCCGATATGTGCTACGCTCCGCCTGCCGGCCGCGATGAGACGAACTCTATCGGACCGGGATCACGGGGCGCCGGGACCTGCCCGGGCAAGGAGCGAACGTTGGCGACGAACGAACCGGCCGGCGACGGCCATCGCGACGGCGCCGTCCGGCGCCGGTCCCAGACCCAGACGCCGTCGGGCAACTGGGTGAAGCGGAACACCGAGACCGGCCGCTTCATGGACGTCAAGTCGAGCCCGAAGCCCTTCAAGGGCGTCCGGCGCGAAAAGTAGCGATGCGCACGGCAGCACGGTAGTTGCCAGAAGGAGTCCAGTGTCGAGTGAAGTCGAGAAGGACCAACGCCAGCACCCGGAGCATCCCGAGCATCCGGAGCATCCGGACGTCCCGCCCGGGCCGCCGGACAACCGTCCCCCGAAGCCACCGAAGCCACCGAAGGACCGCGAGGTCGGCGCGCGGTGCTCCTCCCCTGGTGGGAGCGGTTCCCCGGTACGCTGGAGCAGGAGCTTGACGCCTTCCAGCGTGCCGGGATGCCTGCCAGGCTCAACGCGGAGTGGCAGGCTGCCGGTGTCATCCGCCTCGAGTTCACCTACAAGAGCGACACCGAGACCATTCCCCTGTATGGGATCTACCCCGACCTGTTTCCGTACGTCCGCCCGCAGGTCTACGCGGCCGAGCTAGACCTTCCCCGCCACCGCAACCCATTCGCGGGGAACCTCTGCCTGATCGGCCGCTCGACCGAGTACTGGTCGACCCACGACCGCCTCGCCGACCTCGTCGCCGACCAGTTGCCGAAGCTCCTCACCGCCGCCCGTCGGAACGTGGGGGACCCCTCGCCCGTCCCCGAAGAGGACCAGGCGGAACCGATCACGGGCTACATGCCGTGGCCCGTCGGCGGGGGCGTCCTCGTCGACTCCGCGTGGCACATCCCGGAACGCACGACCGGCGGGACGATGACGCTGGTCGCGCAAGCGACGGACCACTCGTTCAAGGCATGCGTAACACGGATCGCGGGCGACGGGCTCGAGCTCGTCGGCCTCCGCGGATTGTCGGGAGTCTGGGACCACTCGCGGACCATCGAGGGACGATGGGTCCGGCTCGCGTCACCGCCGCGGTCGTTCGAACCGGATGCCCTGCTCCGCGCCGCCGTTGAAGTCAATCCTGGGGTTCTGAGACCGGACTTCCGGAACACGGGCCGCATCTCGGTCGACGTCGTCGGTGTCGCGTTCTCGGAGGACCTCCGCCCTGAGGTGACTGGCACCGGCTGGTTGTTCGTGGTCCGCTACCGCCAGCCGAGCGCGACGTTCATGGTCCGCGCCGGTCGCGCCGGCGGGGGCGACTTCGTCGAGCGCATTCCCGAGTTGACTGGACTCCGCACGAAGAAGGTGCTCCTCGTCGGCCTCGGCGGCATCGGGGCGCCAGTAGCCATCGAGTTGATCCGCGCGGGCATCAGCAAGCTGCGTGTCATCGACCACGACATCGTCGAGCCCGGCCCCATCGTGCGGTGGCCGCTCGGGCTGCTGTACGCGGGCGATTCCAAGGTCGCTGCCCTTGAGCGCTTCGCGAAAGTCAACTGGCCCTACGCGAACGTTGTCCCGGCGCGGCTCGCCATCGGCGCTGTTCGCGAGAAGCTCGATGAACCCTCGGACCGTGAGCAGCTTGACACTCTCCTCGACGGCGTGGACCTCGTGTTCGACGCAACGGCCGAACTCGGGATCCACTACCTTCTCGCCGATCTCGCCCGCGATCGTGGCATTCCATATGTGGAAGCGGCGACGAAGAACGGCGCGTGGGGCGGTCGCATCGCCCGGCTGAACTCGACCCCCGGATCGGCGTGCCGCGTCTGCCTCCAGTACGCCCTCGAGGAGGTCGATGCCGACCCGGATCGCCAGCTCCACGTGAAGAGTGGCGGCCTCCATCAGCCTCTGGGGTGTGCCGATCCGACCTTCACGGGCGCAGGCTTCGACGTGTCATCGGTCGCGCTCGCCGGGGCACGCCTGGCGATCGGGACCCTCCTGCGGGGGGTCGAAGGCGGCTACCCCGAGCCCGACTGGGACGTCGCGACCATCAACCTCCGCGATTCGTCCGGAGTCGCGACCGTACCGATCTGGCACACCTTCCGTCTCCAGCCCCACCCATCGTGTCGACCACCACACGGACACTGACGCTCTGGATTCCCGAGCGGCATCTACGGCACATGGCCGAGCAGGCTGAGGAGCACCGTCCGAACGAGACCGGAGGCATCCTACTTGGCCACCGAAACGGCTCCCACGTCGTGGTCCGCGAGATCGTCGGCGCCGGGCCTGCAGCCGTTCGAACAACGACCGGCATGCGTCCCGATCACGAGTACCAGGTCCAAGCGATCGATGAGGCATTCACGGCGAGTGACGGCGCGGTCATGTACCTGGGCGACTGGCACAGCCACCCGGACGGCAGCGCCGAACTGTCTGGTCGGGACCGCCGGACGCTCCGTAACATCGCAGGCGCGCGCGACGCGTTCTGTCCGCAGCCGGCACTCCTGATCGTGGCATCCACCGAGGATGGCGTCTGGCTCCCAGTCGCCTGGACCGGCCGGCTAGGTAGGCTAGGGCGCTGGGGCAGGATGACGGTCACTCAAGCGAGACTCCGGCCCTATGCCGCCCCGGCGTAAGCGGGCCCAGCGTCGGGCGTCGGTCTGTTGACGCGGCTGGCGTTCCCTCGCCGATAGATCAGGCAACGTCCCGTATGGCGACTACGCGCTTCGCAGGCCGCCAGCCTCCCATTCAGCGGCTCCCTCGATCGGGATGAGCCTGAACCTTGAGTGGGTACGCGCAGGTCCGACTCCTGTCGGGCGCGCCACCCCCTGTTTCATCTGGCTGGGAATAGTGGCCCTCGGGAGGCGCGGCGTCTCACCCGGAATCATCGCCGGCAGGCTTGATCCAGGTTTCCATCGCTCGCGCACGACTGCACGCCAAGGCGGGGCCATGCACGGCAGGGGCTGAGGCGGGACGTGGGGCTGTTCGAGATGACCGCGATCGCGCTGGCGGTCAACCAGGCTGCCGTGGGCGAGATGCACCGGCAGGTCGGAGACCTCGTCGTCGACGAGGGCGGTCTCGCGCAGCGTGGGTTGCTCGTGCGCCATCTCGTCCTGCCAGACGACCTCGCCCGCACCGAGGAGGTCCTGGCGTTCATCGCGCGGGATATCTCGACCCGGACATACCTCAATCTCATGGACCAGTACCGCCCGTGTTACCGGGCGGCAGGGGAGCCGCCGCTCGATCGCCGCCTCCACCCCGACGAATATCGAAGGGCCGTCGATGCGGCCCGGCGACTGGGACTGACCCGGCTCGACCACTAGGCTCGAGGTCGGGCCGGATGGCACTGGGCGGCTGTCGTGGATGCGACGACGATGGGACGGTCGACTGGGACGTTCCATGGCCTTCTCACGAACCGCTGCCGCGGCCGCCGCGGCGGGAACCCTCATCGTGGTGATCGCTGCATCGTCGATCGCGAATCGCCCGCCGGCGCCGGGCTCGGCCGCCGGGGCTGACGCGCTGCCCTCGCCGATGCTGCACGGCCAGGTGTCTCTCGAGGAGGCGCTCGCGGCCCGGCGGTCGGTCCGCGAGTTCGCCCCGGCCGCGCTCACCGACGCCGAGATCGGCCAGCTCCTGTGGGCTGCCCAGGGCGTCACCTCGGCCGACGGTCGCCGGACGGCACCGTCCGCCGGAGGCACCTACCCGCTCGAGCTGCTCGCCGTCACTGCAAGCGGTGTTCACCGCTACCTGCCGAAGACCCACTCGCTTCGCGTCGTGCGATCGGGCGACGTCCGAGCTGAGCTTGCCGAGGTCGCCTTGGAGCAGCGCTTCGTGGCCGACGCACCGCTCGTCGTCGTGGTTGCGGCCGTGCCGAGCCGGACGGCGGCACGCTACGGCGCCCGTGCCGAACGATACGTCGCGCTCGAGGCCGGTCACGCCACCCAGAATCTGCTCCTTCAGGCCGTCGCCCTCGGGCTCGTGGCTGTGCCGGTCGGGGCGTTCGACGACGCCGCGGTGGCGTGGGTCACGGGACTCGACGCCGGCGAGCAGGCGCTCTACCTCGTGCCCATTGGCCGGGCGCGCTGACAGGCGCTTCGATCGCGATGCCCGAGCTGACGAGCGGCAGCGCCGGAACGGCCGCCGCCGAGTTCCGATTCCACGGCCGGCTCCACGACTTCCTCGCGCCCGGCCTTCGTGACGCCCCGATCCGCCGCGCGGTCGCCCCGCGCCAGACGGTCAAGGACGCGATCGAGGCGCTCGGCGTGCCGCACCCGGAGGTCGAGCGAGTGACGGCCAACGGGCGGCCCGTCGGGTTCGGCTATCGACTCCGCGACGGCGACGAGATCGCCGTCTACCCGGCGGGCCCCGTGCCGGAGAGGCCCGGGCCGACCGGCCATGGCGACGCGCCCAGGTTCGTCGTCGATGGCCACCTCGGGCGACTTGCAGCGTATCTGCGGGCCCTCGGATTCGACACCTGGTACCGCATCCATGCCCCCGATCAGGAGCTCGCCCAGCGGGCAGCGGCCGATGATCGGCTGCTCCTCACCCGAGACCGTGGCCTGCTCAAGCGATCGATCGTCCGGCAGGGCTACTGCGTGCGCTCTGACCGACCGGCCGAGCAGCTCGCGGAGGTCGTCCGTCGGTTCAGGCTGGTCGAGTCCGCTCGGCCGTTCGGGCGCTGCCTTCGCTGCAACGGCCTGCTGGAGCGCATCGACGCGGCGCTGGTGGTCGATCGGCTTCCGCCTCGCGTTCAGCACGAGCAGCGGGAGTTCCGGCACTGCCCGGACTGTGACGGGCTGTACTGGAAAGGGTCGCACTACGAGCGGATGCTGCGCCTCCTCGAGGCAAGCGGCGCAGGTCTGGCATCGCGCCAGCAAACGTCGGCCGATCGCCGATGACCGACGCCATCGACGTCGGCCGAGGACCCGCGACCTGGTGACCTAGGCTGGGGTCGCCCAGAGGAGTGCGCCGGGGCGGCAGCGCGAGATGCACAGGCCGCAGAGCGAGCAGTGCTCCTCGTCAATGACGGCCTTGCCATCGACAACCCGGATCGCGCCCTCCGGGCAGGACAGCTCGCAGAGGCCGCAGCCGTTGCAGAGGGCGAGGTCGAGGAGCGGCACCCCGGAGGTCCGCGTCGCATCGCGGCCCAGCGCCAGGCCGACCACCTCGGACGGTCGCGCGTAGCCGTGGCGCTCCAGCCAGGTCGCGGTCTCCGCCGCGATCTTGCCGAACACGGACGGGCCGCGAAGGATCGCCGCGGTGCAGACCTGGACGGCCGATGCGCCGGCCATCAGCATCTCGATGACGTCGGCGCCGCGTGACACGCCGCCGCAGCCGATGACCGGGACCTCGACCGCGGACGCCACGTCGTGGATGCAGCGCACGGCGAGCGGCTTGATGGCCGGTCCGGAGAGCCAGCCGTAGCCGTCCTGGCCGCCCATCCGGGGCGTCGCCGTCTCGACGTCGATCGCGAGGACCGGCCCGAACGAGTTGATGGCCACGATCGCGTCGGCCCCCGCGGCCTGGGCCTGCTCGGCCGCCCGCCGCATCTCGCGCCCCAGCGGACTGAGCTTCACGAACACCGGGACGTCGAGGGCGGCCTTGGCGGCCCGGATCGCGGCGACCATCGGCGCGGCGTCCTCGCCGATGTAGTGGGTCGACAGCTCGAGCGCATCGGCGAACGGCCGGACGCTGGGTGCCAGGTCGGCAATGTCCTCGGCCGTGTAGCCGAGGCTCACGATGACCGGCAGGCCGGCCTGCCGGGCGATCGCGTACTCGCGCTCGATCCAGCGCTCCGGCGGCAGCTCCGACCACAGCTCGGCGTTGAGGAAGCCGTGTGCGACCTCGGCCATGTTCGGTGTCGTGGGCCGCGCCGCGGTCCGCGAGATCGTCTTCGTCACCTGGCCGCCT
Organism: Chloroflexota bacterium; assembly: GCA_012026785.1. Lineage (GTDB taxonomy): Bacteria > Chloroflexota > Limnocylindria > Limnocylindrales > CSP1-4 > UBA5189. The sequence continues at coordinate 5,797 of VEOW01000012.1, read as the reverse complement.
GCGCCGCCGGCGGCGCAGGCCAGGACTGCCATGCCGTCATGGACGGGCGGCCCGGCCGCGGTCAGGATCGGATTCGGGAATCGGAGCCCGCAGATCTCGACGCCGAGCTCGACGGCCTGCCGGACGCTCATTCGACCGGGACCTCGTCGAGCGCATACGGGTGCTCGCCGATCGCGGCGAGCCGCTCCCAGAGCCGAGTCGCCGCGAGACGCCCCTCGACGGCGATCTCCTTCGGGTCCGCGGTCACCAGCCGCCGGTCTCGAACCACGATCCGGCCCGCGGTCATGACGTCTCGCACCCAGCGGGCTGACAGCCCGAACGTCCAGTGGCCGGCCAGCGTCGCCGCGGTGAGCGGCGTCGGGGCGTGATAGTCCAGAACCACGAGGTCGGCCGGCGCTCCCGGCTCGATGCGGCCGAGCGACGGCTCGCCGAAGACTTCGCCCACGAAGCGGGCACCGGCAGCGAGCCCGGCCAGCGGCCAGGCGGGTCGTGCTGGGTTCGCCTCGTCGTTCGTCGAAGCGGCCCCGGTCGCGCGCTCCTCGAGCAGCCGCAGGTAGCCCGTCCGGCTCTCCTCGAACATGTCGGCGCCGATCCCGTCGGTGCCCAGCGCGACGCGCGAGCCGAGGAGACCGATCGGCGCCCGGCCGACGGCGTTGTTCATGTTGGAGCGGGGGTTGTGGACGAGGGTCGCGCCGGACGCGCGGAACAGGGCTGCCTCGGCCCGATCGAGGTGGACGCCGTGGGCCAGCAGCGGCGGCGGGTCGAGTGCGCCGGCCCTTGCGAGGCGCTCGAGGACGCGGACGCCGTGCTCGGCTTCGGCGGCACGCTCGTCGGCGGCGTCCTCGGCGACGTGGACGTGGAGACCCCGGCCGCTCGAACGGGCGAGATCGACGCACGCCTCGAGGGTCGAGTCGGACAGCGTGAACGAGGCGTGTGCGCCGACGAGCGCGCGGGTGAGCGGCAGATCGCCTGCCGCGACGCGCCCGAGGAACCGGCGGTTCTCCTCGCTGCCGGCCCGCGCGGCCGCCGGGCCGTCGCGGTCGGTGACCTCGTAGGCGAGCACCGCCCGGACTTCCAGCCGGCCCAGCTCCTCGGCGAGGATGTCCAGCGACCCGTCGATCGCGTGCGGCGAGGCGTGGTGATCGACGAGGGTCGTCGTCCCGGCGAGGAGCGCCTCCATGCCGGCAACGCGTGCCGAGGCGCGGATCGAGGCCTCGTCGAGGGCCCGGTCGAGGCGCCACCAGATGCGGCGCAGGATCTCCACGAACGAGCGCGGCGCCGCCAGCTCGTACGGCATGCCGCGGGCCAGAGCCGAGTAGACGTGGGTATGGGCATCGACGTTGCCGGGGAGGACCAGGCAGCCCAGGCAGTCGATGACCGTCGCCCCAAGGTCAGCGGGGGCCGACGAGTCGATCGCCGCAATTCGGTCGCCGTCGACGACGATGTCGGCGGTCATGACCTCTGCCGGATCGAGGCTGGTGACGACGGTGGCGCCGTGCAGGATGGTCATCATCGTGGCCGGCCCGCGAGCGCTCGCCGAGGCGTGTACCGAGCGGTGGCCGCCATGAGGGCACCGAGACGCGGTACGGCCGCCCGGGCCGCGGCCGAATCCCGCATCGGCAGCCGGGTCCGCCAGACGCCGTCGCAGCGCTGGAGAGCCGCGGCGACTGCGGGCGCGGTCGGGACCAGCACCGCCTCGCCGATCCCCTTCGCGCCGAGGGGCCCTTCGGGCTGGGCCTCCTCGATCAGGATCGTCTCGACCGGCGGCATCCCGGCGGCCGGGATGATGCCCAGCGACTTGAGGGTGTCGTTGACCGGCAAGCCGTCGCGGACGATGAGCTCCTCGCTGAGCGCCTGGCCGAGGCCCATGTGGACGCCACCCTCGATCTGGCCCTCGACGAGCGTCCGGTTGATGACCCGCCCGACGTCGTGGGCCGCGATCACGCGGTCGATGGCGCCGCCGTCGTCGAGGACGACCACCTGCGTCGCCCAGCCGTAGGCGAAGTGGGTCCGCGGATCGGGCGAATCGGTGTCAAGCGGCGTCGTCCAGTCGATCACCACCTCGCCGGTGAACTCCCGGCCGGTGAGCGCCTCGGGCGGTCGCCCCCGCAGTTCGGCACGAAGCGCCTCGGCCGCGCGAATGACCGCCGTCCCACCGAGCATCGTGGCCCGCGAAGCGGTCGTCTGGCCCGTGTCGAGCTCGCGCTCGGTGTCGACGACGGCCCGGATTCGATCGACCGGCAGGCCGAGCGTCGAGGCCGCCAGCTGAGCGAAGACGGTGTGGCAGCCCTGGCCCATCTCGGTCCAGGAGTGGTAGAGCGTGAGCGTGCCGTCGACCTCCGGTCTGAGGATCGCCCGGCCCCGCTCGGTCATGCCGTTGCCGATGCCGCAGTTCTTGACCCCGCACGCGATGCCGGCAATCGGCGCGGCTCGGTACGCGTCGCGAACGGCCAGAAGGGTCCGCTCCAGTCCGACGCCGGGCCCGAGGCGCTGGCCGGTCGCAAACCGATCGCCTTCCCGGAGCGCGTTCCGCCAGCGGATCTCCCAGCGGTCGATTCCGACGGCGTCGGCGAGCCGGTCGAGCATGCCCTCGATCGCGAACGCCGCCTGGTTCACCCCGAAGCCGCGCATCGCCCCCGACGGCGGGTTGTTGGTGTAGACGGCCAGCGCCTCGACGTCGATGTTGGGAACGCGGTACGGCCCGCAGGCGTGGGCCGCGGCGCGCTCGAGGACCTTCATCCCGACACTGCCGTAGGCGCCGTTGTCGCCGACGATCCGGGCGCGGACGGCGAGGAGCCGGCCCTCGGCGTCGCAGCCGACCGTGTAGTCCATCCAGAACGGGTGACGCTTCGGGTGCAGGCGGATGCTCTCGCGGCGGCTCAGCGCGAGCAGCACTGGCCGACCCGTGACCACCGCGAGGAGCGCGGCCTGGCCCTGGACGCTCAGGTCCTCTCGGCCGCCGAACGCGCCGCCCGCCGAGACCTGCGTGACGCGGACCCGGGCCGGCTCGAGACCGAGCAGCGAGGCGACCTGGCGGCGGGCGTCCCAGATGCCCTGGCCGGACGAGAACAGGTGGAGGCGTGGGGAGGCGTCCCCTGCGGCCGCGCGCGACGTGGGCACGGCGAGGCACGCCTCAGGCTCGAGGAAGGCGTGCTCGATACGGCCCGTCTGGAACGTTTCGCTGACGACGTGGCCGGCCTCGGCCAGGGCCGCATCGACGTCGCCGCGGCGCACGATCGAGCGCGACAGCAGGTTTCCCCCGTCGTGGATCGCCGGGGCGTCATCGGCAAGAGCGTCAAACGGGTCGCTGACGGGCGCGAGCTCCTCCTGGTCGATGTCGATCAGCGCGGCGGCCTCGCGAGCCGCCCTTCGCGTCGTAGCCGCGACAGCCGCCAGGACGTCGCCCACGAACCGCGTCGTCTCGCCCTCGGCGACGAAGACCGGCCAGTCGTCCCGGATCAGGCCCTGGTGACGCTGTCCCGGAACGTCCGCGGCCGTGACGACCGCGACGACACCCGGGTGGGCGGCGGCGCGTCGAACGTCGATCCGGTTGATGACCGAGCGTGGGTGATCGGCGAACCGGAGCGCCCCGTGGAGCATGCCCGGGACCCGGAGGTCGGCCACGAAGGGCTTGTCGCCGAGCGCCAGCCCGGCCGCCTCGTAGCGGGCGGCCCGAGACCCTGGTGCCGCGTCACCGTCGCCGATCGGCACGGGAACCCCGGTTCGGCGGCTCGCGGCCACGAGCTCGATCGCGTCGATGATCCTGTGGTAGCCGGTGCAGCGGCAGAGGTTCCCGGCGAGGGCCCGGGCAATCGAGGCGCGGGATGGAGCGGGCTCGCGACCGAGCAGCGCCTCGCCCTTCATGACGATCCCGGGCGAACAGAAGCCGCACTGCGAGGCGCCGGTCAGGGCGAAGGCCCCGGCCCATTGCCGGCGCACGTTGGCGGACAGGCCGGCCTGGGTCGTGACGGTTCGCCCGGCGACCCTCGTCACGGGTTGGGCGCAGCTGACCACGGCGCGCCCGTCGACCATCACCGTGCAGGCGCCGCATGAGCCCTCGGGCGCGCAGCCGTCCTTCGGACCTCGCAAGCCGAAGCCATCCCGGAGGGCCTCGAGGAGGCTCATCTCGGGCCCGGCCTCGAGGGTGACCTCGCGCCCGTCGAGCTTGAACGTCAGTTGAGCCATGTCGCCCGCCTGCTGAGCGCCAAGCGGCCCTGTGCAGAGCGCCACTCGCCCCGACAGCATGGGTGCCTGGGCCCGCGCGGGCGACTGCTGTTGTGCCTGTCCTTCGCGGCCCATTCGGATCACCCGGAGGGCGGTCATGCGGCGACTCGGTCTCGAACACGAGCTCGTGGATCCGGTTGCCTACGAGCACACGGTTGCGCGGTTCCGGGATGCCCGCGTGCCGCTGCCGACGTTCGCGCAGCTGGCCGATCCGGCGACGCTCCCGGCTTCGGTCCGCGACCGGCTGCCGGCGGTAGATCCGGACGTCCCCGATCCGCTGAACCTGTTCCGGGTCCACTGGTTCAACGGGCCGGACCGGCGGACCGTCGCGGACGTGCCGGCCCATGTCGTCCTGCCGAGCTCGCTGACCGGGGTCGAGGCGCCGATCGTCGTGCTCCTGGCCGACCGGTTCCCGCTGATCCGGTCGCACAAGGTCCTTGCCGCCTACGGCTGCCTCGTGCCACGCCTCGTGACCGGCCAGTTCGACCCGGTCCGCCATCGGGCGGTCTGGCCGTCGACCGGCAACTACTGTCGCGGTGGCGTCGCCATCTCGCGAATCCTGGGCTGCCGCGGCGTGGCGGTTCTGCCCGAGGGGATGAGCCGGGAGCGCTTCGAATGGCTGGCGGCCTGGGTCGGCGATCCGGGTGACGTCATCCGCACACCCGGCACCGAGAGCAACGTCAAGGAGATCTACGACCGCTGCGCGGTGCTCGACCGCGAGCCCGACACGGTGATTTTCAACCAGTTCTCGGAGTTCGGGAATCACATTGCCCACTACGCCATCACCGGCCGGGCCGTCGAGGTCGTGGTCGGCCGGCTGGCGGCCGAGCGCCCCGGCCTGCGGCTGCGGGCGGTCGTCGCGGCGTCCGGCTCCGCCGGCACCCTCGGGGCAGGCGATTACCTGAAGGAGCGGCTCGGCTCGCGGACCGTCGCCGTCGAAGCGCTCGAGTGCCCGACGATGCTGGCGAACGGCTTCGGCGAGCACAACATCCAGGGGATCGGCGACAAGCACATCCCGCTCATCCACAACGTCATGGCGACCGACCTGGTCATGGCGGTCTCGGATCGAGCCACGGACCGACTCGCGGTCCTGTTCGGCACGGACGCAGGGCGCGAGTACCTGCGGCGCCGACGCGGGGTCGACGACGGGACCCTCGCGGCCTTCGAGTCGTTCGGGCTGTCGAGTATCTGCAACATCGTCGCGGCGATCAAGACGGCGCGGTACGAGGGCTACGGCCCCGACGACCTCGTCGTCACCGTCGCCACCGACGGCGCGTCGATGTACGCGACGGAGCGGGACCGGGTCCTGGCTCGCGACTTCCCGGGCGGTTTCGATGCCGTCGCCGCGGGCGAGACGTTCGGCGAGTGCATCCTCGGCGCCGAGACGGACAACCTGCTCGAGCTGCGTCGGACCGACCGGGACCGCATCTTCAACCTCGGCTACTACACCTGGGTCGAGCAGCAGGGCGTCCCGATCGATGAGTTCGAAGCCCGGCGCGATCCGGCCTTCTGGACGCGGATGCGAACGATCGTCGACGAGTGGGACCGGCGCGTCGGGGCCCTCAACAAGCAG
>VEOW01000242.1 GCA_012026785.1 Chloroflexota bacterium | reverse complement strand
CGGGATCAACCTCGCGCTGCACCTTCGAGTTCGAGTTCCAGAACGTACCTGAGGTCTCGTTCTACACCGTAGAGGTCGGCCGAAGGGGGCAGATCACCAACTCGCTGGCGGATATGAAGGCGGCCGGGTGGACGTTCGCGCTGACGATGGGCGACTGAGCGTCGAGGCCGCCTGGGACGCTGTCCACGAGGCCCTGCCAGCCCGCTGGCGGGTCCCGGCTCCGCCCTCGATCGCGGACCCCCTGACGCGGAACTGGAGCATCACGGCGGTCGGCCCTTACCCTGGCCGCGGCAAGAGCCCGCAGTCCGTCACGGGGAGGGGGCCAACGGAGGTCGACGCGCTCCGAGACCTTGACGACCAACTTCGCGGCGTCGACCACACCAAGGGCACGCGGCTTGAGGAGCTGCGGCAGCGGCTTCGGCAGGCCTACGTCGAGGGAGCCGAAGGTTGGGCTCGTGAGAACCTCGGCCGAGGGCTGACGGACTCGGAGCTGACCGGAGTCTTGCAGAGGTATCGAGGGTCGCTTTAGCGGTGACAGGCTGCACCGTCTTCGGTGGCTCGGTCCGCCTTGGGCAGGCTTGGCTTCTCGCAAGGAATTGCAGTAGGCTCTGCCTCTAGGAGGTAGGGGATGGACGCCTTCTGCCCACGGTGCGGCACGCAGCGCTCCGGGGCATTCAGATACTGTCGCAAGTGCGGCTTCGATTTCGAGAGCGGTGTGCTCGATCCGCACAGCCCTCACCTGCCTCAGCCGCTCACGTCGACCTCGCCCTCCCCAGCGCCAGGTCCCGCGACGGTTGCGGAGGTTCAGGCGAAGCGTCCCTGGTATCGAGGTCGAGCTGGGATCGGGCTCGGCGCTGTCGTCGTGATCGTCGCCATCGCTGCGTTCGGCCGAGGATGGCAGTCGGGCAGCGCCCCCTCCGCCAACACCGCCGCACCGCGGACACCGGCGCCGAGTGTCGCGGGCGTGCCGGTCACCGCCGCGCCAACGGCAGCGCCCACGCACCCGCCGGCGCCAACGGCGGTACCAACGGACCCGCCGGCGCCAACGGCGGCGCCAACGAGTGCTCCGCAGCTGAGCCGCGAGCAGGAGAACGCCATTGGGCTGGCCGAGGATTACCTCGACTACACGGCCTTCTCGCGCTCGGGCCTGATCGAGCAGTTGGTGTTCGAGGGGTTCAGCAAGAAGGTGGCGACCTTCGCCGTGGACTACCTAGAAGTGAACTGGAAGGAACAGGCGTGGCTGATGGCCGAGGATTACCTCGACTATTCGCACTTCTCGCGGTCGGGCCTCATCGAGCAGTTGGAGTTCGAGGGCTTCACGCACGCACAGGCCGTCTACGGGGTGGACAAGGCGGGCCTGTGAGCATGGCCAGCCTCGCGTCTCCGCTGCGACGACGGAGGTGGAGCGCTACGGCCGCAGGGGCCGAATCCGGGCCAGGAGGCGGTTGAGGGATCGTGAATACGTGGGAGCAGGAGAACGAAGCGTACCTTGAGGCACGCGACGAGAACACGGCATACGTTGGAAGCCTCGAACTGGCCTTCAACCTACGACTCGACCCAAGTCGAATCGCGGCGCCATTAGCGAAGCGCCACGGATACGGCGACGCCTTGCGGCGCGCGTATGCAACGAGAGTCCGCAGCATCCTCAGGCCAGTTGCCATTGAGTCGGGTCTCCGCGTCGTTCCCGAACCGTGGACAGGTCCCAAAGCCGGCGGACCACTACCTTCTCAGCAGGCCGCCGTCGAGCTTGTCGGCCTGGCCGTCCGAGTCGCCGAGGGCATCATGGCCCTGGTAGGGCTTGCAGGGGTCATTCGAAAGATCATCCAGCGCGTCGAGCAGGCCACCGGGAACAAAGTCATCGTCTCGGATGGTCTTGCCGTTGTTCTCGCAGCCGATGCGATCTTCGCCCAGACGCGGAGCAGCGATCTGACGTTGGCGTTCGTTACCCCAATGAACCGGTACCTGTCCCAGCTTGGCGAGTTCGAGTCGACGTTCGACGGTTGGCTGGTGGGCTTCCGAGCGCGCGAGCGGCTATTCACCGCGCACGTTGACGCCTATGGGGGTGTCACGGTCACCGCCGATAGTCCGATCACCTGGACCGACTCGGGGGTGAGTTAGAACTGCGATCTTCGGGTAGCGGAGCGGCTGGCGACGGGCCCTAGGTACCTACTCGGTCAGCTCCGCTGCGGCGGCGGAGGGACCTTCGTCCGAATAGGCGCAGATGGGTCGGGGCCGCGGATCTCAGGCTGCGTGGGGGAGGGCCGCGTTGGTGGTGTCGGAGTCGGATTCGGCTTCGGCGCTGAAGGAGGTGCCTTCGGGTCAGTCACGGAGGCCCTCCCGTCGGTAGAAAGATCGCCACAAGCCAGAAGATTGTCTCGGCTGCGATGGCCCCGCCGGCGATCAGGAGCGCTCGGAAGCGTCGCTCTAGCTCGCGTTCGTTGCCCTCCCAGTCATCCTGCATGTAGTAGGCCAGCGAGCGATGTATCTCTGGCAGAGACGCGGGTGGATCTGACTCGATGTAGTCGGCGAGCAGCGCTTTCGCGTTCGTCGAGGGTCGGACCTTCGTCGTCGCCAGCAGGACGTACAGAGAGGCGCCAGCAGCAATCGCGAAGGAAATGCCTGCCACGCCGGCCGCCCACTCGATGCCAGCTGCCGGCGCTAGGAATCCCGTCACAACGGCCGCGGCCGTCAAGAGCACCGACGCTCGCGTCCGGAGAGTGTCGAGTGCCGCCATCTGGACCTCGATCGCTCGCGTCGCCTCCCGGTAAGCGAGCTCGTAGGCGCCGGGCTCGCCCGTTGAGTTCGGCACGCCCTGATTCTAGCCCCATGTCAACCAATCCCCATAATCGCATATTCGCCCCGGCCGACGTGCCGAAGACGGGACCCGCGGCCGATCTGGCGATCGCCATCGGGATCCTCATCGGGTCGGAGCAGTTCACCGCGCGGGGCGGCCGGGTGGCGCTCATCGGCGAGGTCTCGCTCGGGGGTGACGTCCGGCCCGTGCCCGGCCTGCTGCCGATGGTCGCGGCGCTCGCCCGGCACGGCGTGCGGCGGGTCATCGTGCCGGCGGCTGCCATCGAGGAGGCGGCCCTCGTGCGGAGCATCGAGAGCGTGCCCGTGGCGACCCTCGCCGAGGCGGTCGACGTGCTGCGGTCGCGACGGCGGGCGGCCCCGATGCGGCCGGCCCGCGTCGAGCTCGCCTCGGCCTCGGCCGGTTAGTACGTGCCGACCGCCACGGCCGAGCCGGGCTCGCTGACTCTCGTCCTGCCGGGGGGTGTTCCGGATCTCGCCGAGGTCCGCGGCCAGGTCGAGGCGCGGCGAGCCCTCGAGGTCGCCCTCGCGGGTGGGCACGGCCTGCTGCTCATCGGGCCGCCCGGTACGGGCAAGACCATGCTGGCCCGGACCATTCCCGGCCTCCTGCCACCGTTGGCCGACGAGGATGCGTTGGCGGCGACGATCATCGCCTCGGTCTCGGCCGAGGGCCCCATCCGGGGTCTCGTCCGGCGGCCGCCGTTCAGATCGCCACACCACACGAGCTCCTACGCGGCGATGGTCGGCGGCGGCCGAAACATCTCGCCCGGCGAGGTCACCCGGGCCGACAACGGGGTCTTGTTCCTCGACGAGCTCGCCGAGTTCTCGCGGGACGTCCTCGAGGCCCTCCGCCAGCCGCTCGAGGACGGCCGGGTCACGATCGTCCGGGCCGGCGGGCGGGCGGCGACGCTGCCGGCGCGGTTCCAGCTCGTGGCCGCCACGAACCCCTGCTCCTGCGGCCACCACGGCGACGCGGACGGCGGCTGCACCTGCGGCACGGGGGTCCCGCAGGCCTACATGGGCCGGATCTCGGGGCCGCTCCGGGACCGGATCGACATCTGGGTCGGGATGCCCCGCGTTCCGGCCCGGGTTCTCGTCGGCGGCGCCGACCCCGAATCGTCGGCCGCCGTGGCGGCCCGAATCGCGGCTGCCCGGGAGCGGCAGCTGGCCCGGCCCGGACGGCGCCTCAATGCCCGGGTCGGCGGGCGGGCCCTGCGGGCGATCGCGCGGCTGACGCCGAAGACGGCGAGGAGCCTGGCCAGCCTGGCCGAGGGCGAGCAGCTGTCCGGCCGCGGGACCGAGCGCCTGCTTCGGGTCGCGCGCACGATCGCCGATCTCGCCGACCACGAGGCGGTCGCCGTGGAGCACCTCGAGGAAGCCGCCCGGTGGCGGGCGCCGGCGCGGCGGCCACTGACGGCGCTGGCGGTCTGAAGGTGCTCGGCGTGGGGGAGCGCGCGGACACGACCCGGCCGCTCTCGAGTGCCGATCGCGAGGCCCTTGCAGTCCTCCTCGCGGTCCACGGACTTGGCCCGCTGACGCTGGAGCGACTCGTGCGGCAGATCGGGTCGCCGAGCGGGATCCTTCGGCTGGCGCGCTCGAACGGTGGCGCCCTCTCGATCCGGTCCGCGATGCGATCGCCAGACGGCGCGTGGGCCGCCATGTCCGAGCTCGTCGCCCAGGGCATCGTCGAGGCAGCCTCTGCCGCCGACCAGATCCTGGCCCATGTGCGTCGCCTGGAGCTGCGCCTGGTGGCGGCTTCCGATCCCGATTTTCCGGGGCGCTTGCACGCGATCGAGATCCCCCCGCCGGCGCTGTTCGTTCGCGGCGACATCGCTCCGCTCGCCGCGGAGTCGGTGGTCGCGGTCGTCGGGACCCGGCGCCCGAGCGAGGGTGGCCGGCGGGTCGCGAGCCGAATCGCCGGGGCCCTTTCCCGGACCGGTGCGACGGTGGTCTCGGGCCTCGCGGTCGGGATCGACGGCGCGGCTCATGCGGCGGTTGTCGCCGAGGGTGGCCGGACGGTGGCCTACATCGGCAGCGGTCACGGTCGCCTGTTCCCTCGGGCCCACGAGCGCCTGGCCAACGCGATCGTCGACGCCGGCGGGGCCGTCATCTCCGAGTACGCCCCCGGGACGGAGGCGACGCGCGGCACGTTCCCGCAGCGCAATCGCCTGATCAGCGGCTCGTCCGACGCCGTCGTGGTCGTCGAGGCGGGCGCGAGGAGCGGGGCGCTGCTGACCGCCTCCTGGGCGCTCGAGCAAGGTCGGGAGTGCTTCGTCGTGCCAGGCTCCGTCGAGGCGCCGGCATCGGCCGGCTGCCTGGGTTTCCTGCGCGACTGGCACGGCGCCGCCCGGATCGTGGCCGGCGTGCCGCAGCTGCTCGACGACCTGGGGCTGCCCGCCGGTGCCGCGCTGCGCCCGGTTCGAGCGCTCCACGACCCGCGCAAGGTCGTCAGCTCGAGCACCACCCCCGCATCGCTGGCGGCGCTCCTCGTCGCGGCCGCTCCGGCCCAGCATGCCGTGGCCCTCGCGATGCTCGCCGGCGCCTCGACGGTCGACGAGCTCGTGGCGGTGACGGGCCAGACCGTGGCCGCCGTCCTGGGCGCCGTGACTCGCCTCGAATCTCGCGGCCTCGTCGAGGGCGTCCATGGGCGATATCGCGTCGCCGGCCGCCTCGCCGCGGCGCCCGCGCCGGCCGCCTGATGCTATCGTCCGGCTCGTGATCCGGGCGATCCTCCACCTCATCGGCGACCAGCCCCTGGCCGTGGAGCTCGATTCGATGCCCAACGCGGCCGACACGACCCTCGTCTGTCGCAACGTCCGGACCGTCGATGGCAAGCGACCGGTGTTCATCGACCACATCGAGTCGACGTTCGTCTTCCCGTACAACCAGATCCGGTTCGTCGAGATCCCGGGCGAGGGCGAGCGCGGCGACGCCCAGCCGCCACCGATCGCCGAGGCCGAGCCCGAGGACCTCGAGATCGACGAGGACTTCCTGCGCCGGATTCGGGAGGCCTGACCAGTGCAGCGCGAGGTGACTCGCGCGTAAGGGCCCGCGAAGGGGCCGTGGCTATACTCCCCCGGATGCCGAAGCACCTGGTGATCGTCGAGTCGCCGGCCAAGGCGCGGACGATCGAGCGCTACCTCGGCGACGACTACCGCGTCCTGGCCTCCTACGGCCATGTCCGCGACCTGCCGGAAAACCCCGGCAAAGGCAAGTTCGGGGTCGACGTCGAGCACGGGTTCGAACCCGAGTACGTCGTGGCCGACGATCGCCGCAAACAGGTCGATGCGATCGCCAAGGCCGCCAGGGGCGCCGACACCGTCTACCTCGCGACCGACCTCGACCGCGAGGGCGAGGCGATCGCCTGGCACGTGACCGAGGCCGCCCGCGTCCCAGAGACGAAGACCCGGCGGGTGACGTTCTCGGAGATCACCGCGCCCGCGATCCGCGAGGCGTTCGCCCATCCGCGCGGCATCGACCGCAACCTCGTCGATGCCCAGCAGGCTCGCCGGATCGTCGATCGGCTGGTCGGCTACACGCTCAGTCCGCTGCTCGGCCGCAAGGTTCGAAGTGGCCTGTCGGCCGGACGGGTCCAGTCCGTGGCCGTCCGTCTCGTCGTCGAGCGGGAGCGCGAGATCGAGGCCTTCGTCGCGCGGGAGTATTGGACCCTCCGGGCGCTCCTCGAGACCGCCGCAGGTGAGCCGTTCGAAGCCGACGTCGTGAAGCTGGAAGGTGCGCTCCTCGAGATCGACAATGGCACCCTCGCCGAGCACCATGCCGAGACGCTGCGATCACTGCGGCCACGCGTCGCCTCGATCGCGACCAAGCGCCAGAAGCGCAGCCCCGCGCCGCCGTTCACGACCTCGACGCTCCAGCAGGAGGCGAGCCGCAAGCTCGGCTTCAGCCCCAAGCGGACGATGTCGGTCGCCCAGCGGCTGTACGAAGGCGTCGAGACGCCCGACGGCCACGTGGGGCTGATCACGTATATGCGGACCGATTCGGTGGCCATGGCCGGCGTCGCGATGGGCGAGGCCCGCGAGGTCATCCGCGAGCGCTACGGCGAGCCCTATACGATGCCCAAGGGCCGGGTCTACAAGACCAAGTCCAAGGGCGCCCAGGAGGCCCACGAATCGATCCGGCCGACGAGCTTCCGGCGCGATCCGGATTCCCTGGCCGGGCACCTGAAGCCCGAGGAGCTGAAGCTCTACCGGCTGATCTGGCAGCGCGCCCTGGCGAGCCAGATGGAGGCCCGTGAGCTCGAGACGACGACGGTCGAGCTCGACGCCGGGCCGTACGGCCTTCGGGCGAGCGCGACCCGGACGCTGTTCGACGGCTTCTCCCGGGTGTACACCGAAGGCCGTGACGCGAGGGCCGACGACGACGAGGAGGCCGAGGGCCGCCTGCCGGCGCTGGCCGAGGGTGACGAGACGAGCGTCCGCGACGTCGAGACGACCCAGCACTTCACCGAGCCGCCGCCACGCTACACCGAGGCCTCGCTGGTGAAGGCGCTCGAGGACAACGGAATCGGCCGGCCCTCCACCTACGCCGCCACGATCTCGACGATCATCGACCGGGGCTACGTCCGGGTCGAGGACCGCCGCCTGCACCCCGAGCCTGTCGCGCGGATCGTCACCGACCTCCTCGTCGAGCACTTCGGGGACTACGTCGACGTCGGCTTCACGGCCAAGATGGAGGAGGACCTCGACGAGGTCGCCCGCGGGCAGCGCGAGTGGGTTCCGCTGCTGCAGGCTTTCTACCCGCCGCTCCGGGAGCGGGTCGACGAGGTTCGCAAGACGACCCGGCGGCGCGACTTCACGACCGAGCCGACCGACGAGGTCTGCTCGCTCGGCCACCCGATGGTCCGGCGCCTCGGCCGCAATGGCTACTTCCTGGCCTGCTCGACGTACCCCGAGCACAAGGAGACGCGGCCCCTGCCGGGCGACGAGCCGCCGGCGCTGGAAGGGGCCGGTGAGACCTGTCCGGAGTGCGGCCAGGGGACGCTCGTCGCCAAGCGCGGCCGCTTCGGGCCGTTCGTCGGCTGCGATCGCTATCCCGATTGCGGTTACATCCGCCGCGAGGGCCCGCAGCCGCCGGATCAGCTGCCGTTCACCGTCGAGTGCCCGAAGAATCAGGACGGTCGCCTCGTCGCGCGTCGCGCGCGCCGCACCGGAAACGTCTTCTGGGGGTGCTCGAACTACCCCAAGTGCGATTACACGACGAACTTCGAGCCACTCGGGGCGCTCCACGACGCCGACGAGGGGCCCGTGGCGAAGCGCGGCGACGGTGCGCTCTGCCTGCGCTGCGGTGCGACGATCGAGCTGCCCGCCGAAGGCGACCTCGTCGGCCGGCGCCTGCCCGGCGGCCCGCCCGATCCCGCGGCGATCGCCCCGCCGGCGCGCCGTGGCGGTGCTCGGGGTCGGTCCGGCGGTCGCTCGGGCGGCGGCACGAGCCGCCGTCGAACGACCCGCTCCGGGCGGGCCGCCACGAGGGCGTGAGCGAGCCGATGCTCGCCCGGCCGGAGGCGCTGTCGCGCTTCCTGCTCGGCCTTCGTGCCCGGGATGCCTCCGAGCACACGCTCCGGTCCTACGAGACCGCCGTCGGGACGTATCTGGACTGGCTCACCGAGCGGGGCGCGGACTGGCGGGCGCCGGGCCGCGCCGACCTCCGGGCGTACCTCGCGAAGCTGGTCGGCTCCGGTGCACGGACCTCGGTGAGCCAGCGGCTCGCGGCGATCCGCTCGTTCCACCGCTTCGCCGCCCGGAGCGGCCTCGCCGCGGGCGATCCGTGGAGCGGGATCGCGACGCCGCGCCTGCCGAAGCGGCTACCCCGGGTCCTGGAGGTCGAGCAGATCGAACGCCTCCTGGCCGCCGTCGACGGCCCTGTCGCGGGCGCCGGCACCGGCGCTGGCCGCGGGCGCCGGGGCCGCGATCCCGAGCTGACGGTCGCCCTCGCGCTGCGCGACCGCGCAATCATCGAGGTGGCCTATGCCGCCGGCCTTCGGATCAGCGAGCTGGCATCCGCGACGCTGTCGCAGCTGGACCTGCGGCGGGGCGAGGTGCGAGTGCTCGGCAAGGGCCGCAAGGAGCGCGTCGGCCTCCTCGGTCGGCCGGCGATCGCCGCGCTCGAGGCGTACCTCGAGGAGGGCCGGCCGGTCCTGGCCGAGCGGGCGGGGGCAGAGGCTGGCAACGCGGACCGAGAGGAGCACGAGCCCGACGCGATCTTCCTCAACCACCTCGGTGCCCCGATCGGGGTTCGCGGCCTACGCCTCCGGATCGACCGCCTCCGGCGCGCGGCCGGGCTGCCGGAGGGGGTGTCACCGCACACGCTGCGACATTCGTTCGCGACACACCTGCTGGACGGCGGCGCGGATCTCCGGATCGTCCAGGAGCTGCTCGGCCACGAGAGCCTGGCGACGACCCAGGTCTACACCCACGTGTCCCCGGCGCGACTGCAGGCCGTCTACCAGGGCGCCCACCCGCGCGCCCGTCGATCCCCCGGGACCGCGGCGTCGCCCGCGACGGACCGCGCTTGACCGATCAGCCGCCGGCCGAGGTCGCCGCCGACGCGGTTCCGGCCCGCTCGGGCTCCGCCGCGGGGACGGGCATGGCGCTCGCCCGGGCCGGCCTCGTCGTCTCGGTCGCCTACCTCGCGGCACGGATTCTCGGCTACGTCCGGGTCGTCGTCATCGGCTCGACGTTCGGCGCCGGGCCCGAGCTCGACGCCTTCTTGATGGCCTTCCGGATCCCCGACCTGATCTTCCAGCTCGTGGCCGCGGGAACCGTCGCCGCGGCGCTGGTCCCGATGCTCGCGGGCGAGCTCGGGACGGGGCGGCCGGGGCGGGCCTGGCACATCGTCTCGACGATCGCGACGCTGATGCTGCTGGGCCTCGCGATCCTCGCCGGATCGGCGCTGGTGCTGGCGCCGGTTCTCGTCCCGATCATCACCCCGGGCTTCGAAGGCGCCCAGCTGGAGCGGACCATCGAGCTGACGCGGCTGATGCTGCTGGCTCCGGTGTTCCTGGCCCTCGGGGCCGTGGCGACGAGCACCCTCAACGCCCACCACCGGTTCGCGGCCGCCGCTGTGGCCCCGATCGTCTACGACCTCGCGATCATCGGCGCCGCGGTGATTCTCACGCCGCGCCTCGGCGTCACCGGCCTCGCGATCGGCGTCGTGGCCGGGGCGCTGGGCCACCTCCTCGTCCAGCTGCCGGCGCTTCGCCAGGCCGGTTTCCGGTTCAGGCCAAGCCTCGATGTCGGCGATCGCGACGTCAACCAGGCGCTGCGGCTCATGATCCCGCGGGCCGTCGCCCTCGGCGCCGGCCAGATCACGATCGTCGTCGCGACCTCGCTGGCCACCGGCCTGGAGCCCGGTTCGGTCACGGCCTTCACCTTCGCCTTCACCCTGATGTCCATCCCGCTGTCGGTGGTCGGCGTGCCGATGGGCGTGGTGACCCTCCCGACCCTGTCGCGCGATCTCGCCCGCGGGGCCGTCGAGCCGTTCATCGCGCTGCTCGAGCGCTCGCTGCGGTTGATCGTCTTCGTCGTCGCGCCGATCGTCGCCCTCGGGATCGTGCTCCGCGAGCCGGCGGTGACGCTGCTGTTCAACCACGGCCGCTTCGACCAGACCGGCGTGACGCTCGTGGCGGCGACGCTGCTCCTGCTCCTGCTGGCGCTGCCGGCCGAGGCGCTCATCACGATCCTGGTCCGGGCCTTCTACGCCGGCCGCGACACGCGCACGCCGGCGGCAGCGGCGCTGCTGGCGATGACGATCAGCATCACGATCGCCGTCCTCGCCGTGTCAGCGCTCGACTGGGGACTGGCCGGCATCGGCGCGGGCATCGCGGTGGGCTCGTCGGTCGAGGCGGTCCTGCTGATCCTGATCCTGCGCCGGCGGTTCGGCGGCT
>VEOW01000198.1 GCA_012026785.1 Chloroflexota bacterium | reverse complement strand
CTTGAGCCGGACGAGTGCGTCCCTGGCGCCGCGGAACGGCTCGCGCGGCTCCATCAGCGGCCCCCACGGGATGATCGTGCGATCGAAGTCCACGCAGACCGTCGAGGCCGCGACCGGCGGGTGCCCGTTCGCCTGCGCGTAGGCGTCGTCGTTCATCCGTCGTTCCTGTACGGCGGCAGCCCGTCCGGCTGCCGGTCGCGCATCGGCCAGTCGCAGGACACGACCGTCACGCCGGCGATGAGGCCAGAACTCCAGCGGGACGCCGTCACCCACGGGCAGCGGAAGATCATCCCCGCCGCCGCTTGGACGCCCTGCATCTGCGCGCCGCAGTCGGGGCAGTCAGGCAGCCGCGTGCCGATCCGGTACGGCCCCGGATTGATCGGGAGCGAGGACATCAGGACCCGGCCTCCGCGGGGCCGTAGAAGCTCATCGGGTCCTTCGCCGTGTAGATGAGATACGCGGCGACGCAGACGTTGTCGATGTAGCCGTCCGGAAGGCTCTTGACGTTGTACAGCCCGCCCTTGCGGAGTCCGGCGTCGGCGGGGCCGTAGATCGCGCCGACCACGATGGCCGCCATCAGCTCGGAGTGGGAGCCGCACCAGTCCATCGCCGTGCCGTGGAGCTTCTCCAGGCGCCCGTCCGAGACGGTCTTGGTGATGACGGTGGGGGAGGGTGCCGGACCCGGCACCTCGACGGTCTTGACGATGACGGTGGGCGTCGGCGCCGGGGGCGCAGTCGGCGCCGGGGCGGCGCAGGCGGCGAAGGCGACGACGGCGATGAGCGAGAGCGACAGGAGCTTCATGCGGGCCTCCAGCGGCTTCATCACGCCGGCACGATCTCGATGCCGAGCGCGAGGACGACCGCGACGATCACGAAGAGGAACGTGCCGAACGCCGTGGCGATGAGGAGCGTCGGAAGGTCGTAGGACTCCTCCTCCGCGAGCGGGCGCGGGTTGCACAGGACGCAGTTGGGGTTCCCGCACCGCAGGAGCGGGCCGAAGGGCTTCATCACCACGCCTCCCGGTTCTTGCCGGTGCCGCTCATGTGCGACCCCGGATGGCCGTGCGGCCGGTCGCAGATCGCGCCGCTGCCGTACGGGCTGACCTCGCCGCACTTCGACGGGGCATCATTCGTCTGCTCCACGGCAGACTCCGCGGGCGTGAGGACGACCGGCGCCCCCTCCGCGACCTCCTCGATGTTCGCGATCCGGTCCGGCGGGACCTCCACGACCTCGCCGTCGATCTCGACGGCGATCGGCTCCGCCGCCTGGCGCAGCGCCTCCTTGAGCGAGAGCGTCTTCGCCTGCGGCGCCGGCGCCGCCTCCGCGACCTTGCCGTACTCGCGCTCCACGTCGCGCTCCAGCGCCTCCCTGATCTCCGCCGAGAGGGACAGGCGCCGGTTGCAGAGCTGCCGGACGGCGGTCTTGGCGCCCATCGCGGCGTAGTCGGTGACCCACGGGCCGTTGTTCTTGGCCCGCGAGCGCGCCCGGATCGCATCGACCTCGTCGCGCGTGAGGACCGTGAACACGGGCCGGCCGCGGCCCCGGAAGGCGATGGCATAGAAGTGGGTGACCTTGGTCGGGTCGGCGGTCTGCCGCGCCAGGGACGGCCGGTGCCGAAGGTGCGGGTCGTCGCCGTACTCGTAGTCGAACTCGTCGCCCTCGTAGACCGGCTGGCCGTAGATGTCCTCGATGTCCGGGTCGCCGCGCTTGGCAAGCTCGACCAGCCCCCGGTAGCCGATGAGCATGGTCGCG
>VEOW01000206.1 GCA_012026785.1 Chloroflexota bacterium | reverse complement strand
GCGCCGGCGCGGACGCGGGCGCGCTAGAAGGGCTTCGCGACCATCAGCACGACGATCGCGAGGACGATGGCGATCGTGAGCACGCCGAGGGCAGTGCCACGGCGCGCAGCGCGGCGGTACTCCTCGGACGCTGGGTCGGTCTCGGCCGCGGCGAGCTGGCGGCGGATGGCCGGCGCGAACAGGCCGATCCCGATGAGCACGACGAGCGCGTACAGCCCGAGCGCAACCTGGATCCAGCCGGCCCCGAAGTCGAATGGACCCCAGATGACCATCGCGAGGCCGGTGAGCAGCACGACGACATACGCAGGGTTGGCGACGAGCCGGTCGAGCCGCCGGATTCCGCCGATGACGAAGACCAGTCGATCGCGATCGAGGCCCGCGTGGCGAAGCCACACGCCGTAGGTGATGTTCGAGCCGAGCGCGACGATCGCCGCAACGATGTGAACGATTTTGAGGAGGGTGATCGGATCCATCGGGTCAGATCGGCGCGTCGATCTCGTCAGGCGGCGTCGGGTTGATCGGTCGAAGGGCCGCGGACAACTCGCTGATCTCGTGCTGCCAGTACAGGAAGGTCGCCGCCACGGTCAGGATGAACGCCACGAATCCGACGAGCAGGAGCGCGCCGGGAACGAATGGCTCCAAGGCCAGCGCGGCGATCGCGCCGGCCACGACGCCATTGACCAGCCCGACGACGCCCTGCGTCTGGACGACGAGGTAGACCAGCTGGAAGCGCGGCAGCCGCCGGGGCATGCCGGTGCCGGGGCTTCGATACAGCCCGTAGATGTCGTCGTGGGCGGGCAGCACGTAATACGGCCTGGCTTCCGGAACCGCCAGCTGGAAGACGTGTCGAATGCGGTTCAGGCCAGTGATGATCACGATCGACTCGCGCTGGACCTGGACGAGCCGGACGAACGTCGCGATACCCAGGAACAGGACGACCGGAAGGACGACGAGCGCCAGCGTTCGAAAGGTCGGGCTGTCGACACCGGTCTGGGCGGCGAAGCCGAGGGCGACCCCGGCGGCACCGAGGATCGCGAGGAAGATGCTCGTTCGAACGAGCGACGCCGACCACGAGGCGCCGAGCGATGCCATGAGGAGGCCGTATTCGGGCGTCAGGACCTGGCTGATGCGCTGGAGGGCTTCGGGCGAGGGGCTGTCGGGCTTGGGCGATGCCATGCCCGCAGGGTACGAGGGTCAGCGGAAGCCGGTCGTGTCGACGACTTCGAAATCGGCGCCGGTCAGGTCCTGGAGATCGTGCAGCTGGTCGTCGTTCCAGTGCGGGTCGGGTGCGCCGGTGACGTACCACGCCGAGCCGTTGTCGGCGAGCAGCATCCCGTAGCGCTTGAGCGCGACGAGGATGACCCGCGCCTGCGGGCCGAAGCCGGTGATGTCGACGTCGGCCTTGAGCCGGATGCGGAGGCCCATCGGCGGGTACGTCGCGCAGCTGTAGCTCCCGGCGTCGTGGCGGGCGGGGTAGATGTGATCGGGGCAGGTTCGCGGGGCCGTGAAGCGAAGGGCGTGGCGAATCGCGCCTCCGTGGACCTCGTCCCAGCGCACCAATCCCGGCAGGATCGGCAGCCCGGCCGCATCGGCCGACGTCCAACCGTCGGGTCGAAGCTTGTTCGAGCGCAGGTTCCAGATCGCGCCGGAGCCGCCGAACCAGTCCCCGCCCGACTTCGAGGCATCGAAGATCTCGTACAGCCGGCAGTCCTCGGTATCCCACAGGATCAGGTGGCGGTCGCTGCCGCCCTCGATCGCAGGGTTCTTCGGGATCGGATACGGGCCCGGGTCGGACTCGTCGTCGTAGTAGAACTCGACCGCGTGGCGCGGGGTCGAGAGGTCGACCTTGTTGATCGGGATGCCGTAGCCGAGGCCGTCGTTCCAGGCGGTCGAGCTGAAGTCGGGATGGAGCGGCTTGCCGAGCCCGATCGACTCGATGTAGACGTCCGACTTGGGGTGCACGGGCAGGTCGTCGACACGCCGGTTCCAGACGTTGTCGGACGGGAAGACGCTGCACGGCTCGGCGCTCGGG
>VEOW01000097.1 GCA_012026785.1 Chloroflexota bacterium | reverse complement strand
TCCGCCCCTCGCGGTCGAGGCGTTCGACCTCGGTGACCGTGCGCGCGTCACGCTCGCGCTTGGCGATCCGGTAATGGGCGTCGGCGTGGGCGGCGATCTGGGGCAGGTGGGTCACGACGAGGACCTGGTGGTCGCGCGCCAGCGACCACAGGCTTCGACCGATCGGGTCGGCTGTCCGGCCGCCGATCCCGGCGTCGACCTCGTCGAAGACCAGCGTCGGCGTGGCGTCCGCCGCGGCCAGCACCTGCTTGACCGCCAGGGCGACCCGTGACAGCTCGCCGCCCGACGCGATCTTGGCCAGCGGTCGAGCGGGCTCGCCGGGGTTCGGGGCAAAGCGGGAGACGACCTCGTCGACACCGGTCGAGTCGCACGCGACGGCGTCCCCGTCGAGCTCGACGGCCGGCTCGTCCCGCCCGGCCGGTCGTCGCCCGAGCTCGACGTCGAACGAGCCGGGGCGAAAGCCCAGCCCGCGCAGGACCGCGTCGACGGCGCCCGAGAGCCGCGCCGCCGCCTCCCGCCGCCGGTTCGAGAGCTCGGCCGCGGCAGCCGCCACGGCCGTCAGCAGTCGGGCATCGTCGGCCTGGCGGGCGCGGCGCTGGGCGTCGAGGCGCTCGAGGCGCTCGATCTCGGCCGCCGCCTTCTCGCCGTGGGCGATGACCGCCGCCTCGTCGTCGCCGTAGCGCCGCTCGAGCGAGTAGATGCGCGACAGGCGCTCCTCCATCGCCAGGACGGCCGCGGCGTCGAAGTCGACCGCGTCCGCCAGCCGTCGCACCTCGGAAGCGACGTCCTCGAGCTCGGCGTCGAGGCCGGCCAGGCGATCGGCGATCGCCTCGAAGCGAGAATCGAATCGCGCCACCGACCGCGCCTCGCCGAGCGCCGTGCCGAGCGCCTCGCGCGCCTGATCCTCGCCGTCGAGGGCGGCCCGAATCGCCGCCGCACCCCGGGCGATCGCCTCGCCGTGCCGCGCCAGCTCGAGCCGCTCGCGCAGCTCCGCGGCTTCACCGACCCGCAGGCGGGCGCCGCCGATCTCGGCGACCTCGTGGCGCAGGATCTCGAGGCGCCGCTCGGCCTCGCGCGGCTCGATCGCCAGCTCGGACATCGCGGCCCGGTTCTCACGCCACTGCGAGACCGCGGCCGCGACGGCAGCTCGCAACGCGGCGTGGTCGCCGTACGCGTCGAGCAGCTCGCGCTGCCAGCCCTCGTCGAGGAGCCGTGACTGCTCGTGCTGGCCGTGGATCTCGACGAGCGGCCCGACCACCTCGGCCAGCCGGCCCGCGGTGACCGTCTCGTCATCCAGGCGCGCGGTGGAGCGTCCCGCAGCGGCGACCTCTCGCGCCGCGATGAGCGGCTCCGGCAACCGATCGAACAGCGCCTCGACCCGCGCCGCCTCCGCGCCGTGTCGCACCAGTGACGTGTCGGCCCGCGCGCCGAGGGCCAGTCCGAGAGCATCGATGAGCAGGCTCTTGCCGGCCCCGGTCTCGCCGGTCAGGACGTTCAGGCCGGGCGCCAGCTCCAGGCGCAGCCGTTCGATGAGAGCCAGGTCGCGAACGGCGAGCTCGAGCAGCCGGCCAGGCCCGTCGACGCCGGCCGGGGCGCGCTCGTCGCGTTCGATGACCTCGGTCACGTCGGCAGCAGCTCGACCTTCTGGCGGACGAGGTCCCAGAAGGGCAACGAGCCGGCAGGCTCCAGGAACCGGATCGGCCGCTCGATCGCCCGGACCTCGACGACGTCGCCGACCGACAGCGGGATGTCCTCGCGGCCGTCGATCGAGACGAGCGCCTCGTGGGCGTCGACGACCCGGCACCGGACGACCGCCGCAGGCCCGACGACGACCGAGCGGATCGTGGTCAGGTAGCCGGCGATCGGGGTCACGACGAGGTTGCGGGCCGTCGGATGCAGGATCGGGCCGCCGGCCGAGAACGAGTAGCCGGTCGAGCCGGTCGGGCTGGCGATGACGAGGCCATCGGCCACGAAGGTCGCGAGGTGGCTGCCGTCGATGTTGACCGCGAGGCGCACGACCCGGGCGAGCGACCCTCGGGCGACCACGACGTCATTGAGAGCCACCACCCGCTCCCCCGGCCCCTCGCCGCCACGGAGGATTCGACCCTCGAGGGCCATCCGTCGTTCGATCGCGTAGTCGCCGGCGACGAGCTGCTCCAGGACGCGCTCGATCGAGGTCGCCTCGACCTTCGACAGGAAGCCGACCTTGCCGACGTTCAGACCCAGAAGCGGCACGTCGACCTCGATGACCGCGCTCGCCGCGCGGAGGAAGGTCCCATCGCCGCCGAGGACGAGCAGCGCATCGGTCTCGGGCAGCTCGCGGACGAGGGCATCCCGGTCCGCCGCGGCGGCCGCCCAGTGGCGCAGGCCGCGCATCTCGACCCACCCGGCGGCCCGCTCACGCAGCTCGATCGCCGCGTCCATCGTGGGGTTGTAGGCGAACCCGATGCGGTGCATCGAGGTGGGTCCTTCGGTCATCCGCCGACCGCCAGGTGCAGCAGGAACTCGCGGTTGCCCTCCGAACCGAGGATCGGCGATTCGCTCCGGCCGGCCACCCGAAGGCCGATCGACTCGGCCGCGGCCGCCACCTCGTCGACGACCCGCTCGTGGACGGCCGGATCGCGGACGACTCCGCCCTTGGCCTCGCCCCGTCCGGCTTCGAACTGCGGCTTCACGAGGGCGACGATGTCACCGCCGGCGTCGCCGAAGGCGCTGGCCACGGGCGCGAGCACGAGCCGCAGGGAGATGAATGACACGTCGATCGTCGCCAGCGAGACCGGCTCGGGCAGCGTCGACGGCGTGATCGCCCGCGCGTTCGTGCGCTCCATCGAGACGACGCGCGGGTCGCGCCGGAGTGCCTCGGCCAGCTGTCCCCGCCCCACATCGAGAGCGTAGACGCGCCTGGCGCCGCGCTGCAACAGCACGTCGGTGAACCCGCCAGTGGAGGCGCCCACGTCGAGGCAAACGCGATCCTTCGGGTCGATCCCCAACGCGTCGCGGGCGGCCGCGAGCTTGTGGCCGCCCCGGCTGACGTACGGCTCCGGTGCGACGACGTCGATCCGTGTGTCCGGGGCGACGAGATCGCCGGGCTTCCGGTCGAGGCGGGCGCCATCCCCAACTCCGACGCGAACCTTGCCGCCGAGCAGCAGCGCCTGGGCCCGGGCGCGCGATTCGGCAAGGCCCCGGTCCACGATCAGTTGGTCGAGGCGAATCCGGCCTCCGCGTCGATCTCCGGCCACGCCTCGCATCGTGGCACACCGCGCTTCGCCGCCGCTTACCTGCCCGGCCAGGCGATCCAATGCAAGGAATTGCGATTCAGGCCGAATGGACCTACCCCCGGTGGGCACATCCGGACACCCTCGTGCCAAGACCACAGCCGCCGACGCCCGTCCCGCGTGGGCCCTTTTGGAGTGGCGCGACACGATGGCGTATCGAGCAGCCACGCTCGAGCGTCTCGAGGCCGAGTACGACCGGTTCCATCGGCCTGTCGCTCGCCGCCTCGGGTTCGTGATCCACGATCCGGACGCGGCCGAGGAGCTCGTCCACGAGGCCTTCATCCGATTGGCTGCCGAGATCGAAGCCGGACGGACGCCGCGCTATCCGGGAGCCTGGATCAATCGCGTTGCCTGGAATCTCGCGGTCAGCCGCGCCCGGCACCAGCGCGTCGTCGCCCGCGACAGCTGCCGGCTCGTGCCGCCGAACGCCCCGCTGGACCTCGACCGGCTCGCGATCGCCGGCGAGCTGACGCGTGTCGTCACTTCTGCCCTGGCGGAGCTTTCGCCGGATGAGCGCCTCGCCGTGCTCCTCGCCGCTCAGGGCTACCGAGGCTCGGAGATCGCGATGTCGCTTGGGCGGACGTGCGGGGCGACGCGCACGCTGCTCTGCCGGGCCAGGACCAAGCTCCGGCGGCAGCTGCTCGCCTGGGAGTCAGACTCGAGCCGCTGATCTCTGATGCGGGCGGTCGCGATCTGCCGCCCGCCAGAGCGGTCCACGGAAGACGCATACACCGCCTGCCGTGGACCGGCCAGCGAGGCAGCCGGGGACGCCTCACCGGATCAGCCCGAGCGCAGCACCCAGTGGTTCACGGGGAAGCGTCGGCCGGCGTAGTCCGCCTCGCCGACGCCGACCAGCTCGAAGCCGAACTTCCGACACAGCGCGTTGGAGGGCTCGTTCGTCGCTCCGGGGAAGGCGTGGATGTCGCCCCACCGCCCGTCAGCCCGAGCGCGCTCGAGAATGGCCCGAAGCCCGGCGCTCGCGTACCCCTTGCCCTGGTGATCGTGGAGGACCATCCAGCCGATCTCGCTGATCGGCTCGCCTTCCCACTCCGAGTGCCACAGCACGAGGCTCCCGACGGCGCCGGGCACGTGCTCGGTCTCCGGCCCGGTCTCGCCATCGGGAATGATCTTCAGCCACCACGTGTCGTGCTCGGCGACGTGCTTCAGGCGGCGTGCGTGCGTGGCCCGCGCCTGCTCCTCGGACCATGCCCCACCGAGCTCGGCCATGACTCGCGGGTCGGCCTCCGTTGCGACGGTCAGCCACTCGTCTGCCGCGGTCACCGGTTCGAGCGAAACGCGTGGCGGCTGGCGCTCCTCACCCACCCGGTTCAGCTGGCGCGAGCCGCTTCGTGGATCGGGGTTGGGATCGATGGCCGGATGCCTGCGGCCTCGGCCGCCTCGCGGACCTGGACCTCGATGCCGGCCGCGTCGAGGCGGAGCGCGCGCCGGAGATCGGAGACCGCGCCGTGATCGACGAACCGGCCCTCGGGAATGCCGATTCGATGGACCGCAACGTCACGCAGGGCCGGATCGGCGAATCTCGCCTCCTCAATCGCCTCCAGCACGCCCGACCCAAAGCCGCCCGCGAGGGCGCTCTCCTCGAGCGTCACCACGAGCCGCGCCCGGCGCGCTTGCCCGACGAGAAGGTCCCGATCGAGCGGCTTCGCGAAGCGGGCGTTGACGACGCCGACCGACCAGCCCTCGCGCTCCAGGGCCTCGGCCGCCTCGAGGCCCCGCGCGACGATCGGCCCGAAGCCCACGAGGACGATGTCCCGTCCCTCGCGCAGCAGCTCCGCCTGCCCGACCGGCAGCACCTGCGGCTCGACCGACGGCAGCCCGAAGCCGGCGTCGCGCGGATAGTGGATCGCGAACGGATGCTCCTGGGCCATCGCGGTGTGAACGAGCGAGCGCAGCTCCTGCTCGTCCTTCGGGCTCGCGACGACGAGGAACGGCAGCTGGCGCTGCGCCGCGACGGTGAACATGCCCTGGTGCGACGTCCCATCCTCGCCGACGAGGCCGGCCCGGTCGACGCCGAGCAGGACCGGCGCGTCGTTCTGGCAGACGTCGTGGACGACCTGGTCGAAGGCCCGCTGCAGGAATGTCGAGTAGATCGCCACGACGGGGCGCATCCCGCCGATCGCGAGGCCCGTGGCGAGCGTCACCGCGTGCTGCTCGGCGATGCCGACGTCGATGAACCGGTCGGGATAGGCCTCATGGAACTTGGCGAGGCCGGTCCCGGTCGGCATGCCGGCCGTCAGGGCGACGATCCGGCGGTCGGTTCGAGCGAGCTCGATCAGCTCGGCGACGAACACCGAAGTGTAGTTCGGGTTCTTGGCCGGGGCGCTCGCAGGGATCGCCGGGGCGACCGGGTCGCCGTTCGAACCGGCGCCGTGGGGGCTGCCCGGCGGGATCGCCGGCGGTGCCCCTGGCGTCCCGTCGTACCGATCGGCCCTCGGGGCCAGGTCCATCGGCGGCAGCGCCGCGCCGTGAAAGCTGACCTGGTCCGTCTCGGCGGGCCGGTAGCCACGGCCCTTCTGGGTTCGCACGTGGACGAGCACCGGGCCCGGAAGCTCGAACACCCGGCTGAACGTCTGCAGCAGGGCGTGCAGGTCGTGCCCGGGCACGACGCCGATGTAGGTGATCCCGAGGTCTTCGAACAGCTGACCCGGGCTGGCGAGGTTGACGACCGAGCGCCGCAGCCGCTGGCTCCATTCGAGCATCGTCGGGCCAAGGATCGGGACCTTCTCGACGAGCCGGTCATAGGCCGTCTTGCTGGTCTGCCAGGCGTGGCTCAGCTTGATCTTGCTCAGGTACTTCGAGAAGGCGCCGACGGTCGGGCTGATCGACATCTCGTTGTCGTTGAGCACGATCAGCATGCTCGTCCGGCGATGGCCGATGTCGTTGCGCGCCTCGAGCGACAGCCCCGACATCAGCGCCGCGTCGCCGACGACGACCGCGATCCGCTCGTTCGAACCCCGGACGTCGCGCGCCGTTGCCAGGCCCTCGGCGATCGACAGGCCCGTGCCGGCATGACCGCCGTCGAAGACGTCGTGCTCGCTCTCGCTGCGGCGTGGGAAGCCGCCGATGCCGTCGATCTGGCGCAGCGTGTCGAAGCGCTCGAGGCGCCCGGTCAACAGCTTGTGGGCGTACGCCTGGTGTCCGGTATCCCAGACGATCCGGTCGGTCGGCGAGTCGAGCAGGCGGTGCAGCGCGATCGCGATCTCGACGACGCCGAGGCTCGAGCCGAGGTGCCCGCCCGTCCGGGCGACCGTTCGAATGATCGTCTCGCGGATCTCGGCCGCGAGGTCATTGAGCTGAGCTTCCTCAAGCCCGCGCAGGTCGGCGGGCCCCTTCAGGTTGGCGAGGATCGAGGACACGGCGGCGGTTGCTTCTCCCGGTCGGATGGGCGTGGCGATCTTCATAGACGAACGGCGAGCGCCGAGTGTAGCCCCGGGTGCCTATGGATGGGCCTTTCGAACCCATTCCAGCGGCCCGGTTATGTGATACCACGGAGTCGCACGTTTCGCAACAGCGGGGCGAGGCACCGGCGGCGACCCCGTTGGGCCAACTCCCATGGATTGCCCATCAGGCGAGCATCGTGGCGACCGGGTCGCCACGCTTTGTCTCGGATGCTCGCCCACGAGGCATTCGGGAGAACAAAGGCTCCCTCGCGCGGCCCGCTGCTCTGCAGGCGAGCATTCGAGGGGTATTGCCGGCCGGTTCCGCCAAAAGTCCGTCTCGCGGACCTGATGTGCCCGAGTCCGGCCCGAGTCCCCTCGGGTGTCCACCAGGGTGACTTCCGAGAGGAGGTGCGGCCCTCGGGGCGAGGCGATGTTCGCCACGCGGGCATTTGGGGTAGCTGGGCGGGTCACGGAGACCGTCGCGGCACGGCGGCCACGGGCTCGTCGGCCGGAGTGAACCGCAGCGATCCGACAATGGCAGACTCGAAGCTGTGACCTTCACGCCGACGCTCGCTGCGCGCATCGCCTCGATCGGGATCGATCCCGCCGACCCGCCCGATCTGCGGTTCAGAAAGAATCTCCTCGTCGCCGCGATCCTGTCGATCGTCATCCTGGCGACGGCATGGGTCGTCATCTACGCCCTGCTCGGATTGACGGCCGCGGCGGCCATTCCCGGCGGCTACTGCCTGGTCTCGCTCGGCCAGATCGCGGTCTTCGCCCGAAGCCGGCGGTTCGAGCCGTTCCTGCGGACCCAGCTGGCGCTGATGATCGGGCTGCCGATGGCGCTGCAGCTCGTGGTCGGTGGCTTCGAGAACTCGTCCGCCGTCGTGATCTGGAGCTTTGTCGGGGCGCTCGCGGCGATCTTCTTCGCCGAGCGGACGCCGCATCGGTGGTTCGCGGCGTTTGTCGTCGGACTGCTGGTCGTGACCGCGCTCGCCCCGGTCGTCGCCCCCGGCGCGACCCCGATCCCCCAGCCCATCCGGCTGGCGTTCTTCGCCCTCAACGTCCTGGCCGTCGCACTGCTGGCGTGGGGCGTCACGATGTACGTCGTCCGGGCGAGGGCCCGTGCCATGGCGGCCCTCGACGCGGAGCACGCTCGGTCCGAGGCGCTGCTCCTCAACGTCCTGCCGGCACCCATTGCGGAGCGGCTCAAGGCCGGCGAGTCGGTCATCGCCGATGCCTACGACGAGGCGACGATCCTGTTCGCCGACGTGGCGGGCTTCACGCCGTTCGCGGCCCGCACGCCGCCGCGCGAGGTCATCGGCCTGCTCAACGACCTGTTCTCGGCGTTCGACGACCTCGCCGATCGCCACGGCCTCGAGAAGATCAAGACGATCGGCGACGCGTACATGGTCGTCGGCGGCCTGCCCGAGCCGCGGCCCGACCACGCCGAGGCGGTCGGAGCGATGGCGCTCGAGATGCTGGACGCCGGCCGGGGCCTCGCGCAGCACGGGCTGGCGCTCCGCCTGGGGATGGATCTCGGGCCGGTCACGGCCGGCGGCATCGGCCGCCGCAAGTTCGCGTTCGACCTGTGGGGCGACGCGGTCAACATGGCATCCCGAATGGAGGCCCAGGGCGTCCCGGGTCGAATCCAGGTCACGCCCGCGGTCCAGGCCAGGCTCCGCAGCCGGTTCGAGTTCGAACCTCGCGGACCGCTCGAGGTCAAGGGCAGGGGCGTCATCGAGCCGTACTTCCTCGTCGGCCGGACGGGAACGGCCGGGCCGACAGGTAGTCTGGCCTCTGCTGTGCGAGTCTGACCCGCTTCCGCGTCGCGTCTTCCCCCGATTGCCCATCAGGCGAGCATCGTTCGACGCCTCTGCCTGCCCTTCGTCTCGGATGCTCGCTGACGGGGCAGGCGGGGGAAAGCGAGGTCGTCGGTTTGAACTGCTGCTCGGCCGACGAGCACCCGAGGGAACCTACGTCGACCAGCGCAGCCCAATCGCGCGCCGGAGACCCGGCAACGGCAACGACGCGGCCTCCGCCTCGATTGCGTCGCGTTCGGCGGCGGACAACCGGCGCCAGGGTTCGACGCTCACCTCCGAATCGGAGCGACGCCAGACGCCGACGATCTCGCCGCCGGCCAGTACGGCACCCGGCCAGACCCGAGACGTCCAGAGGCTGTCGCGACGATCGGGCTCGGGCACGAGCAGCTCGCGGTCGGTGCCCCACAGGAGGTAGTAGGTGTCGCCGCTCGGCAGGAGTCGCGCCGCGGCGGGCGGTCCGGCGGCCGCCCGGAACGCCGCCTCGTCGGGGGCCAGGATCGCGGCATCCCCGATCGGGGTTCGAACCTCCGTCAACTGGTCGGCGAGGGCTTCGAACGCCCCGCGGGCCTCCGCCGGCCCGATTCCGGCCCACTTGGCAAGCGCAGCCGGCGTGGTCGGACCGAACACGTGCAGGAACCGGCGGGCCAGCTCCAGGCGCGCCTCGCCGGGTTCGATGTCGGGCGCCGGGACGGTCCAGATCTCGGGCTGCCGGGCACCCTCCCAGTGGATGGCGACGGTGCCGGTCGTCGTGGCGTATCGAAAGCTGTTGCCGTGCACGCCCAGCTCACGGCCGAGCTCGCCGTACCCCATCCGCCGGCCGCCAAGCTGGCGCTCGATGGCCGCCGCGGTTTCGAGGGCGACCCGCCGTCCCCGCGCGTCGTCGGGAAAGCGGCCGAGCGTGAACGGCGCTCGATCGCGCTCGGCGACGACGTAGGCGCTGAAGCGGGGACCCCAGACCTGCGCAAGCGACGAGTCGTCGAGGATGTCCGGCGGCGTGTCGGCCACCCGAGCGTGAATCGAGAGCAGCGCCGCCCGCGGCATGCTGTCCTGCAACCCCGCCCAAGCCGCCCGACGGAGCGATTCGGGACCTGGCGGCAGTCGCTCGTCGAGCGCCTGGACGTGGCGCCGGTGGGCCAGGATCTGCTCGCGTGACAGTTCGAGGGCGTGGCGGGCGGCCGTCATCGGGGCCGTGCGGCTCATCCAGGATCCCCGATGTCACGTGACGGACGAGCCAGGCGGAGGCCGCCGACCACGACGACAGCGATTGCGACCCCGGCACTGAGCGTCGGGGCGGTCATCGTGCCGAGGAACCCAATCTCCGGCATCGGAATGCCCTGCCGGACGAGCTCGTACACAGTCCACGTGATGAGGCCGGCCGCGGGAGCGGCGAAGAACCAGCTGAGCCGACTTCCGCGCCAACCGGCCCACAGGAGTCGGGCGAGGCCCAGAACCACGAGCGCGAGGCCGCCGTAGAACGCCAGGTCCGCCACCGTCGGCCTGGGACAGGGAACGCCCGGAACTCGGCACATGAAGGGCCCGATCGCAAACCCAAACGCCATCAGCAGCGCACCGAATCCCCCGAGGGCCCCGCCGAGCTTCATGCGTTGCCTTCGAGGCCGATGGCAAACCCTCTCCAGTGGCCCTGGGAAGCGGCGTGGACGTTCCCGTCGACCACCTTCATGGCAGTCTCGTCGAAACCGCGCCTGGTGCCCGGCTGACCCAGATACCAGAGCAGGCCTCGTCGCCCGCGAGGACTACTCGGTCTTCGGCGCCGACGAGCGCGGCCGTGTAGCAGCTATCGAGCAGCAGGTCGGTTTTGAACTCGGTCCAGGTCGTGCCGTCGGGCGAGGTGAAGATGTGGACGCCGCGATTCGCATCGTCGCCGCCGTCGATCTCGCCGGCCACGATGAACGTGCCCGCCGCATAGGCTACCCATGGCTCCCCGACACCAAGCACCTGAGGCGAGCGCGTCCAGCCCGTCCGGCCGTCTTCCGAGATCCAGATCCGAAACTCGCAGTCCGCCGCGCACTGCTCGTCGACGACCATGACGCGGCGACCGTCGCTCGCGACGCCGACCCCGGCGGAAGCACCAAAGCTGGCATCGAGCGTCCAGTCGCGCCCGTCGCTCGAGCTCCAGACGGTCCCGGCGTCATTCGTACCGACGACGACGAATCGGCCGTCGACGACGATCGCGGTACTCAACCCGAAGCCGTCCGGCGAAAGCCCGAAGATGGCCTTGTCGATTGGCAGCCAGGTTGTCCCGTTCTCGCTCCAGTAGACGGTCGATCGCTCGGGGTGGTCCGGGTCCTCGGGGTCCACCCGGGTCAGGATCACGCCGCTTGGTCCGGCGACGAGCTGCCCAACCGAACCGACGCCCTTCGAAGGCGGGCCAAGAGGGATCGAACCCACGAGCCTCCAGTCCCGTCCGTGGGCAGATCGCCAGATCAGCGCTTTCAAGCGAGCGTTGTCGCCGTCCCCCTCGCTCCCGACGCCGGCGGCGAACCACCGATCGCCATCAGTCGCAACGGTGACGATTGGCGCGCCAGCCCCGTCGGATATCGGCCCGCCTGTCCATGAGATGCCATCGGGCGAGAACCACGTCGCAGCGGCCGCACCCCGGCAGCCCGGGTGGGGACATTTCACCCAGCCGCCGGCCACCCAGCCCGACGGTCCCTTGGCGACATCGAGCACCTCCCCGTCGTCGATGGTCTCGACGAGCTCCCAGGTGGCGCCGATGGGCGCTGGACCGGGCACATCGCTGGGACCATGGCTGGGCGTCTGGGTCCGTCCGGGGGCTTCGCTCATCGATGGGGTGATGGTGCTTTTCGGCACGTCACTCGATGTCGCGGGTGCGCTTGGGGTGACGGTGCCACAGCCGACGAGGACTGCCACCGATGCGCCGAGAACGAGCGCCCTCGTGGTCGGCATCAGTCCATCAGGAAGTTGGATGATCGAACCGCACCCAGTGCCCCTCGGAGACGACCTCGACGGCCCCGCCGACGACCTTGATCGCGGTCTCGTCGTCGATCGCGTAGGCCGGGTTGTCGAGACCGGCAGCCCACCGCTCCGCGTCGGCCATCGTGTTTTCGGGCAACGCGGGGTGGTCGAGGTGCGGGAAGATCGAGAAGTCGACCACGCCCAGCGTTCGGTCGTCGCCGGTCGGCGACTTCCACCCCACGAAGTCCTCCCCGATCCGCGGCGTCAGGACCATGCTCCCGGCGCTCAGGCCGACCCACACGGTCTCGGCCAACGACGGCAGCAGGCTGGCCAGCCCGGACTCGCGCATCCAGTGGCCCAGGTACAGGGCATCGCCGCCATTTACCAGCAGGACGTCGGTCTCGCGGACGAGTGGCACCCAACGCTCTTCGTCGATGCTCGGGAGCGCGGTGAGCTCCAGCACGCCCATCGACTTCCAGCCGAGATTGACCATCGGCAGGTCTGAGTTGCCGCTGATGAAGCGCCACGGGCCGGGACCCGGGCCGACCATCGGGTGCCCGTAGGACGCGGTCGGGATGCAGAGGGCGCTGGACTCCGCGATCGGCTTGCCGAGTAATTCGACCAGCGCGTCGCGGATGGTTGGGTTCTTGACGCCGGCGGACGTGAGCAGAAGCTTCAAGGTGCCCCTTCTTAACAGGGCGGCGGATCCGATGTCCACCACTCGGGGCGTCCGGTCCCCGTGTGGACCTCGCCATCCGCTGCCGCATCGAGCCACAGGATCACGGGATCCTCGCTCGTACCGCCGACGTGCAGGTTCAGAACGGCGGTCGCACCGTCGTTGACCGGGGAGCGATCGAGCAGGACGAGGCGTGAACCACCCGGCACGGAAAGGCAGGCTACGCCGACGTATCCGCTACCCGGGAAGCCCGCACCGCCCGGCTGGAGCTGCGCGCGCGTGAGAACCGCGAGCCAGATTTCCGCGGAGGCCCTGTTTCGAACATAGACGCGCACGACGCCAGCGGCTTGCCCCGCGCCCGGCGTGGCCGGACCCGCATCGACCTCGAACGTCGGCACCGATCCGGGATCGACACCGCCGGGCACGAACCCACGACCGGGCACGAGCTGGCCAACGACCGTCTGCAGGTCGTCTCCGTAGACGGGCCAAACTCGATCGCCCGGGTCGAGAACGGCCTCCTTGGCCACATAGCCAACGACCCCGACCTCCCCGGCGACGGCCACGTAGTCCGGCCATGCGCTCGGGTCGATCTCGCCGTTGGGGCCAGACGGCGGCATGGTGCCCCTGCTGCCCGTTGCGGGCCAGGCCCGGTCGCAGGAGGCGAGAACGGCGAGCGCAAGCACCGCCGTGAGGAGGGGCATCAAGGCCCCAGCTCGAACCAAGCCGACTGCAAGGGCTGGGGCGGCCGACTGGCGGCGGGCGGGGTTCACGACGCTCGAGGGTTCGTGAACGCCGTACAGGAGGCGGCTTCGTCGCGGTACGTGCAGCGCCACGCGTGCGCTTGATCCTTGCGGTCCACAGCCTCGACGCGCCACGGTTGGGCAGCGATGCCATCGGCGGTGGAGCACTCGGTTCCCCGGCAGACGCCGTCTTCCGGGGCGACCCTGACGCTGGCGAACTCGGCCGTTCGAGGGCCGATCGTCGCCTCGATGAGCGCATAGCAGGCGATCTTCGCGTCGTTCGTCGCCGCGGCCACGAGGGGGCCACAGTCCTCCTCGAGGATCAGCTGGATCCTCTTCTCGCCGCTGATCGTGATTGCGTCGACCTGGATTGGCTCCGAGGTCTCGATCCAAAGGGCGCGGAGGATCCCGGCGGCCGGACAGCCGAAGCCGAGCTTCTCGTGCACGTCGAGCTGGAGGTCGTACCCAGCGTCGGTTGGCCGGAACACCAGCGCCGTGTCGTTGTCGCACATGCCACCGAGCCAGGTGACGATGAACGCCGTCGGGACAGTCGGATCCTGCAGGAGCCCGGCGTCCCGGAAGTCCGTGGGCTCGATGCGTGCCCCTCCGATCCGGAGCATCAGGCCGGTCCGATCATTCAGCGTGACCAGTAGCGGATCTCCACCGCTCGTGGTCATGATCGTGGTGCGGAACTGACCGCCGGGCGGCGCCCCGCACGCCGCCAAGACCGCCATCACGATCGCTCCGCTGAGAACCGCTTTCATCGCTCGGCATCCGCGAATGCCATACAGCGGTCCTCCTATCACCGCCGTTGCGGGTCGGTGCCACGCACCGGGTCACAGATGATCACGTTGTCCTGGCTCCACGCTCCGGCGCCCTCGATCCAGTCGCCCTCTCGCGCAACCGTCCCGCCTCGGTGGTCAACCAGGACGATGCCCGTGATCTCCTGTCTGGCCGTGTAACCAGGTGGCCAGCTCGTTGGATGCACGTTGCCCGAGGCGTCTCGCAATCCCAGCCCCGAGTTGGCATCCCGCGCCAGCACGCCGCTGACACGCGCCGCGGGGCACACCGCGCCGGGAAACGTTCGCAGGCTGATGGTGCACGCCGAAGTCGTGGCCACGAGAAGGGCCAGCAGAATCGCGGGCCAGCATCTACGCGCGGCCAGCGGACTCATGGTGGTCGGGCTTCGATTTCCGACGCATCGCGTCCTGCTTTGACTGGCCGTCCCGCCGATCTCGCCGCCAGATCTCGAGGTAAACACCTGCACCGACGACAGCGGCAAGGACCAAGACGAGCACGTTACCGGACCCGAAAATCAGGTTGGCCGCAAGATAGACCGCGAAGTACGCGATGACAAACGAACCGATGGCTATTCCGATTCGGCGGGCGAGCATCACTTGTCCAGCATCCTGCGCACGGTCCTTCAGACGGACCAGCACGATCGTGCCAGTGGCGAGACCAAGTCAAGGGTCGAATGACCCCAACCGCGCCTCCGGTCAGCGTTCACGAATGTCATGCGCGGCGGGATCGGAGGAGCGACGTGACAGTGAGGACAAGCGCGACCACGCCGAAGGCGAGCAGGGTAAATCCGCCGAGCGTGAGGGCATCGCTCGCCGGACGTCGACATGCGTCTTCGACGCAGGGACCTCCCCATTGGCGAGATAGGACACCGACGAACGCCGCGGCTGCGCCAGCGAGGATGAGGACAACCGAGTCGATCGTGGCCACGACATAGCGGAGGGCGCGGTGATCGGGTTGCGCGAAGACTGCCGCGGTGATCCCCGCAATCGCGAACGCAATGGTCCACCAGGCCTCATAGACGATGAGCCCGATTGCGGCGAGGACGCATCCAATGACGAGGGCGACGATACCGCCCTGTCGTCCATTCATCGCGTCATCCTCAGTCAGCGTTGGTGAATGTCATACGAGAACCGACCGTTACGGCGATGTCTGCATCAGGAGGACCGTGTTTGGCCGCCCGGACTCACAACCATGCTCGGGGCTGGGAATGTCGGTCGTGGTGATGAACGCGCGGCCACGTGCGTCGTATACCTCGATGTAGCGCTCAGTGCCGAGGGTCTTCCACTCGGCCCGATAGCCGATCGGCCAGACGACGTCGATACGCTGACCATTCGAGCCCTCAAGCCAAACGAAATGCGGGTCGGCAGGGTCCGACCGGATGACCCCGCTGACCGCAGCCCGCTGGCACGTGGATACCGGGATCGTGGTGAGGCGCGGCGGGGGTATCGATACGGAGGTTGTCGAGGAAGGCGCTGGGGTCAGAGGCGCTTCCGTGCCACAGCCCGCCAGGATGGCAAGGGCCGCGATGACCAAGGCAACGGAAGGGCCTACCTCGGATCCAATGCCGACCCGCGGCCGAGCCGAGCGTCTCATCAACGACCTCACCGGGGAACCGCCGGTACTCCTGGCCACAGCAGTGGCAGCTCGTAGGTCGTCGACCCTCTATAGAATGTGGCGAAGCTCTCAAGCCGGCGCGCGCGGAGTTCACCGAGCAGGGTGTTAACGAGTGCGTCGTTGACCCCGTCGCCGTAACGAAGGTATCGCTGAAGACGGCTCTCGTTGTATGCCGCGGTCCCCTGCCGAAGGCCGCTGTACGTTTTCAATCGACCGAGCCCCGTGCCTGCCTTGGCTTCGACGACCGCATATCGCCCCGTGGTCGAGTTGAAGAAGGCGAGATCCAGCCCCTGACGGCCGCGATACGCGAGCGATGCGTCAAGGAGTTCGTAGCCGAGACGATTCATCTCGCGAGTCGCGTGGATGATCCCCTTGGCCTCGGAAAGACTCCCGCCGCTCTTGCGGATGTCCCGGATTCGGTTCAGCAGCGCTTGGCGCGCCGGATCTCCCAGTCTCGCCGCTCGGGATGCTCGGGCCGCTGATCCAGCCTCGACCGCCAAACGCTCAACCGCGGCGGCCTCTCCGGCCGCCGCCCGCCCGAAGGCCAGCGCGTCGTCGGCCCGGGCGAGGGTCGCAGTGGCGAGGCGCGGGGCGAGGCTGGTGAGCTTCGCGGCGACGACCGCGACCGCGCCGATGGCCGCCGGCGCCACGAACAGGACCCGCTCCTCGGGGCTCAGGCTGACGCCGGCGATGGGGTCGTAGCCCAGGATGCCCGACAGGGTCACGTAGCCGAGGCCGACCGGACCGAGGGCCGAGACGCCCAGGGACACGAACGAGCGGACGGGGGCGATCAGGTGGTTATTGAAGTGACCCGACGGATCGACCGCGGTCAGCGGATTACCGGCCCCGAAGGCGTAGCGGTTGGCGGTCTGGGGCGCCATCGGGAGGCCGCCGAAGCTGTCGCGGCTGATGAACCGCGCCAGCACCGGGTCGTAGTCGCGGAAGCGGAGATGGACCAAGCCGGTCGCGCTGCGCCACTCGCCGCTGAAGCCGACGCCTGCCGGGTCGGCCGAGCCGGGTCGGGCGGCGCCGTACGGGTCGTACGTCCGGAGCGCCGACACGACGCCGGTCTGCGAGACCGTGCCGAGGAGCGAGCCGTGCTGGCCGACGAGCCCGCTGGACCAGACCCCGGCCTCGTCGTACCCCGCCCCCGGCGCGCCGGGCAGGTACGTGCGGGTCCCGTCGGCCAGGACCGTCGGGTTGGGTTGCGCGAGGTCGTGCGTGATGACGGCGAGAGCGAGGAACGTCAAGAAGAGGCGAGACCCATCGTGGGTCCACCGTCTCCGACGCAGGGAAACCCTAGCCATCAAGCCACCACCGCTCGGCAAGTGCGCTTGCTCACGCCGGGGAGTTGGCGCGCGGCACGAGAAGATCGCTACGCGGCCGGAGGTACGACGTGGGCGCGTTCCGCTTCGGCGAGACCGGCAAGATCCCAGCGTCGCACGTGCCAGATCGCCGCGAGATGGAAATCGATAACAATCTCGTTGTCCAGATCCCCCCCGTAGTATTCGGGCCCGGCCGAGATGTATCCGCTTCGCCGTCGCTGACTGAAGAGTTCCACGAGTTGTTGGGTGAGACTCCACGCCTTCGGCCCGTCGTCTCCAGGGACCTGCAAGAGCTGGAAGTAGAGACGCAGAGTCTGGCCCCAGAGCGCGCTGCGCTTGGCGCGTGCTAGCTCTTCAGCGATGCTCGGACCGTCCCCCAGATCACCGCCCGCCAGCCCGGACACGAGCCAGCTTTCCGCGATGGCATCGCGCGTGATCTTGCCGCTGCTTGGAGCCAGATTCCGCATGCCTTCCGCGATAGCTTCGCTGCGCGGCCGTCCGACCAGGATCGCACTGTAGGCGCCGGGAATCGGCTCGAAAAGTAGACGGTTCAACCCGACGTCCGTCGTGCGCATGAACTGGATGGCTGCCTCGGAGGCCTCGACAGCAGCAGCGAGGTCCGGCTTCGGGTCGAGCAGCCCGGTTCGCCAGCCGATGAGGGCTCGCATGAAATGGCTCTTGGCCGCCGAGCTCCAGTTGAAAAGCGCGTACGGGTCTCCGCCAGCGGCCTGCGCGCGCGCATACTCCACGGCATCGCGAGCCTGCGCTTCGAAGAAGGCCAATTGCTCCAACGGTGTCATCGCTCAGCGTGATGTCACTCGGTGTCGCGGGCGGATTCGGGGGCGACGTCGATCGTTTCGAGGGCACCGCCGGCGCGGGTGACGAGCTGCTGGACCTTGAGGTCGGCCTCGGCCAGGAGCTTGGCACAACGCTCATGGAGGGCGACGCCGCGCTCGTAGAGCGCGATCGAGCGTTCGAGCGGCTGGCCGCCGGCTTCGAGCTCGGCGACCGTGCGCTGGAGGGCGGCGAGGGCGTCGTCGAACGACAGCGCCTCGATCGGGGTCTCGGCCGCGGCGGCACGGTCGAGGCCGTCGGTCGGCTCAATCGGCTCGGTCATCGGGCTCCTCGTCGTCCCCCATGGCGCGATCGGCAATGCGCTGGATGATCGTGCGCGAGAGCACGATACCGAGTCCGACGCCCAGCGCGGCGGCGATCAGGGCGCTGACGACGATGAACAGCAGGTCGCCCATGTCGGCTCACTCCCCTGCCCACTCGGAGGCGGTCGCCGGGAGCTCGCCGCGGGCGACCCGCAGGTTGAGTGGCGTGCCGGCCGGGGCGTCGAGCGGGTCGCGAACGATCGCACCGTCGGCCGAACGGCGAACGATCGCGTAACCCCGGTCGAGGGTCGCCTGGGGGGCGAGGACGCCGAGCGCTGCCGCCGATTCTGCGAGTGCGGCGCGACGACGGCCGAGGGCCGCGGAGGCGAGCGCGGGGAGCGCGGCCGCGAGCCGGTCCTCCACCGACGAGGCGGTCGCCAGCCGGACCGTGATGGCTCTCGAGGCGCGATCCAGGAGGTCGCCGGCCAGCTGGCGCGAGGCGGCCAATCGCGCCGCCGGGTTGAGCCGATCGAGGACCCGGCGCTCCGCCGCCAGCTCCCGCCCCGCCGCCATCACGCCCCGCGATGCAGCGGTGCGCATCCGGTCGGCGCCGCGGGCGAGGGCCGACGCGTACTCGGCACGATCGGGCACGACCAGCTCCGCGGCGGCCGAGGGCGTGGCGGCCCGCATGTCGGCGGCGAAGTCAGCGAGGGTCACGTCGACCTCGTGCCCGACCCCGGTCACGACCGGCAGCGAGTGGGCGACGATGGCTCGAACGACCCGCTCGTCATTGAACGACCACAGGTCTTCCATCGAGCCCCCGCCCCGCGCCAGGATCGTGACCGCGGGGGCTTCGAGCTCCCGGCCCGCCGCCACCTGGGCAGCCGCGTGGCGTTCGACCCGTCGGAGGGCGCCGACGATCGATTCGGCGGACCCGTCGCCCTGGACCTTGCACGCGACGAGGAGGACTCGAACGAGCGGCCAGCGGCGCGCGAAGACGTGGCAGACGTCTTTCCAGACGGCGCCCGTCGGTGACGACACGACGGCGACGACACGGGGGCGCGACGGCAGCGCGCGCTTGCGATCCGCCGCGAACAGGCCCTCGGCGGCGAGCGTCGCCTTGAGCTGCTCGAACCGGATCGCGAGGTCCCCCACCCCGCTCGGCTGGATCGACTCGACGTACAGCTGCAGCGAGCCCTGGGGCTCGTAGACGTCGATCCGCCCGTGGGCCACGACCCGCAGCCCGGTCTGCGGCTGAAAGGGGCTTCGAACCCGGTCGTCACGGAACCACACGCACTGCAGCTGGGCCCGCTCGTCCTTCAGCGCGAAGTAGGCGTGGCCGGCGCTCGAGATCGTAACCCGCCCGACCTCGCCCTCGACCCACAGGTCGCGCAGCCGGTCGTCGGCTCGAACGCCCGACGCGATCGTCCGGGCGGCCTCGCTGACGGTGACGATCAGAATCCCGTCATCCATGGCTGGACATGCTACGAGGCCCGGAGCCATTTCGGGCTTGCGTGCCTCGGGCAGGATGGTGGCCATGAGCAACTCGAGGGAGGGGCAGATCGTCTCGTCTGCCGCCGGCGTCTACGACCAGTTCTTCGTGCCGGCGCTGTTCGGCCAGTGGGCCGAGCCCGTCCTCGACGCCGCCGACGTCGAATCCGGCGATCGTGTCCTCGACGTCGGATGCGGGACGGGCGTCCTGGCCCGCACTGCGGTCCGGCGCGTCGGCGACGCTGGCCACGTGGCCGGGGTCGATCCCAACGAGGGCATGCTGGCCGTGGCCCGTGCAGCCAGCGAACGTGTCGAATGGGTGTCCGGCACCGCGGAGGCGTTGCCGTTCGAGGACGGCGCCTTCGACCGGGCGGTGAGCCAGTTCGCGTTGATGTTCTTCGCCGATCGCCCGAAGGGCATCGCCGAGATGGCCCGCGTCGTCCGGCCCGGTGGCGCCCTCGGTGTCGCCATCTGGAGCTCCATCGAAGCGGCGCCCGGCTACGCCGAGCTGGCCGCGCTGATCGAGCGGCAGCTTGGGCGCGAGGCCGCCGAGGGGGTCACCGCGCCGTTCGCGATGGCCGATCCGGTGTTGCTCGGCGACCTGCTGGGCAATTCGCTGGACAAGGTCATCATCGAACCCCAGCGCGGGACCGCGAGGTTCGAATCAATCGACGACTGGCTGCACACCGAGATTCGGGGCTGGACGCTGGCAGACGTGATCGACGACGAGCAGTTCGAACGTCTCCTCCGGGAGGCGCGGACGGAGCTGGCACGATTCGTGGGCCCGGACGGCCGTGTTGGTTTTCCCGTCCAGGCGCTGATCGGCACCGGCACGGTGCCCGACGGGGTGTGACGCCGGCCCTCCATCGACTATCGTGCCCGCCGTGCCGACCGACATCGACCCCTACTCGGCCACCTTCTACGTCGTCGCGTTCGTCATCCTCGGCGCGCCGATCGTCTTCCTCGTGATCGTCGCCCTCGCGGTGGTGCAGCGGCGGCGGACGGGTCGAGTCGGCACGACGCTGTCCGATCTGATGGCCGGGACCGGCGGGTTCGCGCTCGGCTCGTTGCTGCTCCTCGATGCCCCGTTGGTCGTCCAGCTCCCGATCTTCATCTCGCTCACCTACCTGATCGTCACGCGCTCGCGCCGAGGCCGCCGGGTCCAGGCCGGCTGGCTGCTTGCCGGTGCGGCCTTGCCGTGGACGCTGCTGTGGGGCTGGTACGTCGCCCTGGCGCTCGTCGGCGTCGGGGTAGATCCGCAGAGTGCGTCGGCGCGGTTCGGCGTCGGGGCGATCTGGCTCGCCGTCGGCCTGTGGTTCGCCTGGCGCGGCGATCCTGCGCCGGCGGCGCCTCACCCGGCAGCCCGTCCGGGTCAGCCCGGCTCGCGGGCGTTCGGCAGCATCGCCGAGGCGATCCGCGACGCGGCGCGGATCGGGCCCTTCCCGGCGCCCGAGCTGGCGATGCTGATCGCCGTCGTCGCCACGCTGCTGCTCGTGAACC
Source organism: Chloroflexota bacterium (assembly GCA_012026785.1). Classification (GTDB taxonomy): domain Bacteria; phylum Chloroflexota; class Limnocylindria; order Limnocylindrales; family CSP1-4; genus UBA5189. The sequence goes on along the minus strand of VEOW01000097.1, from coordinate 6,235 downwards.
TCGTGCTGCCGGGCGACCTGCCACGACTGGTCACCTTCGCCGTGCCGATTCTCGCCGCGGTGCTCGTCGGCACCGAGGGCTACGTCCGGGCTTGGCCGGCGACGAGCCGGCGGGCATTCGAAGCCTTCAGCTGGCTCGGCGAGTGGGAGCTGGCGCGGGCCCGGGAGCTGACGGGCGAGGGCGTCCCGACCTCGAAACGGGCGGCGGAGGCGTGGCTGGAGCGCCGTCCCGTTCGTCGCGAGGAGGTCCCGCTTCGAACAGAGATCCTGCTGCTGGCGGGGCGACTCGACGAAGCTCGGAAGCTCGTCGCCGACGCGCCCGCGGAGACGCCGGTCGAGCGGTTCGAATTGGCGTCGCTGCGCGACCTGGTCGACTGGCGGGCCGGCGGGGACGGCGATCTGGGGGGAATGACGGCGGCGGCCGGTGAGATCGTGCCCGCGGACGGCGACGATCGGCTGCGGGCCGAGGTCTCGATCGCGACCTCGCTGGTCCGCCGCTCGATGGCCGGGGCGGTGCCCGATGGCGCGACGGCCGTCGCGCCGCTGGTCGAGGTCCGCGAGCGTCTCGGCGCGCGGGCCGACGGTCAGATCGGGCGGGCGCTGCGGCGCCGGATGCTGCCGGTCCTGCTGGTCGTGCTGGTCGTGTTCGCGCTGGCCCTGGAGCTGCTCACCGGTCGCGGCCTGCCGGGCCTCTGAGGTCGTTCCGGGTCTGTGCCGCTAGACCCGGGTTTGGTACTCGCCCGTTCGGGTGTCGACGCGGATCGTGTCTCCCTCGCCGACGAACAGGGGGACCTGGACGACGAGCCCCGTTTCGAGCGTGGCCGGCTTTCGAGCGCCCTGGGCGGTGTCGCCGGCGAAGCCCGGCTCGCTCGAGGTCACGAGCAGATCGACGCTCACCGGCAACTCGATGCCGATTGTCTCGCCCTGGTAGGCCGTCCGGTCGACGGTCATGCCGTCCTTGAGGTACTGGGTCGCGTCGCCGAGCTGGTCGGCGCGGAGCATGAACTGGTCGTAGCTCTCGGTGTCCATGAAGTGGAAGTCGTCGCCGTCGCGGTACAGGAACTGGACGGGCCGGTTCTCCAGCTGGGCCCGCGGCCACTTCGTGCCGGCCTGGAAGGAGCGCTCGACGGTCTGGCCGCGCTTGACGTTGCGGAGCGTGATTCGAACCTGCGCCGAGCCGCGGCCCATCTTGATGTGGTGGTAGTCGAGGATCTGCCAGAGCTCGTTGTCGAGCTCGATGGTCACTCCCTTGCGAAGGTCTCCGGTGCTGATCATTGGATCGGGTGGGCTCCCTGTGTCGGCGCGGCGCAGCGTCAGCCAGCGGGTTGGATTCGGTTGGGCGTGGCGATTGTCGCCGAGCCGTCTCCCCGCCCCGAGGGGTGCCGGCCTCGGCCGCCGCAGCGTTCGTCTCCTATGCCCACCCCAGGCGCGTTGGACACGTCTGGGAGCGGATCAGGGGCACGGCAAACGGACATTCATCCCGTGCCCCGCACGAGCCGGGATGAACGAACCTGCGGGCGCCTCACTGCACGCCGCCGATCGTCTCCAACGTGCCCCCAGTGAGCATTGGAGAGTTTCCATCGCTCGCTCCGCGAACGGCGACCCTCGCGGCGTCACCACCGGGGTCATCGCGGCGGTGACGCTTCTCCCTGGCGGCGCGGGTCCTCTCAAATGTCCGTCTGGCGAGCACTGTGGCGCCCAGATGCCGGTCCTGGGCCACGATCTTCCCTCAGCCGCCTCCCTGGCGCGCAGGTGAGGGGAAACGCCCGTTGCGATGTATGCGAGACGGGCATCTGATGGGAAATGGGGAAGCGGGGTGGCGCCGAGACGGCCTCAGACGCCGACGATGACCACGTCGCGCGGGAAGAGGGTGACCCGGTCGGCGCGGCCGCGGGCGACGTCGATGACGACGAGGTCCTCGATTCGAACGCCCGTCTCGCCCTCGAGGTAGATGCCCGGCTCCACCGAGAAGACGGTTCGGCGCGGCAGCGGCTCGTCGGGTGAGCGGCGGCCGAGGCCCGGCAGCTCGTGCACGGCGAGTCCGATGCCGTGGCCCAGGCCGTGCCCGTAGGCCGGCCAGCGGCCGTCGGCCTCGATGAACGAGCGGGCCAGGCCGTCCAGCGACGGCCCGGTCGGCAGCGGCGCGCCGCCCTGGGCTGTCGCGACCGCCCCATCGAGCGTCGCGAACACGACGTCCTGCGCCCCCGCCACGGTCTCGTACACGCCGAGGTCGCGCTCGGTCGGCTCCCCGACGAACAGCGTCCGGGTCATGTCGCTGCGATAGCCCTCGACCTGGGCCCCGAAGTCGAACAGCAGGACGGCACCCGCTAGGACCGGCCGGTCCCCCGGCGAGCCGTGCGGCAGGGCCGCCTCCGGGCCGGCGAGGCAGGCCACGTCGAAGGCCAGCCGCTCGGCGCCGCCGGTCCGCATCCGCCATTCGAGGTCCATCGCCAGCTCGCGCTCGGTCACGCCCGGGCGGATCGACGGGAGCAGCGACGCCAGGGCCCGATCGGCGACCGCCGAGGCGGCCGCGACCCGCTCCAGCTCGACCGGGTCCTTGAGCTGCCGCTGCGCCTCGACCCAGCCCTCGATCGGAACGAGCTCCAAGCCCGGCGCTGCGGCCGCGAGCTTCTCCCAGGTGATGTGCGGGATGGACATCGCCTCGACCCCGACGCGCCGCACGCCTGCTGCGGCCACGAGGTCTGCCCAGTGCTCGGTCAGCTGGCGCTCGATCTCGAAGAGCCGGGCCTCGGGGGCGTGGCGCGATACGGCAATCGTGTAGCGCGAATCGGCCAGGACGAACAGTTCCTCCAGCGTGACGAGGAACTTCCCCGCGTCCCCGGAGCCGGTGACCTCGCTCTCGTCGAACGGCAGGCCGGTGAGGTAGCGCATGTGCTCCCAGCGCAGGCCGAAGTAGCCGTCGACCCGCTCCTGCGCCATCCGCGCTCGAAGCCGGGCCAGGCGCTCGGGCCGGGCCGCCCGATCTGCCTCGCTCCACCGCTCGCGCTCCGTGCGGGATGGTGGAGCTGCGAAGTCTGCGGGATGGGGCCAGGCGGAAGGCCCGAGGCGCTGCAGTTTGGCGGCGCCGGGTGTGTTGATCGTCATCGGTAGCCGTACTTCCTGAGGTTGGCGTTGTGCTCCTTGAGCGTCTTGGCGAAAGCGTGCTCCTTCGTCTCCGGGATGAGCACGAAGTACAGGTAGCCGTCCTCGGTGTCGGGACTCAGGGCCGCATCGATCGATGCCAGGCTGGCGGTCGAGATCGGACCCGGGATGAGCCCGGCGGTCTGGTAGGTCTGGAAGCCCTGCAGGTCCTTCGAGACCTTCACATCGGCCAGCGGGCCTCCCGGCAGGTCCCAGAAGAAGAAGTCCTTCCACTCCTCGAACGGCAAATCGCGCAGGGCCATCGTGTCGGTCGCGTACTTGACCGTCGGGTCGGCGTTGAGAATCCTCGCCACGCCCTTCAGCCCATCGAGGCGGTTCTGGTAGACGCCGGCGATCAGCGCCCGCTCCTCGTCGAGCGCCGCCTCGTGCTCCACGATCGAGGCGAGCGTGATGATCTGGAAGAAGGTCATACCCCGGTCCTTGGGCACGTTGATCCGGTCCACGCCCACAGTCGTCTCGAAGTGGTCGAGCATCGCCCGGATCAGGTCCTCGGCCGTCGAGACCCGGTGCGGCCCGCCGTTCGAGGACGTCACGAGCTTGTAGGTCGCCGGCATCAGGAAGCCCTCGAGGCTGGCGCCCTCGGGCAGCTCCAGCCAGGCGTAGTCGGCCAGCAGCTCGGCCGGTGGCTGCGTCGCGAGCTCGTAGAACTCGGCCGGGTCCACGCCGGTCTCGAGCGTCTGGAGCAAGGCCGTCATCTGCTCGATCCGGAGCCCCTCCCGGAAGGTCACGTCGAGGGTCGTATACGTGACCTTGGCGTCGACGAGCGCCTCGACGACCTCCTGTGGCGTCATGTTCGCGCGCAGGAGGAACGTGCCCGCGGTCAGCTTCGGTTGCAGCTGCTCCTGGAGCGCGGTGTACAGGAAGACCCGCTCGCTGGTGACGAAGCCCGCCTCGCGGAGCCGCGGTGCCAGCTCGAAGATCGAGTCGCCGGGATTGACGGTGAAGACCTTCTCGGTCGGATCGGTCCCGGCCGGGGCCGTGAGATCGGCGCCGAGGTCCTCGCGGACGAGGTCCGCGACCAGCGGGATCTGGGTGATCGTTCCGGGGTTGTCCCAGGCCCAGCCGACGACGCCGGCCCGCAGCACCGGCCGGAGGGCCGTCAGGAACGCTATCAGCACGATCCCGGCCAGGACGCCGGTGAACAGCAGGAAGCGGACCCAGCCCGGCAGCCGGAAGCCGCCCCCGGCGTCGCGACGCCGGCGGTAGACCGCCGGCGCGCCGCGGCCGTCGGACGCGCGCCAGACCGGCATCTCCGGCTCGCGCGGGGAGCGGCCGCCGCGGATGCTCACGCGCGCTTCGCTTGCCCGGCAGCAGCGGTCGCCGCCGCCCGTCGGGCGTCCAGCTCGTCCTGCAGGATGATCGTCGCTGCCTCGCGGTCCACCTTTTCACGATACCGGTCTCGCTGAGTTCGTGACGGCGGCCCACCGGAGCGGCCGCGCGGCATCGGGCCGAGGCGGGACTCGGCGAGGTGGCTGGTGAGGCGCTCGTCGCGCATCGTGACCGGCAGTCCGAGCCGCTCGGCGATCGCGCTCGCCCAGGCGCGGGCCGCCACGGCCATCGGACCTTCGACCCCGCTTGCCTCCAGCGGCAGGCCGACGACGAGCTCGGTCACCCGCCGCTCGGCGATGATTCGGGCCAGCGCCTCGGCATCACGGGCGGGGTCGCCACGCCGATCGCGCGGGATCGTGGCCAGCGGCCGGGCGGACAGGTCGCCGCGATCGGCGACCGCCAGCCCGATCCGGCGCGCCCCGAAGTCGATGCCGAGGATCGTCACGAGCGGGGGCTCGGCGTGGGGCTGGCCGCGGGACGTGGTTCGAGGATCGTCACGGTCACCTTCGACGGATCGTCGGGCACGTTCGTGACCCAGTCCGGCCAGAGGCTGATCTCGACGTCCCCGTACGCCTCCAGTCGGGCCCGGGCCTCGGCCAGCAGCAGGCCCCGGGCCTCCGCGATCACGGTCTCCCGATCGACCATCCGAACCTGGGTCGCTCGCACCGTGACCGGGAAGCTGACGCTTTCCCCGAACACCGAGGGCTCGCCGACGGTGACCTCGATCGAACCGTCGGCGACCTGCCAGCCGTCCGGGGTCCGGTCCGCGAGGCGCTCCTGCGCGAGGGCCTCGAGCGGAGCCGGGTCGACGCCGAGGACGGTTCCGGTGGCCGTCAGCCCGAGCTCGAACTCGGCGGCCTCGGTCCCGACGAGCGACTCGGGATCGACGGTCGGGGTCGACTCCCCCACCACCCCGGTCTCGGCGAACAGCCGGGTGCCGGGCGGGACGTTCGGCGGGTCGGCGACGACGGCTTCGAGGCTCGAACCCAGCTGGTCCTCGAGCGCGGCCAGGGCGGCGTCGACGTCGGCCTGGCTGACCTGCGGCGATTCGGTCCGGCTGCCGCCGGTCGTGGCGTCGGGATTCGTCACGAACAGGTTCCGGCCGCCCTTCTCGATCTCGACGATCGTGTTGTTGCCCACGTTGCCGGACTCCCCGGCGACGAGCGCCTCGATCCCGACACTGCCGGTCGATGGGTGAACCGGGAAGGGCGGGGTGAAATCGAACGTGGCCCTCGGCAGCGTCACGTCGGCGACCGTCGCGAATTCGATCCGTTCGTCCGGTTTGCCCTCCGTTCGAACGATCGTCCCGGCCGGGATGACCACCCCGCGCCCGGTGTCGAAGTTCGAGAATGTCACCGAGCCGGTGGCCTTCGTCTCGGTCACCTTGACTCCCGTCGCCGGGAAGGTGTCGCTGGCTTCGAGCTCGAAGGTGAAGTGCTCGGCGGGGATGAGGAGCGCCTCCGCGTCGGGCGCGGCGACGTCGGGTCGGGCCTCGACGGTCAATTCGACCGGGCCGGCGTCCTCGGCACGTGGTGCGAGGGTGATCGTCGCCGAGGGCAGCACGAAGATCGCGGCCCAGGCGGCCGTGGCCAGCAGGACCACGAGCGCCACCCCGAGGCCGATCGCGACCGTCCGTCGAATCGGGGGCCGCGCGGGCCCGACGAGCGGGACCTTCGAACGATCGCGCGGCTTCGCGAGAGCGGGATGCGCCGCGGCCGCGGTCGGGACGGCGAGGACCTGGGTCG
>VEOW01000082.1 GCA_012026785.1 Chloroflexota bacterium | reverse complement strand
CGCGATCGGCGAGCCGCCGCCGGGCCAGGACGTCGCGACCCGCTTCCCGCGCCCCGCGCTCGAGGCCGTCGTCGCGGCCCGGGCTCCCGAGCAGCAGGGCTCGCTCCGGGCGGCGCTGGCCCAGCTGGCCGAGCAGGACCCGCTCATCGACGTCCGCCAGGACGGGCGGGGCGAGATCGCCGTCTCGCTCTATGGCGAGGTCCAGAAGGAGGTCATCGCCGCGACCCTGGAGCGCGACTATGGCATCAGCGCCGACTTCCGCGAGACCACCACGGTCTGCATCGAGCGGCCGGCGCGGGTCGGCGAGGCGGAGGAGGTCATCTCGGCCCCGACCAAGACGAACATCACCGGGCGAAGCTCGCCGCTCAGCACCAATCCATTTCGGGCGACTCTCGCTCTGAGGATCGAGCCGGCCCCGCCCGGCTCGGGAGTCGAATTTCGAAGCGAGGTCGAGGTCCGGCTGGTGCCGCTCTACCTGTTCCACACTGTCGAGACGTTCGAGCGCCAGATGGCGACATACGTCCACGAGGCCCTCGCCGAAGGCCTGTCCGGCTGGCAGGTGACCGACTGTCGGGTCACGATGACCGATTGCGGCTACGGCGCGCCGATCACCTCGCCGGCCGACTTCCGGCGGCTGACCCAGCTCGTGCTGATGACCGCGCTCGACCGAGCCGGGACCTGGGTCTGCGAGCCGCTGGCGGAGCTATCGCTCGAGATGCCGGCTTCGACGGCCCAGGGCGTGCTCTCGGCGCGCGGCAGGTTGGGCGGTCGGGTTCGAGGCCAGTTTTCGGCCAACGGCCTGACCCGTGCCGGCGCCGTGCTGCCCGTCGCCCGCCTTCGAGCGCTGCAGCACCAGCTGCCGGGCCTCTCGATGGGGGAGGGGATCCTCGAGTGGCGGGCAGGGGGCTACCAGCCCGTGGGCGAGAACCCGCCGGTTCGGCCGCGCTCGGGCCCGAGCCCCCTGGACCGCGACGCCTGGCTGGCGGCGCTCAACCGGCGCGCGTAGAAGTGCCTAGTCTCGCGGGATGACCGGCATCCACGTCCCCGATGGGTACCTGCCTCCCACGCTCAAGGCGCCGGCGCGCGAAGCCTTCGCGCGAGCACGGCTCGAGTTCCACCGGACCGTCTTCGAACGAACAGCGATCATGTTCCAGGCTCCCGTCGACGGATGGCGCGCCAGCGCGATCGTCGCCGGATACCGGTCGTTCCTGCAGCGGCTGCTGTTCCATGACCCGGCCCCGATGCTCGAGGTCGTCGACCAGCTGGTCGCCGATGCCGACCCTGCGGAGCGGGCCATTGCCCTGTCCCTCGCCGCCTCGGCCCGCGCCGACCACGACGCAGCGCGATCGAACATCCTCGAGTTCCTCGGCGGTCACGTCGATGATCCGTACGCGCGACACCTCCATGGGATTGCGCTGTTCGACCTCGGCCGGCACGCCGAGGCAGTCGTGGTGCTCGACGAGTTGCTCGCCGACCAGCCAGCCTTCAATCCTGCGCGCAACCACCTTGGGGCAGCGCTCATTGCACTCGGGCGGAGCGATGAGGGCGTGGCGACCCTCCGTGACTACGTTTCCCGCGATCCAGACAACCCCAGTGCTCGGGACTCCCTCGCCGACGCCCTCGAGACCCGCGGCGAGCTCTCCGCCGCCATCGCCGAGCTCGAGATTGCCGTCGAGCTCGAAGCCGACTTCGCCTACGGCTGGCTGCACCTGGGCGACCTGCGTGCGCGGATGGGCGACCAGGCGTCCGCCCAGCGCGCGTACCGCTCGGCGCTCGATCGCGCGACTCACTACGGGCAGGCATTCAGGGATCGCGTCAGCGAGCGCGTGACCGGCCAAGGGCTCGCCGCCTCGCGGGAAGGATCAGGCTCGTAAAGGCAGGCGGCTCCGCTCATAAAGGCTCGCCGCCGCTTCGGTGCGCGAAATGAAGGTCGCCGCGGATCCGGAATCCCCCGATCGCTCGATGTGGCGCTGGCACCCCGCGAGGCTCAATGAGGTCGCTCGATCTGAGCCGATGGCAACGACAGCCGACAGCGGAAGGAAGGGGCACACGAGATGTATCGCGACCCGTACATGCACCTGCAGCTGCACGAGCAGGAGATCCGCCGCAAGATCACCCAGAACGCCCAGGAGCGCGAGGCCCGCGAGGCCAGGGCGGAGCTGAAGCCCGTCTCGGCCAGCCGCCCGCGTGTCAAGGCTCTCACCGGCCGACGCGCGGCCCTCGTCGGACCAGTGGTGGCGATCACCCGAGTCCTCGGCTTCGGGCGCACGGGGATCTGATCGGCAGGGTGGCTTCGTCCCAGCGCCGGGCCTGGGGAACGGACACGGGAAAGGGGACCCGTATCATCCGGACCACCATGGCCCGGCGCCTTTCGAGCCCGGTGTTCATCGCCCGGACGGAGCAGCTGAGCGATCTGCTCGCCGCGGCCGACGCCGCACGCCGTGGCCAGCCGTCGTTCGTCCTGCTCGGCGGCGAGGCGGGGGTGGGCAAGAGCCGCCTCGTGGCCGAGGTCGTCGAGCGCCTGCGAGACCAGGGCTGGTTGTGTCTCAGCGGCGGGGCCATTGCCCTCGGCGAGGACGGGCTGCCGTTCGGGCCGGTCATCGAAGCCATCAGGGGCCTGGCGCGAGATGTGCCCCCGGAGCGGCTGGAGGGCGCTGCCGGTCCACTCCTGCATGACCTCGCCAGGCTCGTTCCGGAGCTGGTCCGCCACGGCGAGGTCGATCTTCCGATCGGCGGTCAGCCGGAGTGGCTCCGCATCCGCGCCTTCCAGACCGTCCGAACGCTCCTCAGCGGTCTCGCACGAGAGACGCCCGTCGCCCTCGTGATCGAGGACGCCCACTGGGCGGATCGCTCCACCCGGGACCTCCTGACCTACCTGGCCCGAACAGCGCGCGACGAGCCGATCCTCACGATCGTGACATTCCGGGTCGACGAGCTGCATCGGCGGCATCCGCTGCTGCCCTGGCTGGCGGAGGTGGAGCGACTGCCTGGCGTGCAGCGGCTGACGCTCCGTCGGTTCGAACGCGACGAGCTCCGTGAGCTGCTGACCGCGATCCTCGGTGAGCCGCCCTCGGCAACCTTACTGCGTTCCATCGAACAGCGATCCGAGGGCAACGCCTTCTTCGCCGAGGAGCTGCTAGCGGCGTCCGGCGATGACTCGAGCCTCCTGCCGGACAACCTGCGTGACGTCCTGCTTGTCCGGCTCGCCATGGTCAGCGAGGCCGCGGCGCATCTCGCCGAGGTGGCCGCCGTTGCCGGCGCCGAGGTGGACCACGACGTGCTCGCCGAGGTCTCGGGGCTGGCGGGCGCGGAGTTCACGCTGCCACTGCGCGAATTGCTCACCGCGCAACTCCTGCTGGTCGGGGGGAACGGAGAGGCCGACCGCTACCGCTTCCGTCACGCGCTCGTTCCGGAGGCAATCTACGGAGAGCTCCCGCCAGCGGAGCGGCGGCGAACGCACGCGGCCTACGCGCGGGCGCTGGCCGCGGGCACCACGCAAGCGGTGGCCGACCGCTCTTCCAGGCTGGTCGAGATCGCGCATCACTGGCTCGAGGCCCGAGAGGCCGCCCACGCGCTGCCGGCGGTGATCGAGGCCGCCGATGCGATCGCTGCGCGGTACGCGTACGGGGAAGCTGCCCGGCTGTACGAGAAAGCCGTCGAGCTGTGGGACGTGGCTCCAGTCGATGCCCGGCCCCGGGATCGAGACCTGGGCTCGCTGCTGGAGGCGGCCGGTGATACCGCATCCCTGGGCGGCGACCCGGCTCGGGCCCTGCGCCGATGCCGCGACGCGATCGCCTACGCGGACAGGGCCGCCTCGCTGACGCGGCGAGCCCGGGTGAGGCTGCGCCTCGCCGTCGCCGCCCAGCAGGCCGGTGACACCGAGACGTCAATCTCCACGCTCGAGGAGGCGCTCCGGCTCCTGGAAGGCGGGCCTGCGACGCGTCTGCGCGCCCGGATGCTGGAGCGGCTGGCCGCGAACCTCATGCTCGCCGGTCGGTCGACAGACTCGCTGCCGCTGGCGGAGCAGGCGATCGAGGAGGCGCGCGTTGCGGAACGCGACGCAGGTGGCGAGGACCCGGCCTCGGACGACCTCGATCCGATGATGATCGAAGCCAACGCCCTCGCGACGCTCTCGATCGCGCGGGTCCAGACGGGTGACGTCGAAGCCGGCCTCGAGACGGCGCTCCGGGCCTGCGAGCTCGCAGGCCAGCTCGACGATCCCTGGGTCGTGCTTCGTGCCCATGGCAACCACGCCACGGTCCTCGAATCAGCGGGCCGGCTCGAGGAGGCGCTTGCCGCGAACACGGAAGGCCTGGCGATCCTTGACGCCCGTGGCGCGGGGACGACGATGTTCACCGCCGCCATCGAGGTGAACTCCGCGACGCTGCTCATCCAGCTCGGCCGGTACCGCGAGGCCGACGATCTGCTCCGTCCGCTCCTCGACATGTCGTTGCCGAGCATCGCCTCGGGTCACGTCCACGGGACCCTGGCCGACGCGGCCATGCGTCTGGGAGACCTCGGTCGCGCTGCTACCTACCTCGAGATCGCCCGAACCAAGTTCCTGAACCTCGCCGACGCCCAGTACACGATCAGCCACGCGCTGATCGGCGTCGAGATCGCGCTCTGGTCCGGGAGCCCGGACGAGGCGCTGGAGCGGGCCCGGGCCGGGTTCGAGCGCCTCGGCGAACGCGATGACGCCCTCCTCCTGGGGCCGCTCGTGTCGGCCGCCATCGCCGCGGCCGCCGAGGTGGCGATCAACGCCGCGGCCCGTCGGGACCAGGAGGCCCGGGACGATGCCCTCCGGGCGGCCGATGCCTTCCTCGAGGCGTTTCATCGAGCGATCGTCCGGCTGAGCACGCCTGGGCCGATCGCCCGCCGCGAGATCGAATGGCGGCTGGACCTGTGCGAGGCGGAGCGTCGTCGCGGTTCGGGCGAGGACGATCCCGAGCGGTGGGCCGACCTACGAGCTCGAACGAACGTCGCCGAGCGACCGTTCCTGGCCGCCTACCTGCTGTGGCGGGAGGCCGAGGCGCGGGCGGCGATGCACGGACCCGCCGCGGCGGCCGACGCGCTGCAGGGGGCGCATGCGATCGCCCTCCGGATCGAGTCGGGGATTCTCGCCGACCAGCTCGAACGGGCAGCTCGGCGGTTCAGGATCGCGTTGCCAGACGCGGCTGCCGCCGTGCCAGCGCCGCCGCCCGTCCCTGACCCGTACGGCCTGACGAAGCGCGAACGCGAGGTCCTGGTGCTGCTGGCGGCCGGCTACACGAACCGCCGGATCGCCGAGTCCCTCTTCATCAGCGACAGCACCGCGGGCGTCCACGTCTCGAACATCCTGGGCAAGCTCGGGGTGGCCTCGCGAACCGAAGCCGCGACGCTCGCCGTCCGCCTCGGCCTGGACCAGGAGCCCGAAGCGCTCGATCCGCCTCCCGCCGGCTGAGCGCGCCGGTCTGCCGGCGCCGGGCATGAAAATGCGCCGTTCGTGGTAGGAACCTCAAACGACGCGCCGAGAATGTGGCACCTCGAAGGTCCCACGGACCTTGCGCTTGCCCGCCCGGGTGTCGCGAGCGCCTTGCAGTTCTGGCAGGGCTGGGGTCGGATGCTGCCTGCGCAGAACGATAGGCGATCTTCGACGTCCGGCCCGGGCGAAGGCTTGAGAATCAGCTGAGCGCCAAGGCCATGCCCAGGGCCACGCTTCCACCGACGAGGCTCGCGCCGAAGCCGATTGCGACGGCCGACCCACCGAGCTGTCGAAGCTCGCGTAGGCGCAGCCCGAGGCCAACGGCGGCAATGGCGATCGATAGGAACGCCGCTGACGCGACAGCTGCGAGGTCGTGCACGCCGGGCGGAATGAGGCCAGCGGTGTTGACGACGACCAGCGCGACATAGCCACCGACGAGGACCAGGCTCGTGCTCGCGGCGCCCAGGCGCGACGCGTCACCGTGCCAGAGCATGGCGAGCGTGAGAAGGATCGGGAGCATGAGCGCGTTGCGACCCAGTTTCACGATGGTCGCGACCTCACCAGCCGGGCCGGAGAAGGCAAAGCCTGTCGCCACCACCTGTGACGTGTCATGGACGCCCGCACCGGCCCACATCCCGAAGGTCGAATCATCCATCCCGAGGAGTTGACCGATGACGGGGTATGCGAGCAGCGCGCCGGTTCCGAATAGCGTCACCGTCCCGATCGCGAGTGCGATCTCGGCGCGGCGTGCACGAACCAGCGGCGCGGCGGCGGCAATCGCCGAGTTGCCGCACACGGCGGTCCCCACCGCGAGGAGGACGGCCAGGGGAGGGGCAATCCGGGCCTGTCGCGCGGCGAGCGCCACGAAGCCGAAGACGGCAAGCATCGTCACCAGGACGACAACAGCAGCCATTTGCCCCACGGCTGCGACAAGCTCCAGGCTGCCACGTGCCCCAAGCAGGACGATTCCGACACGGAGCATTGGTCCACCAATCGCGTTCGCGCCGATCTGCAGCCGACGCGCTGGAGCGTCTGCGATCGCCGGGACAAGCGCTCCGAGGAGGAGAGCGACGAGAAGTGAACTCGGGGCCCCCGGGAGCAACGAGGCGAGCCCGAGCGCGACGATTCCGAGCGCGACCGCCGCGCCAGCGCCAGGCAGCCGAGAGGCCGTGGCCGGCGAGCGATCACCACCGACGCTGCCGGCATTGTCTGTCAGCAATCTATCTGGGGCGCTCATGACCTGATCAGCATTGACTGCGGACACACGTGACGGATGCCATTAACGTATGACAACATCGTCTTCGTGATGCCGCCTACCACCCAGGAATGACCGCGCCTCGCCGCGCCGACGCTGCCGCCCGCTCTGCGCCTGCCCAGCGCCATCGTAGGCAGAAGCCGGCGGTGCTCCCGCGCGCGGCGTCGTTCGACGAGCCGCGTCGCAGCGTGGCCGTCGCCGAGCAGCTCAGAAACTCGATCGTCAGCGGGCACCTCCAGATTGGCGACCGCCTCCCGAGCGAGGGCGAGCTGGCGATTCACTTCCGAGTCTCCCGAGTGACGGTCCGCGAGGCCCTCCAGATGCTCCGCGCGCTGGGCCTGGTCGACGCGTCACGAGGGCGCGGCACATTCGTGACCCACCACGACGCGGCGAGCCGGCTACACGACCTCGCGTACTTCTCGTTTGAGTCGGAGGGCGCCCTCGAGGACCTTTTCGAGCTCCGCACGCTCCTGGAGACGCGAGCCGCGGCGCGCGCCGCGCGCGCGCAGCCCGCGGTCCTCCGTTCCGGCCTTCGGCCGTTCATCGGACGGATGCGCCGTCCCGCCTTCGAGGAAGGGACCGATCCGGCCGGACTCGCGGAGCTCGATACCGAATTCCATCTGCGGATCGCCGAGATCAGCGGCAACCTCGTGCTCGAGCAGATGATGCGCCGGCTGATGCAGGTCCTCGAGATCGTCCGGACGCGCTCGTTGCTCGTCCCGGGCCAACGGCAGCGATCGTGGGAGCAGCACCGCCAGATCGCCGAGGCGATCGAGCGGGGCGATGCCGAACTCGCGGTCGCGCGCGTCGTCGAGCACATGGACTCGGTGCGACGAGCCGCCGGAATACTTCGATCTGACGACCCGTGGACGATCCCGGACGCGCCCGAATGACATCGATGTCGGGCCGCCGCAGGGACGCGGCCGGGACGCGCACCGACATCCTCGTCGCAGAGGACGTCCGCGGGCCCGCCCTGGATGCTCTCGCCCCCCGTTTCCGGATCGAGCGGGATGAGGACCTGTGGATGGATCCCGGAGCGCTGCGGAGGCGGCTCCAGGGGGTCCGAGCGCTGGTGGTTCGAAATCGGACGCAGGTGGACCGCCTGCTGCTGGAGTCCGGACCCGACCTGGTGGTGGTCGCTCGCGCGGGTGCCGGGCTGGACAACGTCGATGTGGCGGCCGCCGACGAGCTCGGGATCGTCGTGGTCGCCGCGGTGGGAGGTGAGAACGCTCGAAGCGTTGCCGAGCTCGCCCTGGGTCTGGCGATCGCGCTGGCGCGCAGGATCGTCGATCTCGACCGAGACGTGCGGCACGGTGGATGGGACCGGTCGCCCGGCCTCGAGCTCGCCGGACGCGCCTGGGGACTTGTCGGGCTCGGGCGAACCGGGCTCGCGACCGGTGAGCTGGCTCGGGGCATCGGCATGGACGTCGTCGGGTACGACCCCTTCGTCCGGGCCGGCGATCCGCGCCTCGACGCCGCCGGGATTCGGAGGTTGGGGCTGAACGAGCTCCGACGCGCGGCGGATGTGCTCTCGATTCACGTGGCCCTCGACACGTCCACCCGCAACCTGGTCGACGAGGGCTTCATCACCGGGATGCGCAAGGGTGCCCTGCTCATCAACGTCTCGCGGGGCGAGACCCTGGACGAGGAGGCGGTTGCCGCGGCCATTCGACGCGGCCATCTCGGTGGCGCTGCGCTCGATGTCCGAACCACGGAGCCATCGGGGGTCGGCGTGTTCGCCGGACTCGATCGCGTCATCCTCACGCCGCACGTCGGGGGGCTGACGGAAGCAGCCCAGGAGCGCGTCACCTCGGCACTCGCAGAGGAGTTGGACCGCGTTCTCCGAGGTCTCCCGGCGCGCGCCCCGGCCGGCCGTACCGCCAACGCCAGATGACAGGCGCCGCGGCCAACGACCGGGCCGGGACCGTCGGGACCGGCGACGCGGCCGCCGCCGTCGCCGACCTGCTGGTGGCGACGGGTATTCCCGTCGACCGCGCGCGAATCAGTGCGCGAGCGATCGTCCTCGCGGACGTCTGGGGGATCGCCTCGCATGGCATCTTGCGGATGCCGTCGTACCTGCAGCGGATCGAGGCCGGTGGCATCAACGTCGGCGCACGGCTGCGCGACGTTCGACGGGCCGGCGCGGTTGTGGCGTTCGACGGCGAGGCTGGTCTTGGCCACTGGCAGGTCTGGCACGCGGTCGACGTCGCAGTGCAGCTCGCCAGGACCCAGGGCGTGGCCGTGGCAGCGATCGGCAATTCCAGCCATTGCGGCGCCCTGGGCGTGTACGCCGCGCGAATTCGAGCGGCCGGCGCCGCCGGCATGGTCTTGAGCAACGGTCCGGCCGCCATCCCGGCTCCCGAGGGCGGCCAGCCACTGCTCAGCACGAGTCCCGTGGCGGGTACGGCCGCGCCGCTCGGCCACGGGCCCGTCGTCGACATGGCCCTCGGTGCCATCACGAGAGGCCAGATCGCGCGACATGCGCGGGCCGGCGAGCCACTCGAGGCCGGGCGGGCCTTCGACGCGCGCGGCGAGCCGACGACGGATCCGGTCGCGGCGCTGGCCGGCATGATCGCTCCCATCGGCGGGCCGAAAGGGTTTGCCCTCGGCTACCTCTTCGAGGCCCTGACCGGGCTCGTCGGTCCGGGCCTCAGCCTTGATGTCATCGATCCTTTCTCCGTCGAGCACGGCGCCCAAGCCCAGCGGGTATCCCACCTCGTGCTCGTCCTGCGCCCCGACGCCGTCGACCTCGACGGCGACGCCGTCAGCCGCCTCGAGCGCCTTCGGGCGGCGACGACGGCGTCGGGCGGCCGCGTCCCGGGGGGCGAACGTCGACTTGCCCTCGAGGGAACGGTCCAGCTTGAGGAGAGTCTGCGCGCCGAGCTCGTCGCGTGGGCTCGCCGGGTCGGCGCGCGGACCGCGGAGAGGCTCCTGCACGGTCCCTGAGGTGTCGCGGACCGTGCGGCTCCGACGCTGCATCAGGCCGTCAGATGGAGACGGGTCAGCACGAACTCCCGATGGCCGAGGGCCTCGGCGGCCGTCAGGCGGCCGTTGGCCACCCGATGCATTATCCCCAGGATGGCCTGGCCGGCTTCCTCGAGCGACATCGCACCGGTGAGAACGGCGCTGATATCGACGTCGACGTGCTCGGCCATTGACGATGCCGTCCGGGGATTCGCCGTGATCTTCACGACCGGCAGGATCGGGTTACCGATGATGTTGCCCTGACCGGTCGTGAACAGGTGAAGAGCCGCCCCGGCGGCGCCAAAGAGCGTGACGCATTCCGCGGCCGCCGATGACGTATCCATGAAGTAGAGGCCGCGCGCGGCGGCGGCCGGCGTCGTGGCCGGTCGAAGGACGCCCGCGACGGAGGCCTTGCGCCCGATCTTCTCGACGTTCCCGAGCGCCTTCTCCTCGATCGTCGTGAGCCCGCCCTTGATGTTGCCTTCGGTCGGTTGGGAGCCGAGGAGACTGACGCCTTGGGCTTCGATGAACTCCACGTATCGCCGGTGAGTGTCGAGGAAAGCAGCGCCAACTGAAGGTTCGAGGGCTCGCTCGGCAACGATCTGCTCCGCGCCCGTGATCTCCGAGGTCTCACCGAAGTAGATGCGCCCGCCGTTCGCATCGAGCCAGTCAACGACGACGCCGACCGCGGGGTTGGAGGCGAGCCCCGAGGTCGTGTCCGATTCCCCGCACTTGACGCTGACGGTGAGAGCGGCAAGCTCGGTCGGCTCGCGTCGCAGCTCGCTCGCGTCCTGCAGGAATCGTTGAGTCGTCCGGGCGGCTGCCTCGATCGTCCGGAAGTCGCCATTGCCTTCGATCGAGAATCCGGCCACGGGCTTGCCAGTCGTCCTGATGCCGGCGACGACCCGCTCGGTCCACTGCTCCTCGATCCCGATCACGATGACGGCCGCGACGTTGGGATTGGCCCCCGTCCCGATGAGGGTCCGGAAGTGGAGGTCCAGGTCCTCCCCGAACTGGAGGCGCCCGTACGGATGCGGCAGGGCAAGCGTCCCCGGCACGAGCGCGGCGGCGTGCTCGGCAGCCGCATTCGAGAGGTCGTCGACGGGCAGGATGACGACGTGGTTCCGGATGCCCCAGCTCCCGTCCGCGCGCTGGTAGGCCTGTACGGTTCGATGGTTCATGACGTCCTCAGCGCTGCGATGCTGCGGCTGGAGCCGGGCGCTGTGAGGAGCGCCAGCGGATGCTGCCCAGGTTGTGGACATGGACATGGTCGCCGGCCTGGACGTCGATCGTCGCCTCACCGATCGCGACCCCGTATTCGACGATCTCCGACCCGACAGGACGGTCGTTCAGCGCGATCTTGTGCCCGAGAGGCACATCGTCACGAGCCCGCACGCTGATCCGGTCACCGCCTTCGAGACATCGCCCATTCACCTCCTCGCCGGCAGCGATGTCGTCAACGGCCACCGCGACATCGTCGCCGGACCGGTGGGCGAGGATCCTGTCCATGTGCCATCCCTCCGCGATTGCTGCCGTCAGCCCTGCCTCCGGTCAACCAGTACCGGGCAGGACCCCGAGATCCACGAGCTGTGCCTTCAGCTGCGCTTGCTCGTCGCTGCCGAGCGCCCGACCCGGGACCGCCAGCTCGCTGCTGCACACGCCCCGGAGGGCCAGTGCCGCCTTCATGCCAGCGGGAAAGGTCCCCCGTCGGATCGCGACCCCGAGGCGGACGAGGCGCTCCTGCCACCGTCGGGCGTCCGGCCAGCGCCCTTCGGTCGCGGCCGACCATGCGTTGACACACCACTCCGGGACGAGATTCGCCCCTACCGTGATGCCGCCGTGCGCCCCGGACAGCTGGGCCGGCACGAGTAGGCTGTCGGTCCCCGTCAGGGCGCAGAATGCAGATACGTCCCGGAGCCGGGCGACGACCTCTTGGAAGTAGTCGAAGTCGCGGCTGCTGTCCTTGATGCCGGCGATCGTGCCCTCGCGGCCGAGGATCTCCACGACTTCCGGCCGAATCGTCACGTGGGTGAATGCGGGGATGTTGTAGGCGAGAATCGGTAGCTGGACCCGTGCCGCGAGGGTCCGATAGAAGGACAGCGCGCCTTCGTTGTCTACCGAGCCGTAGTGCGGTGGCGCCACGAGGGCGGCGCAGGCACCAGCGCGAGCGGCATGCCGCACGTCTTCGATCGCCGCGGCGACGCTGGAGGTAATGACCCCCACGACGAAAGGACGCCGCCCCCCGAGGGCACCCGCCACGGCGTCCACGACAATCCGACGCATGCGCGGGGTCAACGCTGCTCCTTCGCCCGATGACCCCAGCACGAGGACACCATCGACGCCGCCAGCGACGACGTGATCGATCAGGCGCCGACACGCCTCCCGGTCGACCTCACCTCGGCGGAATGGCGTCACCAGCGCGGGAAGGATCCCGTGAAGAGGTTGGGCTCGGTCGCTCCGCCCGAGCTCGGTCGTACCCCCGGCCGTCGGCCGCACCGGCGCGGGAGCTTCGACGGTTGCGGTCCCGACGCCCGCCCGAGTTGGGCGCTCAGCCGCCGCCACTGGCCGCCCGATGCGCCGTCGGCTCTGACGGGTAGCCGAGCTTGACGGACAGTTCGAGGCATGCCTCCTGCAGCGGCCCGACGAGCGCGCCGAGCCGCTCCCGGGAGAGGCGGAAGGCTGGACCCGCGATGCTTACGCTCGCGACAGCGAGGCCTGAGTGATCTCGGATCGGTGCCGCAACACATCGGATCCCGAGCCGGTGCTCCTCGTCGTCGATCGCGTAGCCGAGGCGCTGGATCCGGCCGAGATGCTCCTTCAGCTCGTCAGGCGCGACGATGGTGTTGGGCGTGTACGGATCAAGTCCCTCGTCGAGCGCACGCTGGAGCCACGCCTCTGCCCCCATGGCGAGGAGGACCTTGCCCGACGAGGTGCAGTGAAGGGGGACCCGCGTCCCGACACGGGCCCGGATCATGACCGGCTGCGGGCTCTGGACCTGGTCGACGAAAACGACCTTGCCGTCGTCGTAGATCCCGAGGTTGGCGACCTCCTTGGAGAGCTCCGCGACCTGCTCCAAGAAAGGCCGCGCCAGGTTCGGCAGGCTGAGCTGCCCGATTGCCCGCTGTCCCAGCTCGACGAGCCGCATCCCGAGCGAGTACGAGCGGTCAGTCGGGTCGAACCGCAGCAGGCCGAAGCGCGTGAGGGATGTCGCCAGTCGGTGGGTCGTCGTCTTGTCGAGGTTGGCAGCGCGGCTCAGCGCGACAAGTGACAGCGGCTCCGATTCCTCGGCGACGACGGCGAGCAACTGGAGGGCCTTCTCCACGGTCTGAGAGCGGGCGTTCCGTCGAACGACGCCGTCTCGGCCTTGGCTCTCGGCAACGTTGGTAGACAAGGTGGCGGACTCCCGGGGTCGCGGTTGCGTGGTCGAAGCGTAGCAGTATATGCACTGCTGGTGCAATGGCAACTCAAAGCCGAGCCTTCGGGAGGGCACGGGCCGATCCGTGGCCGAAGCGGGCGCGTATCACAACATGCACCAGTGGTGCAAAGATCTTGACAGGGCTGCGCTGGCACGACCATCATTCGCGGATCATGTCGGCCGCGGGGACCCGAGGACGACGGCCGTTGTGCCGAAAGGCGGAGGAAGGCAATGGCGGAGTCAGCACTGAAGCCGGCGTCCAGAGTGACGCATCGGCTCGTCATCCTGGGAACTGTGGTCGCAATCGTCATCGCGGCCTGCGGTGGCACGACGGCCACCACACCTCCCGACGAATCGGCGCCACCCGGGCCGACGTCCGGTCCGCCAAGCGAGGCGCCATCCGGCCCGGTGACGTTGCGCTGGATGAACTGGGCCACCACGGACGAGAACATTCGACCGTGGGTCGAGGACGTGGTCGCGCACTTCGAGGAGCAGAATCCCGACATCAAGATCGAAAGTGAGCCGGTGCCCGTCAGCGAGCACCTGAACCAGCTGGTGACACGATGCAGCGCAGGGGATTGCCCTGACATCGCCCAGGTCCAGCAGAACGACATCTTCGTGCTCCAGGCGGCGGGTCTGATCGCGCCGCTCCAGGGCTACGACGACGAGTTCGTCGACAGCCTGCCGGACGGCACCGTCAACCTGGCGAGTGTCGACGGGACGCTGTACGGCGTGACCTGGATTACCGCCCCGATCGGCTTCTGGTACAACAAGGAGCTGATGGCGGACGCGGGCCTTGACCCGAACACCCCGCCCACGACGATCGACGAGATGATGTCGATGATCCGGACCGTGCGGGACCAGAATCCGGACATCATCGGTCTCGGGATCGACACGACCCTGCGGGACATCGGCGTTGACGCCACGTGGCCGTTCATGCACGCGTTCGGCGCCCAGCCGATCAAGGACGGCAAGGCGAACGCCAACACGCCGGAGATGCAGGCGTTCCTGCAATGGATCCGCGACCTCGTGGCGAACGGCGACACCTTGCCCGGCAAGAAGTTCGGCGACTTCCGCCAGTCGGCGGCGCAGAACCTGCAGCTGTTCTTCGAGGACGGCCCGTACATGAAAGGGCTCGTCCAGGGGCTGGATTCGACCCTCACCGACGAGCTCTTCTACGAGCGCTGGGGGGTGACCGCGATCCCGGGCGGCGCCGGCAACGGACCATCGGCGGGTTCATCCGATCACCAGATCGCGATCTTCGAAAGTTCCACGGCGAAGGAGGCCGCATTCCGCTTCGCGAAGTACCTCGCCTCCGATGTCTACGCCATCAAGACCTATACGGCGCCCTACGGGCTGCTCCCGCCCCTGGCGGGTTTCGAGGGCGAGGTCCCGCAGCTCGCCAACCCGGCATCGCAGGCCTTCATCGAGATGGGCGACGTGGTCCTGGTCCCACCGTACGGGCCCCAGTACGCCACGTCGACGCTGCCGATCATGGCCAACATCCAGCGGACGTACTCGACGCAGGACGCGATCGAGACGATCGCAATCGACATGCACGCGGCGCTCGAGCGCGTGTATGGGAAGTGAGCGAGCACCGACCGCGTAGTCATCGCTGATGGGCACGTCCGCCCACCAGCTCGAAGCGGCACCGGCGCCCTTCCGGACGCGGGTGCCGCTTGCCTTCACGCTTCTCTTCCCGGCGTTCCTGCTCCTGGCCGCCGTGCTCGGCTATCCGGTCCTGTACTCGATCTACCTGTCGTTCGTCAACGCCCAGCTGACTCGGCCGAATGACCAGACGCTCGCGGGGCTTTCGAACTACGCGGCGCTCCTCGACGACCCGCTGTTCGGTCAGGCCCTCGCAATCACGCTCGTCATCACCGTGGGCGCGGTCGCCGTCAGCTTCGTGCTCGGCCTGAGCTTCGCGCTCCTGGTGGATGGCCTGAAAGGGCGGCTCGCGGGGATCCGCGGCCTCCTGCTCGCACCGTGGGTGACGCCGGCGATCGTCGTCGGCTTCCTGTTCCTGTACATGTTCGATCAGCAGGCCGGGGTGATCAACCTCGTGCTCGAGGCCTTTGGCGCGACGGACGG
The DNA here is from genome assembly GCA_012026785.1 of Chloroflexota bacterium. Lineage (GTDB taxonomy): Bacteria > Chloroflexota > Limnocylindria > Limnocylindrales > CSP1-4 > UBA5189. Next base: position 8,683 of record VEOW01000082.1, on the reverse strand, counting down.
ACGAACCGCCTGGTTATCGGACTCCACGCTCTCGGTCGTTGCGGTCACCGTGGCCACGATCTGGACCCAGACGCCGTTCTACCTCCTCATGTTCGCCGCCGCCCTGACCGCAATCCCGACCGAGCAGCGCGAATCGATGTTGATCGATGGCGCCAACCGATGGAACGAGTTCGTGCACCTCACCGTGCCGTACCTCCGGAACGTGATGGTCGTGGCGACGCTCCTGATGTTCATCAGAAACTTCAACGCTTTTCCGATCATCTGGACCATGACCCAGGGCGGGCCGGTGTACTCGACCTCGACCCTCGTCGTCTACGTCTACCGGGTGGCATTCCAGCAGTTCGATTTCGGGTACGCATCCGCCGTCGGAGTGGTGTGGCTCGCGGTGCTGCTGGTCCTCGCGCTGGCGTACGTGCGCTTCCTGCGCCGAACGTCGCTGGCATAGGAAGGGATCAAGATGCCTGGCCGACGCCTGTCGCCGCTGCGGCGAGTCATCCACACCGCTCTGGTGCTCCTCGCACTGGCCTGGTCACTCTTCCCGCTGTACTGGATGGCGGTGACGGCGTTCAAGCGAAACCTGGACATCTTCAGCTTCGAGCTCCAGCTGCTGCCCACGACGCCGACGTTCGAGAACTTCGCGAATCTCTTCGACAGCGACGTGCCCGTCCGGACGTACTTCATCAACTCCGTCATCACGGCCCTGGGGACGTGCCTCGTGACGATCTTCGTCTCCGTCCTGGCCGGCTACGCGTTCTCGCGGCTGCGCTTCCGGGGGCAGCGGCCCCTCGAGATGAGCATGCTCGTCGGTCAGATGTTTCCGCTCCTGGTGTTGATCATCCCCCTGTACCTCATCTACCTGAGGGCGGGTCTGCTCAACACCAACGCAGGCCTGATCCTGGCGTTCTGCTCGATCGCGGTGCCGGTCGGTGTCTGGTTCATGAAGAACTTCATCGACAGCGTGCCGCGAGAGCTCGACGAGGCGGCCCGGATCGACGGCTGCGGCGATCTCGGGATCATCCGCCACATCCTGCTGCCGTTGATCGGGCCGGGGATCGTGGCGGTCGGCGTCTTCGCCTTCCTCGAGGCCTGGAACAACCTCGTCTTTCCGCTCGCCTTCTCGACGCGCCCCGACGCCCGCACGCTGCCGCCCGGTCTCCTGCTGGCCGTTGACAGTCAGTTCCGCCAGGACTGGGGCGGCCTCATGGCTGCTTCGATCCTGGCCTCCATCCCGCCAATCGTCGGTTTCATTGCCGTCCAGCGGTGGATCCTGCGGGGCCTGACCTCGGGGGCCCTGAAGGGCTGAGGGTGAACCGACTGATCGTGCGCTCAGGACTCATCAGCGGCGGGGCCGGCCGTCCGTCGAGCGGCAGGCACGATGCCCCAGCGCGCCCGGAGGGTCTCACCCGGTCGCAGGACGGTGAGCCCGATCCCGCTCCGGAACGCGTTCGGCGGGCAGGTCATCGGCTCGACCGCCAGACTTCGGCGATGTTCCGACGAATCCGGCAAGTCCTCGCCGCTGAACACCAGCACGAACGGATAAGCGGCGTCCTGCCACAGGACTGTCTCGTCGACGCGGACCCAGGCTCGCCCGTCGGCGTCTCGCTCGAGGTCGAAGTACGTGCCGTTCAGGACCGTCGGTCCGACGGCGCGCGCTACCCGAAAGTCGAAAGGACCGTCCGAGATGTCCGTCGCCGGCTCGGGCAGGCGCCGCCGGCCGGTCGGGAACCAGGAGCTGGCGGGAACCTGGAGAGTGCTGTCATCGACGCGCCGGCCGGGCAGGGCAACGTATGGGTGGTGGCCAAGCCCCACGGGCGCGGCCTGCCGGCCCACGTTACGGACGGCGGTCGTCACGGTGAGACCGTCATCCGCCAGCTGATAGCGGACCCGCGCCGCGAGCGTGAACGGGTACCCGGGCCGCGGAAACACGGTAGTGCGGAGCGAGACCGCCGTCGACTCATGGGCCACCGGCGACCACGGAACCCACCGGACGAGACCGTGGATGGCGTTGCCGTCCGCGACGTCGTCGATCGCCAGCTGGTGGCTCTCGCCCGCGAACTCGTAGCGCCCGTCCTCGATCCGGTTGGGCCACGGCAGGAGCACGGCTCCACGGCCGCCGCGGATCGGCTCGTCTTCCGCGAAGCCGGCCAGGATCGGAACGCCGGCGAGGTCGTAGGCGCGCAGGGCCGCGCCCAGCTCCACCGCCACGGCACGCTGGTCGCCGTGACGAATCTCGAACTGGCGCCCCGTGGGCAGGGTGCTAGGTCCGGTCGTGGCGAGCTCATGGCTGCCCATCGCGGTGGATGGTAGGAGGCCGAGGGCACATGGGACTCGATCTGGGCGGCCGGAGAATCCTCGTCACCGGGGCGACGCGCGGGATCGGCCGGTCCGTCGCCATCCACCTCGCTCGACGAGGGGCACGGGTCGTGGGTGTGGGGCGAGACGCGCGTCGCGGCGAGGAGCTCGCCGCGACCTCCGTCGACGGCGATGGTTCGCTGGCCTACCTGCCGGCCGACCTCGCCAAGCTCGATGAGGCCGGGGAGCTCGTGGAGCGCAGCGTTGCGGTCCTCGGCGGATTGGACGCCGTGGTGAACAACGCCGCCTCGCACGGCAAGCTCCAGCCGCTCGTCGCCATCCCCGTCGAGGCGTGGCAGACGGTCATCACGACGAACCTGACCGCGACCTTCCTCATCTGCCAGGCAGCGGCTCCGGTGATGGCGCGCGGGGGTGGGGGAGCGATCGTCAACCTGCTTGCCATCCAGTCCCACCTGCCGGCTCGCGGCTACGGCGCCTACGCGGCCAGCAAGGGCGGGCTGGAGGCGCTGACTCGCGTCCTGGCCGTGGAGCTTGCCGAGCTGCGGATCCGGGTCAATGGCTTGGTCCTCGGCGCCGTCTACAGCGACTCCGTCCGGGCGGCCTTGCCGGACCTCGCAACGAGCGAGGATCTCGAGGCGGTGCCGCCCGTGCTCGACAGGGGCGCGCCGACTCTCCTCGGCCGGATGGGCCGGCCCTCCGATGTTGCGAAGCTGGTCGGCTTTCTCGTGTCGGACGAGGCGACGTTCCTGACAGGCGCAATGGTCGTCGCCGACGGCGGCCGAAGTCTCTCGCGCGCGCCGGATCTCCTCATTCCAAAGGTGGAAGGACGATGAGCAAGCTGCGGATCACGGGCCTCGACGTCATCCCCGTTGACGTGCCTCGCCGGGGCGGGTTCGCGCTCCAGCGCGGCGTCACCCCGCCGAGCTCGCCGTTCACCGTCGTCCGCTTGCGGACGAACCAGGACGTCGTGGGCTATGGGGAGGGCGTGACGACCGACAAGAGCATGGCCGACGTGCTCCGCGAGCACCTGGCAGAGACGGTTGTGGGCCTCGATCCATTTGACCTGACCGGCATTCACGCCGCGGTGGACCGCGTCGAGATGATGCGGACCGAGCGGATCGGCCACTGGAACCCGGCGCGGGCGGCGATCGACATCGCCGTCCACGACGTGCAGGCAAGGTGGCTGGGTGTTTCATTGTCCGAGCTCCTCGGCGGTCGCCAGCGCGATGAGATCGAGGTCTGCAAGAACGTGGGCGTGGCGTCGCCTAGCGAGACGGCGAAAGCCGCCGCGGCACTCGTCGAGGCCGGCTATCGGACCCTCAAGATTCGCGCGGGGGCGGACATCGATGCCGAGGACGAGCGGCTGGCAGCGATCCGCAGCGTCGCGCCACGTGAGGTTCGGGTTCGGCTCGATGCAAACCAGGCGTGGGACCCGATCGCTGCCGTGCGTGCCATCGAGCGGCTCGGCGCTCACGGGCTCGAGGCGGTCGAGCAACCTTGTCACTTCGCGGATGTCCGTGGCGCTGCGTACGTCGCCTCTCGGGTCGACGTGCCGCTGATGGCCGACGAGGGCTTCTGGACCATCTACGACGTCCGCGAACTGCTCGTCGCGGGCGCAGCGCAGGCACTCCACGTCTATCTCGGGAAGTGCGGCGGAATCCGACCGGCGATGCGGATCGTCGGACTCGCAGAGGCATTCGGAGTTGCCGTGTCGATGGGCGAGCGGATCCCGTTCGGGATCGCCCTCGCGGCGCATCTGCACGTTGCTGCCACGCTCGCTCACACGCCGTTCGCCCACGCGCTCGCCTACGACCTCAACGAATCTGATCTGATCACGACGCCGATCACTGCGGTCGGGGGGCGCATGCCCGTACCCGAGGGGCCCGGCCGCGGGGTGGAGGTCGACGAAGATCGGCTTGCGTTCTATGCCCGTCGCTGAGATCGCGCCGGGCCTGGTTCGCCTGGAGGCCCGGATCGGCGGCGGCAAGCCGCTCTTCCAGCACGTGATCATGGGCCAGGATGCATGGCTGTGGTTCGATACGGGCATTGCCTCCACCCCGGACGAGGCATTGCTCGATCGACTTTCATGGCAGTTGACGGCCCGGCACGTTGCCGTGATCAGCCATGCGGACGTCGACCACTTCGGCGGTCTCGGCCGGCTGCGAGCCGCCATTCCGGGCTTGGTCGTGATCAGCCACGCTCGCGACGCTCGCTGGATCGGCGATCTCGAGGCGATCATGGCGGAGCGATACCTCGCCCACATCGACGCGGGGATGGACGTCGCGGAGGCCCGCCAGCGGCAGCTCCGACATCGCGCCGGCCTGCGCGTCGCGCCCGACATCCACCTCGTCGGCGGCGAGACGTTCGATCTCGGGCCCGCCGGTCGGTGGCGTGTCCTGGCCCTGCCAGGGCACTCGCCCGGCTCGATCGGGCTCTGGGAAGAATCGCTTCGAGTCGCGCTGATCGGTGATGCAGTCCTGGGCTGGGGCGTCGTGGACGGTGACGGCCGACGCACGCCGCCGCCGTACGGATCGGTCTCGGACTACCTCGCAACGATCGCGACACTCGAGGACCTCGGTGTCGAGCGCCTTTTTGCGGCCCACGAACCGGAACGTTCCGGCCCTGAGATCGGCGCATGGCTCGCCGAGAGCCGTGCGGCCGTTGGCGAGATCGGCGCGGCCGTCCGAGCCGCAGCGCGTGCCGGCGTGGCGCGCCTCCCGGACGTGTGCGAGCGAGTCGGTCGTGACCTCGGGCGATGGCCGGACGAGACCTGGCCCGGCCTCGCCGACGCCGTCGAGAGCCATCGCCGCGAGGAGGCACCCGCATGAAGCCCCGTGCGCCGCTCGTCAAGCCCTCGGATTACCGCGACCACCGGCCGCTCACGGAGCGCGGGCTCAACCTCTGGGAGAACCACGGTTGGATGATCTGGGACCACGTCGGCGATGAGGACGTCCTGTTGTGGCTGTCGCCATACCGCCTCGTTGGTCGGCAGCCGGGGGGCCCGTTCGCCGTCGACGACGTCGCAATCTCGCAGACCCTGCTCCTTCGTGGGCGCTTCGACGGCGGCGACCGACAGCGGCTGTCGGATTCACGCTTCCTCGCCGTGGGCTACGACCTCGGCGATCACCTGCCCGGCGACGCCCTGTCGGTCACCGTCGATGACCACCAGGCGACGTGGGCCATCGGAGACCGCGTCTTCACAGCAGCGCCGCCGCGGTGGGCGATCCAGGGCGAGCACGCCGGGGTCGATGTGGACCTCGAGCTGCCCGCCATGGGATCGCCCTTCTGGCTGGCCGATCCAGCCGTTCCCGTCGAGGAAAGCGAGGAGCGGTGGTTCACGCAGTGCGCCCGGGCGCGAGGGACGATCCGGCACAACGGCGAGACCTTGCACATCGACGGGTACGCGAGCCATGAGCGACACGTGCACTGCGGAACGCGATATGACCCGCCGAGGCTACTCGCGGCCAGCGGCGTGACCTGGCACAGCGGCAGCGGCGACGGGATGCAAGTCATCGCCCTGTCGCGACCGTCACTCGGCCTGGCATGGGCGCGCCTCGTGTTCGACGACGCCGAGGCCGAGTTTCGGGCGCCAGCATCGAACTGTCGGATCGAGGAGCGCGACGCCTGGGTCGATCCGGCCAGCCGGATCACGGTGCCAAGTGCCTGGCGCGCCGTTTTCAGCGGACCGGCCGGATCGTTGGAGATCGAGGCCAGAGCGTTTGCGCGGGCGTACTACCTGTGGCCGCATTTCCGGCACGGCGCGACGGTCCTGTATTGGTGGCTCGCCGACGCCAGGGTCGCATTCCAGCTGGCCGACGGGCGCCGCGGTGAACAAGCCTTCCGCTACGTCGTCCACGACAATCGACTTGTCTACCGGCAGCACCTCGATGACTGACGCCAGCGAGATCGCCGCCCAGCTCCGGGGCGTCCTGTGCGCGACCGTTACACCCTTCGACCCGGCCACCCTGGCCGTCGACTGGCAGGGCGTTCACCACAACGTCGAATGGCTGGTCGGGCAGGGGATCGAGCTGATCGTCGTGAACGGCTCGATCGGAGAGCCGACCTCGCTGACCGAGGACGAGCAGCGGCGCCTCATTCGCGAGACCGTTCGGGCTGCCGCCGGGCGGCTCACGATCGTCGCCGGCTGCTCCGATCCCAACCCCCAGATCGTCATCGACCGGGCCAATGACGCGAGAGCCGCGGGAGCCGCAGGCATCCTCGTGGCCCCACCGGGGGCATTTCGGCTGTCACCGGCCGAGATCGTCGAGTTCTTCGCGATGGTCGACCGAGGCACGGCCATGCCACTCGTCGTTTACGACAATCCGGCGGTTGCGCGGTCATCGCTGACGCTCGAGTCGATCGACGCCCTGGCGTCACTCCCGTCGTTCGCGGGCCTCAAGGAGGCAGACCCGGACATCCTGCGATTCGAGGCCATCGTGGATCGCTTTGAAGGGCGCTTCCCGATCATCGCCGCCGTCGAGGATCCGCTGCTCTACCACCTCGTCGCGGGCGCTCGGGCCTGCATGACCGCCTCGGCGGCGTTCGCGCCGGCGACGCTTCGCGCGCTGCTGAAGGCGGTTACGGAGAGCGATCTGCCCACCGCGCATGCAGTGTTCGCGAGGATTCGGCAATTCCGGGCGCTCTTCGCGAGCCAGCTCGCAACGGGTCGGCCGGCGTGGCTGCCGTACACCAAGGCCGCCGTCGATCTCGTCGGCGGCCGGGCAGGGCCTCCGCGCCCGCCCCTGCAGGCTGTCGGCGCGGGGGACGTCGAGCGACTCGCGCGCGTCCTCGCCGACATCGGCGTGACCCATTCACCGAGCCAGGCATTGAGCACAACGGAGGTCTGAGCATGGGATCGATCAAGGTCGGCGTCGTGGGCCTGAACTTCGGCCTCGAACACGTCATGGCCCTGCAGGCCAATCCCCGTTTCGAGATCGTTGCGATCTGCGACATCGACCAGGCCAAGCTGGACGCGCTCCGTGGGGACGTCAACACGACCAGCGGCGACGCAGTGTGGTACCAGGCAGAGCGCGCCGAGCGGCTGGCGCGGGTCCGCAGCCGCGCCGACCGACTTCGGCAGACCCGTCTGATCACGAGCTACCACGACTTCCTCGCGATGCCCGAGGTCGAGGCGGTGATCCTCGCCGTGCCGGTCCACCTCAACGCCGCGTTCGCCGAGCGTGCGGTCGCGGCGGGCAAGCACGTCCTTGCAGCGAAGCCGTTCGCGCTGACGCTCGAGGACGGCGAGCGCCTCCTCGCGGCCGTCAAGGCCAGCGACCGCGCCTTCGTCCTGGGGTTCCAGTTCCGCTACTCGCCGCTGTTCCGGCGAGTCAGGGACGTCGTCGACAGCGGCGTGCTCGGTGACATCCGGCAGCTCTTCTGGAACATGACCCGGATGCCCCTCCGAGCGGCCCACAACCGGCGTGACCTGAGCGGCGGCCCGTACCTCGCGGAGTGCTGTCACTGGTTCGACCTGTTCGATCTCATGCAGCCCGACTCGGGGGTTCGATTCTCCCGCGTCGCCGCCTTCGGCGGGCTCGATGTGCCGAACACACATGTCGACTTTGCCGACAACGCCGTCACCATCGTCGAGTACGAGTCAGGCGTCCGGGCGAGCCTCAACTTCACCTACTTCACGAACCAGCCCGAATACAACGTCTTCGGCATCCAGGCCACCGACGGCAAGCTTCGGGGGGACACCGAGGGCGCCGGGCACTTCGTCATGTGGGCTGGCCGGACGCAGGATCGATTCGACTTTGCGGCGGATCCCACCAAGGCGTGGCAGGGACATCTCGGGTTCGACCGCAACCAGGATGTCTTCGCCGATGCCATCGAATCAGGCGATCACGAGTGGGCCGTCCGCGAGGCTGAGCGCGGCCTCGAGAACCTGCGGATCTGCCTCGCTGCCGAGCGTGCGCTCGACAGCGGGCAGGTCGTCCATCGTGACGACGTGGCCGATCTGACGGTCGCGAGCTGACTTCGTCAGCGGCCTGCGGCGAGCTCGTCGGCGAGCGAGCGAAGGGAATCCGCGACTTTCGTCATCGTCGGCATGAACAGCGGGGCGCAGGCGTCGCGGCAGCGGGTGGCGAGCTCGGCCAGGGCGCGCAGCCGCTCCTCCATGACGAGCCATGCGGCGTTCCGATGGGGGAGCAGGTAGTCGGCGCCGTAGAACAGCTCGAACGTCGGCCCGGCGGTTCGCCCGGGGTGCTCCCAGCCGACCGGGAGGCGGGTGATCATGCTCCCGAGCGGCATGATGACCCGCCACATGATCCCGACGCTCACGTCCGCCAGGACCGACAGCTGCTCGTCGGTCTCGTCGGTGTGGGCGAAGTAGCGCGATAGCAGCTGGAGCAGCACCTCGTACGTCGCG
>VEOW01000258.1 GCA_012026785.1 Chloroflexota bacterium | reverse complement strand
GAGGCGACCCGACCGAGATCGCCTTCCTCGTCGCCGAGCGAAAGCTCCGCGCGACTGAGGACCTCGCGACGCGATTCACGCGGCGCGGCGAGATCCCGTTCAGCTCCGAGCGGAAGCTCATGACGACGCTTCAGGCCGACGCCGAGCGCGGGGGGCGGATCGCCGTCGTGACGAAGGGTGCGCCGGACGTCCTGCTCGCACGGTGCACCCACGAGCGCCTCGGCATCGATGCGGTCCCGCTGACCGAGGAGCGCCGCGCCGCGATCCTGGCCACGATCGACCGACTTGCCGACGACGCGCTCCGGACCCTCGGCGTGGCGTACCGACGGCTCGACACGACCGAACCGCCCGAGGCCGACGAGTCGCTTGAGCGCGACCTCATCTTCGCCGGGGTGGTAGGGATGATCGACCCGCCGCGACCTGAGGCGGGGGCATCGATCGCCGAGGCGAAGGACGCTGGGATCCGAGTCATCATGATCACGGGCGATCACGCTCGGACCGCCGCTCGGATCGCCGAGAGCTTGGGGATCGGCGGATCCGACGGCGCCGCCGGATTGGCTCGCACGTTGACCGGCAGGGAGCTCGACGCCCTCGACGACACGACGCTCCGCGAGCGGGCGCGATCCGTGTCGGTCTACGCGCGTGTCGCGCCGGAGCACAAGCTGCGGATCGTCGGCGCCCTCCGGGCCGAGAGAGACATCGTCGCGATGACCGGCGACGGGGTAAACGACGCGCCGGCGCTGAAGGCGGCCGACATCGGCGTCGCGATGGGCATCGCCGGCACCGACGTGGCGAAGGAGGCGGCGAACATGATCCTCGCCGACGACAACTTCGCCACGATCGTCGCGGCCGTCCGTGAGGGGCGGGCCATCTTCGCCAACATCCGCAAATTCCTACGTTACCTCCTGTCGTCGAACGCCGGCGAGGTGCTCACGATGTTCCTCGGCGTCGTCGGCGCCCCGGTCCTCGGCTTGTACGCTGTGGGCGAGGAGTTCGTCGCGCCGCTGCTCGCGACCCAGATCCTGTGGATCAACCTCGTGACCGATTCGGGCCCGGCTCTGGCCCTTGGCTTCGACCCACCCCCCGAGGACGTCATGCGGCAGCCGCCCCGCCGCCCGACCGACCGGGTCATCGACCGGCCGATGGGGCTGACCATCATCCTGACCGGCCTCGTGATGGCCGCCGCGACGCTCCTCGCGATCGACCTGCGGCTGCCCGGCGGACTCGTTCCCGGGTCGGCATCGCTCGTCGAGGCCCGAACGATGGGCTTCACGACGAGCGTGATCGCTTCGCTGTTCGTCGCCTACAACGCGCGCTCCGCGCGCGAGTCCGCGTTCCACCGGTTCTTCTCCAATCGGCGGCTGGTGGGCGCGATCGCGTTCTCGCTGGTGCTCCACGTGCTTGTCGTCTATGCGCCGGTCCTCAACACGGCGTTCGGCACGGCCCCCCTCGGCTTCGAGGACTGGATCCTATGTATCGCCCTTGCCAGCTCGGTCCTGTGGGTCGAGGAGCTCCGCAAGGCTGTGGTCCGACGCAGACTTTGGCAGGCCGATTAGGGCTCCGAAGAGACCCAACGTCAGCGCTGGCCTAGGACGGCGCCGATCCGAACCGCTTCCGTTGCCCGACCCGACAAGCCCGGGGCCCTCCCGGCTATGCCGTCGCTGCGAGCGCTGGCGCAGCGGGCTCGACCTGGACGACGCACGTGTCTGACTCCGAGCTGTCGTGGATCCGGCGGCGCACCTCGCTCCCGATCCGGTCGGCCTCCTCGATCTGGATGCCAGGCGCGACCGCGACGTGGAGTCCGGCGTGAACGACATCGGGTCCGACGTACTCGGCTCGAATCTCGTGCACGTCGACGACCCCCGGCACCGAGCGTGCCAGGTCCTCGAGGTGAGAGAGGTACTCGTTGCCGGGCGAGCGTCCGAGCAGGAAGCCGACGTTCTCGCGGAACAGGACGATGCCGTCGATCGCGATGATCGTCGCGACGACAAGCGAGGCGATCGGATCGGCGATCGCGACGCCGGCCATCACGAACAGCGTGCCGACGATCGCGGCCGAGATGCCCAGGACGTCGTTGAGATAGGCCATCAGCTGGGCCTTGGCGGCGGCGCCGCGGTCGCGGCGTCGCAGCAGGCCGACGAACGGCCAGCCGATGATCGCCAGGTTCGCCACCAGCACCGCGAGGGCGACCCACAGGTTCTCGTACGTCGCCGCTTCGCTCGCGAACAGCCGCGGGATGGCCTCCTCGTACAGCTTGTAGGCGGTGAACGAGATGAACAGGATCGCGGCGACCAGCGCGCCGACATTCTGGGCGCGCCCGTAGCCGAACATGTAGCGCTCGTCCGCCCGGCGCGCGGAGTACAGCGCAGCCACCAGCAGGAAGCCGGCGATGAAGATGTCGCTGAGGGTGTGGAAGGCCTCGGCGAACAGCGACATCACGCCGGTCACCTGGAAGGTCACCAGCTTGGCGATGAAGATGACGGCGTAGAGGCCGACGGCGAGCTTCAGCGCCCGCACGTCGCGGCTCGACTCCGCTGCGCTCACGGCGTGCCTCCTCTCTGCCGGCCGAACGGGGTGGTCGGGAGATCAGGTCCCGCTCGGCCGGCTCCGTGATCGAGGTGCGGTTCAGCCAGCGACCGCCGAGGTCTCCACGACATCGAGGAAGCGCGGCACGGGCTTGCCGGCGAGCAGTGGCTCGACCTTCGCCCACACCTCCGCCCGCTCGGGGCTGGTGTGCATGGCCATGAACGTGGCCTCGCTATCGTGCTCGACGATCGCCCAGTAGCGACCGGGCTCGGCGGTCGCCTTCAGCAGCCGCCGCGAGATGAAGCCAGGGAAGCGCTCGTACACGCTGTTCGACCACGCGAACCACTCGCGGAACGCCCGGTCCTTGGTCGGCTCAATGGGTGGGAACTCGACGAGGTTGATGAACATCGTTTGTCTCCTTTCGGGAGGGCGCAGCATCACTCGGCGTGCTCGTGCGTCTCACCGTGCTCGTCGTGCGGGCCGGCCGAGGCGCAGGCGTAGAGCTTGTGGGACCAGACCTCGAGGCCGAGCATCGCCTCGACGTATGCGCGCGCGGCCGCCACGCCGTCGCCGGCATGGGCCTTGAGCGCCATCGCCTTCCCGAATCGCTCGAGGACCTCGTGGCGCACCTTGTCGGTCAGGACCTGGACCAGCTCGTCAGGCGAGCCCGTCTCGATCGCCCGCTCGGCGACCGGCACGACCGGGCCGAAGCCGAGGCCGGCCGGCTTCAGGCCGGTATACGGCGCGCCCTCGCCGGCGCGATGGACGCGGACGACCGTCTCGAAGAAGTACAGATCGGCAAGCTCGTTGACCTTTGGATTGCCGTCGTGCGCGGCGATGGTCCGCTCGAACGCGGCGAGCACCTCGGGCTCGCCCTCCGGCTTCACATAGGGCAGGGCGAGCTTGAGGTCGTGCGCCTCGAGCGCCCGCTTCGCGGCGAGCACGACCGGTCCGTCCATGGAGTCGCAGTGGGGAGGCATCTTTGGTTCGCTCCTTTCTTCTTCGTTGCTATCCAATCTAGGGGCCGGGCCGATCGACGCCCCTACGGGTGCAGTGGGGCAGCCTGAACGGCGCCTGGCCTGCGATGCGTTCGGGCGAGTCGGGCATCGCGCCAGAGCCAGAACTTGCGATAGAGATCGATGATCAGCAGCAGCGCCCCGGCGAGATAGGCCAGGTCCCCGGGCAGCCGCGCCCATTGGAAGAAGACGACCGTGTCGTAGAACGCCAGCGAGCGGGCATAGGCGAAGCCGTTCTCGATGGTGGCGAACAGCTGCGGGATGCCGACCGGCAGCAGGTTGAGCACCAGCCAGAGCACGATCGCCGCGTTGAACGAGACGAGCGCCCAGATCCCCAGCCGGTCGCTCCAGCGGTCGCTCGGCACCATGCTCCGCACGGCGAAGTAGACCAGGCCCAGCGCGAGCATCCCGAACGCGCCGAACATGCTGGCGTGGCCGTGGGCGCTCGTGAGGAACTGGCCGTGCTCGAAGTAGCTGTCGCCCACGAAGTTCCACGCCGCCGCGGCGGTGAAGAAGCCGAACGCCAGCTTCTGCGGGAAGGCCTCGCCCGCCGCCCGCACGAGGCGCAGCTCGTGCCAGGCACGCACCAACAGGAAGACGAGCGGGATGACCTCGGCCATCGAGAACATGCCGCCGAGGGCCACCCACAGCGCCGGCTCGCCGACCCAGTAGAAGTGGTGCCCCATGCCCAGGATGCCGCTCCCAAGCACCAGGATCAGCTCGAAGTAGATGATCCGCTCGACGAGGAGGCGCGAGATGAGCCGCATGCGCAGCAGCGCGTAGCCGATGGCGGCCACGGTGAAGAACTCGAACGTGCCCTCGACCCACAGGTGCACGACCCACCAGCGCCAGTAGTCGGTCAGGGTCGGGCTCGGCTCGACCGCCAGCGGCGGGATCATGCCGAAGGCGTAGACCAAGCCGATGCTCGCTGCGGCGTAGAGGAGCAGGTGCTCGACCCGGGTCCAGCTACGCGCGGCGCGCAGCCCCGGCCAGAAGGCCCGCAGTAGGACCGCCGCCCAAATCAGCAGCCCGACGAACAGCCCGATCTGGAAGATGCGGCCCAGCTGAAGGTACTCGAGCCCCTGGTTGCCGAACCAGAACCAGAGTGGCCCCATGTCGGTCATCACACCGACGAAGACGCCGACCAGCGCGCCGAGGACCACGATCACCACGGCCGCCAGGAGCGCGATCGTCAGGAAGCGCTGCCAGCGCGGCGCGCGACCGCCGATCAGGGGTGCCAGGAAGAGCCCGGCGCCCAGCCAGGCCGCGGCGATCCAGGCGATCGCCAGCTGCAGGTGCCAGGCGCGCAGGACGTGGAACGGCAGCAGCGCGGCCAGGTCGATGCCGAAGAAGCCCGTCCGCTCCGCGTAGTAGTGCGCGATGACCGTACCGACCAGGCCCTGCAGGAGCAGGAGGAGCGGCACGATCAGGAACCATGCCCACGTCCAGCGCTGGCTCGGCGTCGCCTCGAGTTCCGCGGCCGGACTCGGTGCCGCGACATGGGCGGCCGACTCGGCTCGGCCGACCGGCGCGATCGCGCGGCGGTAGACCCACCAGGCGCCGATGAGCAGCAGGATCGTGCCGACGATCGACGCCCAGCTCCAGAACCAGGTGCCCTGGGTCGGCTCGTTGCCGATAGACGGCTCGTACGGCCAGTTGTTCGTGTACGAGTAGTCGGTGCCGGGCCGGAGCGCGACCGAGGTCCAGGCCGTCCAGCCGAAGAAGGCGGTCAGCTGATCCGCCTCGCGATCGTTGCGGACAACGCCGGCGGGCAGGCCAAGGGTGCGGTCGCCGTCGGAGAAGAGGCCGCGGTAGTGGTCACGCGAGGCGAGATAGGCGGCGGCCTGCGCATCCGTCAGGGTGAGTGTCCTGTCACTGAAGCGGTTCGCCTTGAGCTCGTGGGTGACGGCCTCGTCGACGCTCGCCTGCTGCGCGCTGTCGAGCGCGTTCCACGGTTGCCCGTAGAGGCCGGTGGCCTGTGCCTCGCGCACCGCATCGCGCTCACGGATCAGGTAGTCGGTGTTCCAGTCCGGGCCGAAGTACGCGCCGTTCCCGTAGAGCGACCCGAAGTCCATCAGGTCCTCGCGCTGGAAGAGCTCCTTTCCGGCCCGGATGTCGGCGCCGGTATACAGGAGCTCGCCCGCGGGCGAGACGACGCGGTCCGGGATCGGTGGCGCATCGCGGTAGACGGCCAGCGTCCCGAACCCGAGGATCACCAGCGAGCCGACGAGGGTGCCGAGCAAGGCCCAGCGGAGGACGCGATCAACCGGCGAGCGCCCGCTCGCCCCTCTGTCGTCAGCGGTCATCTCCGTCCAGACTCGTCCCGTTACGGCTCGGGCGTAAGGGCCACACGGCTTGACGACATCGGGCCAAAGTCACGTTCTCTGGGATTCGCGCCGATCCACCGCGCGCCTCGATCGCCGACCAGCCTGATGCCCGCTGTGGCCTATCGAGAACGGGGATGAACGGCACTTGCCATTGTTCCTTCCGAGGAGTCGACTTAGCCCGTACGTGCTCAGTGCATGCCATGCCAACCGCCTGATCAAGCCACCCGTCGCATCTAGGGCTCGCGATGGCCCCTCTCGGCGCCCTGGCCCTCTACCGCACGTGGTCGACCATGCTGTTCGTGCTCCAGGTGCTGGTCCTCGTGGCCAGAGCACGCCGCGAAGAGGCGGCTCCTGGGGACCTTCGGGGAGTCATGGCAGCGCTACGCAGCCCGAGTTCCGGCCTGGCTCCCGCGCCCATGGCGCCGCGGTCCCCGAGCGGAGCCGCGCCGCTCGGGCGCTTGCTTGAGGGAGATGTGACGACCCAGGACCCCCGCTCATCGCAGCCCGTGCCGGGCATCGCGCGCGTGCGTGTGTTCGTTTCGCGAGAGCCTGAGGTGGTCTTCGACTACTTCGCCGACCTGCGAAACGAGCCGCAGTACAACCGCCAGGTCAGCGGGATCACGAAGACCTCGCCAGGCCCGATCGCGCAGAACACAACGTTCGAGGGTTCACATCGCGGTCTTGGACGGGTCTCCTGGCGACTCACCGAGTACGAACGGCCGAAGCACGTCGTCATCGAGGGTCAGGTCGGCCAGGGCGCCTATCGCTGGACGAGCGACTTCGAAGCCGCGAAGGGCGGCACCTGGATGAACGGGCGGATGGAGTGGCAGCCACCGCCGCGGTGGCGCCCGTTCCGACGGCTACTCGGGGTGGTCCTGGGCTGGAACGCACGCCGCTCGTTCGGCCGCATGGCCGCGGTGCTCCAAGAGGGCCGATCGCCGACTGTTCCGTGACAGCGCGGAGGCGGCCGGCCGGGTGGCCAGTACCGGGACGCCCGCCGTGGCGGGCGCGCGTTAAGGAGCCCTGGCGATTGGTCGGGCTGCTCGTGGCGACCGCGAGCTCGGTCATCGTGGGAGCTCCACTTCAGAGCCAAGGCCACGTGCGCGTCGCATGGCGGCAGCGCTTCTGGTCGCCTTGAGTTCCTTGCGGCACTCGGTGCAATGCCGTTGGATTGGTGATCGCCGCTCAACGACTTGATGACACCGCTGGCACTCGAGCAACGCAACGCTCAACCATGGGCGGGAGCGGAT
>VEOW01000181.1 GCA_012026785.1 Chloroflexota bacterium | reverse complement strand
CGCCGCGGCACAGCGGATCGAGCTGGAGCTGGGCGAGATCGACGCGTGGGTCAACAACGCCATGCTGTCGGTCTTCTCGCCCGTCCGGGAGATGCGCCCCGAGGAATATCGACGCGTCACCGAGGTGACGTACCTCGGCTATGTCCACGGGACGCTCGCGGCCTATCGGCGGATGGCGCGTCGCGACCGCGGCGTCATCGTCCAGGTCGGCTCGGCGCTCGGCTACCGCTCGATCCCGCTGCAGTCCGCGTACTGCGCCGCCAAGCACGCCATCGTCGGCTTCACCGACTCGCTGCGCTGCGAGCTGATCCACGACGGCAGTCGGGTCAGGGTCACGGTCGTCAACCTGCCGGCCCTCAACACCCCGCAGTTCGACTGGGTTCGAAGCCGGCTGCGGCGGCGCGGCCAGCCGGTATCGCCGATCTTCCAGCCGGAGGTTGCCGCACGGGCCATCCTGCACGCCGCGAAGCATCCCCGACGGGAGCTGAACGTCGGGCGGTCGACCTATCTCGCCCTGTGGGGCCAGAAGCTCGCACCCGGCCTGCTCGACTGGTACCTCGGCCGGACCGGCTTCGCGGCCCAGCAGACCGACGAGCCCGAGGATCCCGAGCGACCGGATAACCTCCGCCGCCCGGTCGACCAGGACCTCGACCATGGCGCCCACGGCCGGTTCGACCAGCGCGCACAGGGCTGGAGTCCGGCCTTGCAGATCGAGCAGCACCGCGGTCTCATCGTGGCGGGGTTGGCGGCCCTGGCCGCAGCCACAGTGGCCGTCGCCGGCGGCCGGCTACCGCTGCGCCGATCCGATCGCTGAGGCCACGCCGGGTTCGGCCGGGGCGAGCGCCGCGGCCGCTCCGCCCGCTGTCTCTGCGGGCTCCTTGACGACCGCCTGGCCGAGCGACCACAACGTCGTCGCGGTCAGGACGACCATCAGGGCCGCCAGCGGCACCTGGCGCCAGCGAATGTCCCCGCCGCGGCCCTGCGCATCGCGAAAGGCCACGACATGGCCCGACCAGGCGCCCAGCACGTGGCCGCCGACGACGGCCGCGAGCATGAGCGTCCAGATCAGCACGGCCGGGATCCAGGCGGTACTCGCCTCGTAGAAGGCCGTCCCGAACAGGTCCCAACCGAGCTGCAGCGGATCAGACAGGGCGACGACGATCCGCTGGCCGTCGCCCAGCAGGTACGTGAAGTAATGGGCCACGAGGTAACCGATCGCGATCGGGACCAGGCCGGCACCCACGCTCGCCAGGCCGACGAGCCGGGCAACCCCGAGGGCCAGCGCGACGATGATCCCGAGGAACGCCAACAGCTCGATGGTCGCGACCGGCAGCGACGGCACCCGGAAGACGTCGAACCAGGCCTGGGTCTGGGACAGCCCGTCGTAGAGGATCGAACCGGCGCCAAGGGCGACCAGCACGACGTGGGCGGTCGTCCAGCCGGGCTCGAGCAGGCCCATTGCGAACGGCCGCCGGACGACCGTTCGATCGTCAGGCCCGTGGGCTCGACCGAACGGCGCGAGGCGGTTGAGGAGCCCGAACCAGACCGAGAAGGTCTCGCCGTTGGAACGCCAGGCGTCGCGGCCGTAGTTGGCCATCGCTGCCAGGGTGAAGGCCGTGTAGATGATCAGCACGACGCCGAGGCCGCTGCCGCGGTACGCGAGCTCGAGCCACACGACGACGGCGAAGCCGACCACCGCCGGCCAGGCGCCGAGCCGGGCGGGATACGGGGCCGGCTCCCATCCCTCCATCCCCAGCCGTCGGAGGGCCGCCGCGCCGACATCGAACAGGGTCGTGAACGGATCGAGCCAGGTCCACACCGGCGCCACGAAGGCCGACAGGATGGCCACCCCGCCCCAGCCGTAGACCCACAGGAACAATGTCGCGACGTCGGCGTCCGACGAGCCCCCGACGATGACCTGGGCCACGATCCAGAGCCAGCCGAAAAGGCCGATCGCCCGCAGCCCCAGGGCGACCGGCCGGGGCACGACCACGGTCCGCTCCGGCGGGTCGGCCGGCGCCCGGATGTCGCGCAGGATGACGAACGCGAACGACAGCCCGACCGCCAGCGCGGCGCCGGTCAGATAGACCGCCAGCGGAAGCGGTGAATCGAGCCGCCCGACGAGGGCGTGGGCGAGGGCGGGGGAGGGGAGCAGGAGCAGCGCCGCGACCGCGATCGCGGCAGCGAGGCGGGTCACGGTCGCTGGCGACGGAGGAGCCACACCACGATCGCCGCGGCCACCACCAGCGCCACCCCGATTGGCAGGAGCACGCCGAGGTCGTCGACCCCGGTCGGCTGGTCGGGCGGGGCGGTCGGTGCCGGCGTCGGCGCGGCCGGCGAGGGAGTCGGGGCCGCCGGCGAGGGAGTCGGGGCGACGGGCGACGGGGTCGCTGCGATGGGCGACGGGGTGGGCTCCGCCAGGACGGTGAACGTGTACGTCCCGCGATCCAGCTCGCCGTCGTCGGCCGAGAACGACGTCCAGCGAACCTCGTAGACCCCCGGCGCGAGCTCGGGCAGCTCCAGCCTGAGCTCTCGCGGCCCGTCGCCCGGCTCGCCTCCCTCGGCGACGGTCGTCCCCGCGGCGTCGACCACCACGAGCGAGCTGCGCGAGGGATCGAGGTCCTGGCTGAACTGCGCGACGAGCACCGCCGGCGAGCCGACGACCTCGTCGTCGGGGCCCGGCGTCGCGGACACGAGCTCGGCGTGGGCGAGGGCCACGGTCGGGGTCAGCAGCACGAGCAGCAGGGCGCTCGCGGTCGCGAGCCGGGGCAGCGAGCGGAACAAGGTCTCCTCCAGGGTTGGTTCTGCCCTCTCCTCACGAGGGCCGACGAGACCATACCCGACAGGGCGCAGTCCGTGGCTCCCCGGCATCACGCCCCGAGCGGTCCTCGGAGCCTTCGACCGCTGACCGTGCATGGCATGCGGGGTCGGAGGTTGAGCCGCCCGGGAGCCGTAGGGAGCTGGGCCCCGCACGCAGTAGGCTCTGCGGTGATGATCGAACCTCACCCACGGCCCGACCCGCTCAGCGGTCGACTGACGGTCGGCTTCAAGACGACCCCCATCGGCGTCGAATGGTCGACGCTCGACGAAATCTGGCATGCCGCGGGCGAGCTCGAGGTCTTCAGCGCCGGCTGGATGGCCGACCACCTCTCGAATGCCAACCTCGAGCGGGGCGGCCAGTCCTGGGAGGCCTGGACGCTCATGGCGGCCCTGGCCCATCACGTTCCCGGGAAGTGGCTCGGCCACGCCGTGCTGGCCAACACCTTCCGGCACCCGGCGGTCCTGGCCAAGGGCGCGACGGTCATGGACCAGGTCACCGGCGGCCGGTTCATCGTCGGGCTCGGGGCCGGGTGGCACCTGGGCGAGCACGACGCCTTCGGGAGCGACCTGCCGCCGATCGGGGAGCGGATCGATCGCCTCGAGTCGGCGGTGGCGGTCCTGCGAGCACTCTTCTCCGAAGCCGCCCGCGGTGAGCCGGGCGTGACGCTCGACGATCGCTTCTATCCGCTTCGCGGCGCGGTCAACGACCCGCCGCCCGCCTCTACCGCCGGGCCGCCGATCTGGCTCGGCGGCCAGAAGCGGCGGGGCATCGCTCTGGCCGCCCGCGCCGGGAACGGCTGGCTCCTGCCCGGCAACCGGGCGGGTGATGTCGGGTACCTGGTCGACCGACGAGACGCGATGCTGCGGGCGCTCGAATCGGCCGGGCGCGATCCGGCGGGCTTCACCATCGCCGGTCAGGTCACCTGCGGCGAGACCACGGCCGATCGCCGCGAGGCGCTCGAGACCGCGCGCTCGATGGTCGAGGTCGGCGCGCAGCACGTGATCCTTGGATTCCGGCCGGCCCTCGGGCCGGACATGCCGCGGGCGATTGCGACCGAGGTGGCCGAGCCACTGCGCTAACCGAAGCGGCTTTCCGTCACGCTGCGCCGGGCGGGCGGTGGCGGCCGCGGAGCTCGCCAAGGACTGCGCTGGGCTCGATGCCACGCTGGGCCAGCAAGACCAGCAGGTGAAACACGAGGTCGGCTGCCTCCGCCGCCAGCGCCGCGGCCGTCGCCTCGCGGGAGGCGCTGGCCGCCTCCGCGGCCGCGTCGTCCTTCGCCGCCAGGACGACCTCGATGGATTCCTCGGCGACCTTCCGGGCGACCGCGTCGACCCCGCCGTCGAGCAACGAGGACGTATAGGAACCGGCCGGCCGCTCGGCGGCCCGAGCCGAGATCGTCGCCCACAGCTGTTCGAGCCAGGCGAAGCCCTGGGCCGGGCCCGAATCCCGCTGGGGCGCGTCGAAGCAGCTGCGGGTGCCGCGATGACACGTCGGACCCGCCGGTTCGACCGTCGCCAGCAGCGCGTCGCCGTCGCAGTCGACCGCCAGGTCGACGAGCCGCAGGACGTTGCCCGAGGTCTCGCCCTTGCGCCACAGGCGGCCACGGGACCGGGAGTGGAAGTGGACATCGCCGGACGCGAGGGTCGCCTCGAGCGCCTCGCGGTCGGCATAGGCAAGCATCAGCACGCGCCCGTCGGCGACGTCCTGGACGACGACCGGCACGAGGCCGGCGGCGTCCCATTCGACCGTCGGAGCCTCGCGCACCCTCACGCCGCGACTCCCACCGTCCGCCTGACGGGCAGCCCGGCTGCGGCCATCACCCGCTTGACCTCGGCGATCGAATGCTGACGCCGGTGGAAGATCGAGGCTGCGAGCACGGCGTCGGCCCGGCCGACCGTGACCGCCGTCACGAAGTCGTCCGGCCCCGCCGCGCCACCCGACGCGATGACCGGCACGGGCACTCGATCGGCGATCGCCCGTAGAAGGTCGGTGTCGAAGCCCGCCCGGGTGCCGTCGCGGTCCATCGAGGTCACCAGGAGCTCGCCCGCCCCGAGCTCCACGACCCGGGTCGCCCATTCGAGCGCATCGAGGTCGGTTGGCTCCCGACCACCCCGGACCACGACCTCCCAGGCCGGCGTCTCGGCCACCGTGGCCGTCCGCCGCCGAGCGTCGATCGCAACGACGACGGCCTGGCTCCCGAAGCGCCGAGCACAGCGGCCGATGAGCCCGGGATCGCGAACCGCGGCAGTGTTGATCGAGACCTTGTCGGCCCCGGCCCGCAGGACGTCGCGCATCTCGGTCGTCGAGCGGACGCCACCACCGACGGTCAGCGGGATGAACGTCTCCCGGGCGGTGCGCCGGACGACCTCGAGCAGCGTCGGCCGGGACTCGATCGAGGCCGAGGCGGTGATGTCGAGGAACACCAGCTCGTCGGCGCCCTCGGCGGCGTAGCGGGCGGCGAGGGGCGGCGGGTCGCCCTCGTCGGTCAGGTCGACGAACCGGACGCCCTTCACGACCCGGCCGTCGGCCACATCGAGGCACGGGATGACGCGACGGCGGAGCATCAGGCGGACGCTCCTGCCCCCAGGGCCGAGCGGACGCCGGCCCAGGCGAGCACGTTCGCCAGCACCCGGAGGCCGACGGCGCCGCTGCGCTCGGGGTGGAACTGCAGCCCGACGACGTTGTCGCGCGCGACGGCCGAGACGAATCGCACGCCGTGCTCGGTCTCGCCGACGATCCACTCGTCGGCGCCCGCGCCAACCGGAACGCCGGCGTACGAATGCACGAAGTACACGTCCTCACCTGGCTCGACGCCGTCGAAGACCGGATGCTCGCGCCGCAACTCGACCTGGTTCCAGCCGATGTGCGGCAGCGTCGGGGCGCCCTCGAGGCGCACGGTCCGGCCGGGGATGACCCCGAGGGTCCGGGCGCCGTCCTCCTCGCTGCTCTCGAACAGCAGCTGCAGGCCGAGGCAGATGCCGAGGAACGGCTTCCCCCGTTCGATCCAGCTCACAATCGCCCCCGCCAGCCCGGCTCGTTCGAGGCGACGCATCGCCGGCGCCGCGGCGCCGACGCCCGGCACGAGCAACAGATCGGCGCCGTCGAGCTCGTCGGGCCGCTTGACGATTCGAGCCAGCCCGCCTGTCGCCGCGACGGCCTGCTCGATGCTCACGAGGTTCCCGGCGCCGTAGTCGACGACGGCGACGACCAGACCTGAGCTCATCCGACGGAGCCCTTGGTCGAAGGGACGCCCGTGCGCCGCGGATCCGGCTCGCAGGCCTCGCGCATCGCCCGGGCCAGCGCCTTGAACGCCGCCTCGGCGAGGTGGTGGGCGTTGCGACCCGTTCCCCGGACATGGAGGGTGATCCCGCCGCCGCGGGAGAGGGCCTCGAGGGCGTGCTCGACGAGCTGGGTCGGCAGGCCGCCGATCCGTTCACCCCGGAACGGCAGATCGACGACCGCGTACGGGCGGCCGCCGACGGCCACCGCGACCGAGGCCAGCGACTCGTCCATGGGCACGGCGGCGTCCCCGAACCGCCGGATCCCGGCCCGGTCGCCGAGCGCCGCGTCGAACGCCGCGCCGAGGGTCAGTGCGACGTCTTCGACGGTGTGGTGCTCGTCGACCTCGAGGTCGCCTGTGCCTTCGATCCGGAGGTCGAACAGGCCGTGATGGGCGAACGACGACAGCAGGTGGTCCCAGGCCCCGACCCCGGTCGTGATCGACGCGTTCCCGGTCCCCGCGAGCTTTAGCTCGACGCTGACCGACGTCTCGCGCGTCTCGCGGCGGGCCAGGACGATGCCGTCGCCGCGAACGAGCCGGGCTGGCGGGGGCGATTGTGAGCTGGATCG
>VEOW01000061.1 GCA_012026785.1 Chloroflexota bacterium | reverse complement strand
GCCTGACCTTCGCGGTCGCCCATCTCCACCATCTGCCCGAGGATCTCGCGGTGCGCGAGGAGCAGGCCCGGGCCCTCGTCGACTGGCTCGAGGCCGAGGACGGTCCGCTCGTGGTCGTCGGCGACTTCAACGCCGACCCCGCCGAATCCGCCTACGGCGTCATGGCCGAGGCTGGATTCCGATCGGCCCACCTCGAGGCCAACGGGACGGAACCGGCCGTCACCTGGCCGTCAGGGATCGTCGCGCCCGGCGTCGATGACGAAGGCGAGCCCGGCTGCCTCGACTACATCTGGCTGCGCGGGCCGATCAGGGCGCTGGACTGTCGGCTCGCCTGGAATCGCCCGGCGGCCGAGGACCCGACGCTGTATCCGTCGGACCACTTCGGGCTGATCGCCCGGGTCCGACTCGGCGCGGCGCCCACCTCGTCTTGACCACCCTTCGCCTGGCCCACCGCGGCGACTGGCGCAGCGCGCCCGAGAACTCGCTCGAGGCGATTCGAGCCGCGCTCGCCATCCCGGCCTGCGACGGGCTCGAGTTCGACGTCCAGCCCTCCGCCGACGGCGTGCCCGTGCTGCTCCACGACGAGACCCTGCTGCGGGTCCAGGGGGTCGATGCCCGTTGCGCCGACCTGCCCGTCCGCGAGCTGGTCCGCCTGGGCATCCCGACGTTCGAGGCCGTGCTGGAGCTGGTGGCGGCCTCGGCCCGGCGCCCGGAGCCGTTCCTCGACATCGAGTTCAAGGCGCCGGTCCCGGCCGCCGTGCCCTTGATCGACGCGGCGCGCGGGGAGTCCGATGGAACGCTCCGGCGTGCTGTCGTCTCGACGTTCCATCCGGCGACGATGGCCTGGCTCGCGGCGGAGCGGCCCAGCTGGGCGCGCTGGGGGAACGTCGAGGACCTCGGGCCCAAGGTGCTCGAGGTCGCCGCCCGCCTGGGCTGTGAGGCCGTGTCGGCGGACTGGCGGACGATCGACGCGGCCAGCATGGCGTCGGCCCGCGACCACGGCCTGGACGTCGCGGCCTGGACGGTCCGTGACCGTCGAACCTTCCGGCGCCTCGAACGGCTGGGCGTGATCGCCATCTGCGCGGAGGCCGCCGCGCTCGATGGCTAGACGGGCTTGGTGGCTCGAATGATCGCCGAATGCATCCCGTCGGCGACCGCGTGGGTCGGAACGACCTCGACGTCCGTGAGCCCGACGCCTTCCAGGCCTGCCCGGAACTCGCTGAAGGACAGGGCTCCGGCGATGCAGCCGACGTAGCTGCCCCGCTCCGCCCGCTCACCGGGCGAGAGCGCGTCGTCGGCCACGATGTCGCTGACGCCAACGCGGCCGCCGGGCCGCAGGACGCGCGCGATCTCCCGGAACACGGCCGCCTTGTCGGCGGCGAGGTTGATCACGCAGTTGCTGATCACGACGTCCACGCTGGCGTCGCCGAGCGACAGCGCCTCGATCGTGCCCTTTCGGAACTCGACGTTGTCGGCCTTTGCCTCGGCGGCGTTGCGGCGCGCCAGGGCGAGCATCTCGTCGGTCATGTCGATGCCGATCGCCCGACCCGTCGGCCCGCCGCGGCGGGCCGACAGCAGGACGTCGATGCCGCCACCGGACCCGAGATCGAGGACCGTCTCGCCGGGTCGAAGCTCGGCCACGGCCACGGGGTTGCCGCAGCCGAGGGATGCCAGGACGGCCGCATCCGGCAGGTCGGCGCGCTCGGCCTCGTCATACAGGCCGATGCTGAAGCCACCGACGGCATCGGCCGACGGGGCGGGCCCGCAGCAGTCGGGACCGCAACAGGATGCGGCGGTTTCGCCGTCGGCCGCCCTGGCGGCCTCGGCATAACGGTCCCGGACGACCTGCTGCAAGGGGCTGAGGACGAGATGCTGATCGCTCATGGCTGTGGCTCCAGATACAAAAGCGGCCGGCTGATCGAGCCGGCCGGGGACTGGGGATCAGGCGGGGCAGGCGCAGGCATCGACGCGGCCGGACGAGCCGCTGAGGGCGTCGCGCAGACGGGCAACGAGGCCGGGACGCGAGATCGGCGCCGTGACGGGGTCGCCGGTCGCCGACCGAGCTTCGAAGAGCGCCGGACGATCGGTTAGCTCGCGGGCCTCCGCCGATCGACTGAGAGGCCAGTGGCCCAAGTACGTTGTGCCGTTCATCGCAGGCTCCTCTTTGTCGTCACGTCGGGGACGCATATCGATCACCGTCAATATGCCGTGCGGATTGATGGTTGTCAATATTGACATTTGTCGATAAAGTAGAGGCCACATGGCACGAACAAACGACCCTGATGTGTTCCTCTTGGCGGCGCTGGCCGACCCGACCCGGCTGGAGATCCTCCGCGAGCTGGCCGGCTCGAGCGAGGTTTGCGCCTGCGACTTCACCTCCTGCTGCGACGTCTCGCAGCCGACGGTGTCGCACCACCTCAAGGTCCTCCGCGAGGCCGGCGCGGTGGTCTCCGAACGTCGCGGCACCTGGGTCTTCTACCGGATCGCCCCCAACCTCCAGGAGCGTCTCGCCGCGATCGCCGCCTCGATCATGCCGGGCGGGCTCGTTCCGTTGGCGTCCCTTCGGCGAGCGTCTCGCCCGGCGCCGCTCGCTACGTCGCCTCGGCCGCCGGGGCCGTAGTCAGGAGTTCCGCGGCCAGGTCGCCGGCCCAGGCCTCGATCTCGTCCCGCACACGTCGGAACTCGCGCAGCCGGTCCGCTTCGGATTCACCGGCCCAGATCGGATCGTCGAACGCGTGGTGCAGCTGTCGCTTCGCGCCGGGGAACACGGGACACGCCTCGCGGGCGTGATCGCAGACCGTCACGACGAGATCGAACGGCTGGCCCCAGAACTCGGTCAGCGACTTCGAGCGTGCCGTCGACCAGTCGATCCCACGCTCGGTGAGGACCTCGATCGTCAGCGGCGAGACGGTCGAGGGGTGCGTCCCCGCCGAGCTGACCGCCAGCCGGTCGCCGCCGGCGCGCTGGAGGAACGCCTCGGCCATCTGGCTGCGCACCTTGTTGCCGGTGCACAGGACGAGCACGCGCAGGGCCGAAGTCGTCACGGATTGAGGTCCTCGACCTTGCCGGTCGCCAGGTACACGACGTCTTCGGCGATGTTGGTGACCCGGTCACCGATCCGCTCCACCCAGTGGGCGACGAGGATCACCCGTGTCCCAGCATCGACACTCCCGGGCTCGGTACGCATCAGTTCGATGATCTCGGCGAAGATCGCCCGGTAGCCATGGTCGATCTCGTCGTCGCGCGCCGCGACCTCACGGGCCAACCCATCGTCGACATCGATGAGGGCGGACACCACACCCCGAACCAGGTCGGCGGCGAGGTGCCCGATTCGCGCCAGATCTCGGACCTCGCGAATGGGCGGCTCCTCGATGAGCCACTGGACCTGCTTTGCGATCCCGGACGCATGGTCGCCGATCCGCTCGAGCTCGACGGCCACGTGGTCGAGTGCCATCAGGAACCGGAGGTCGCGGGCGACCGGCGACTGCGTGGCGATGGCCGTCACGACGGTGTCGGCGACCTGGCGCTGGGCGTCGTTCACCCGGACGTCATCGCCGATCACCTGTTCGGCCAAGCGGAGATCCCGTTCGGTGAGGGCCTTGATGGACGCCCTGATCTGGGACTCGACGAGGGAGCCCATCCGGAGGATCCCGTCCTTGACGATTCGCTCCTCGCGGTCGAGGCCGATGCGAGACGCAAGGTGCGGCGATGCGGCGATCGCCGGCCCGCGCTCCGTGGTCTCGTCCATCAGCCGAACCGCCCGGAGATGTAGTCCTCGGTCAGCTGCTCGCGCGGGTTGGTGAAGATCTTCACAGTCTCGTCCACCTCCACGACATAGCCTGCTCGGTCCTCGCCCATGTTCAGGAACACGGTGCGATCCGATGCCCGGGCGGCCTGCTGCATGTTGTGGGTCACGATGACGATCGTGTAGTTCTCCTTGAGCTCTGCCATCAGCTCCTCGATCTGGAGCGTCGATCGAGGATCGAGCGCCGAGGCCGGCTCGTCCATGAGGATGATCTCCGGCTCCACGGCGATCGTGCGGGCGATGCACAGTCGCTGTTGCTGGCCGCCCGACAGCGCAAGGCCAGACTGCTTGAGCTTGTCCTTGACCTCGTTCCACAGCGCGGCCTGCCGGAGACTTCGCTCGACGAGGTCGTCCAGGTTGCCGCGGTAGCCGTTGATGCGGGGCCCGAACGCGACGTTGTCATAGATCGACTTCGGGAAGGGGTTCGGCTTCTGGAACACCATGCCGATCCTGCGCCGGACCTCGACTGGATCGACATCGGAGGCATAGAGGTTCTTGCCGTGGTATCGGACCTCGCCCTCGAGGCGGCTACCGGGCGTCAGGTCATTCATCCGGTTGATGGCCCGCAGCAGCGTCGACTTGCCGCTCCCAGACGGCCCGATGAGGGCGGTGATGGCGTGGGTCGGCACGCTGAACGACACGTCTCGGACCGCCCGAAATGCGCCGTAGTAGACCGACACATCGCTCAGATCGACGGCGGGCCGGCCGGGCGTCCCGTCGGTCTCTCGCCCGGCGGTTCCCGTGCCCGGAGCGTTGGCCGAACGGACCAACGGGCGTGGCGGCAGCGTCGCGCCCGCGGGTGGCGCTTCGGAAGCCTGCCTCGCCGAGGGGTCGGCGGCGGGATCAGTCATCGTCGGTGTGGTCATGGTCGCGTCTCTGATGGTGGCACGCAAGGATCCTCCGGTGGTGCAGCTCAAGTGACCGATTCATCGCCTGCCGGCCCATGTCACTGACTCGCCCGACGAGTCGCGATGACGCGGGCCAGGATGCTCAGCAAGAGGACCAGCGCCATGAGCTCGAGGGCCCCGGCCCAGGCCCGCTCCTGCCCGGCGGCGAACGCGCCGCGAGCCTCCCGGAAGATGAGAAGCGGCAATGCGGTCTGGCCCTGCCCCTGGAAATCGAGCACGATGGTTTGGGCGGCCAGCGCCGTGAGCACGAGCGGTGCGGTCTCTCCGAGGGCTCGCGCGACGGCCAGCATCACGCCGGTTGTCAACCCCGAGGCTGCCGAGGGAAGCGTGACCCGGAAGACCGGCTGCCATTGACGCGCCCCGAGCGCATAGCTCCCGCGCTTCAGGTCGCCCGGCACGGTCCGCAGGATCTCCTCGGCAGATCGCACGATGATCGGCAACATGATGATCGCCAGAGACAGAGCCCCGACGAAGGTTCCAAAGCCGATCTGGCGGACGAGGAGCGAGTAGACGAACAACCCCACGAAGACGCTTGGGACCCCGGTCATGACGTCGGCAAAGAAGCGGATGGGCCCCGCCAGGCGGGACTTCGGGAACTCGGTCAGGAACAGCGCCGACGCGATCCCGATCGGCACGGCCATCAGGGTTGCCAGGCCGCCCATGTACAAGGTGCCGATGAGACCGTGGAGATAGCCACCGCCCTGGACCCGGCGCGAGAAGTTGAAGGTGGACGTCAGGAACTCGATGGTCATCGCCGGCAGTCCCTCGGCAATGGTCACCGCAATGATCAGGAAGAGCGGGATCAGCGCCGCGAGTACCGCCAGCCCGAGCACGACGTGCATGACGGCGTTGACGATGGCCCGTCGCCGGGCTCGGGCGCCGGTCGCGCGGAGTGAGACCTCGGCGATCATGCGATCGCCTCCCCGGATACGTCACCGAGCTGTCGGACGATGAGCCGCGCCGCCATGTTGATGACGATCGTGATCGCGAACAGGGTGACGCCGAGCGCGATCAGGGCATTGCTCGCCTCGGGCGCCGACTCCTGGAACGTGTTGACGATCTTGGCGGCGATCGACTCGCTCTGCTGGAACAGGCTGAGGTTGATCGTCGTGCCGCCGCCGATGAGGAGCGCGATGGCGATCGTCTCACCCAGGGCGCGTCCCAGGCCAAGCATCGTCGCCCCGATGATGCCGGGTCGACTCCGCGGAACCACGATCTTCCACATGACCTCCCAGCGGGTCGCCCCGAGACCATAGGCCGCCTGCCGCTCCGCAAGCGGCGCAGCCCGAAAGATCTCGTGGACGATTGCCGTGATGATCGGAAGGATCATGATCGCGAGCACGACGCCCGCGTAGAACGGATTGAACGCGACGACGGGACCCTCGAACAGGGGGATGAAGCCCAAGGTATCGCTCAGGAACTTGGCAATCGGCTTGAGCACCGTTGGCGCGAAGAAGTGCAGCCCCCATAGGCCGTAGATCACGCTCGGGATGGCGGCCAGCAGTTCGACGAGGTAGGCGAGCGGACGGGCGAGTCGCGGGCTGGCGACGTCGCTCAGGAACAGGGCGATGGCGATCGACAGCGGCAGCGCCAGGACGATCGCCAGGAGTGAGGTGACGAGGGTCCCGAACAGGAAGACGCCCGCCTGGTAGGTCCCCGTGATCTCGGTCCGGGAGACGCCTGGATCCCAGGTCGTGCCCGTCAGGAAGTTCAGGATGCCCTGTGAGGCGAAAACCGGGATCGCATCCAGGGTCGTGGATCCGATCATGAGCGCGAGGATCGCCAGGACGGTGAGCCCGGCAGCCGCGACAACCCAGCGGAAGGTATGGTCGCCGAAGCGCCCGTGAGACGAGCGCTCGATCGGGTTCAGAGTCTCGGTCCCAGGTGTCATCGTCGGTCGATCAAGTCTCCTCACCCGCGAATCGGAAAACCGCCCGGCTCAAGGACGGGCGGTTTCCGAGACCCGAGATTGCGGTCAACCTTCCTCGTTGATCCGATCGACATTGGCGAGCGCCTTCGCCTGGAGCGCGTCGCCGATCGGGGCGTAGAGCAGCTCTTGGGCGATGGAGTCACCTTCCTCGAGGCTCCAGCGGATGAACGCCTTCAGGGCATCGGCCTTGGCCGCGTCATAGCCGCAGGTGTAGGCCAGGATCCAGGTGGCCCCAGCGATCGGATAGCCATCCCCGCCGACGTCGAGGATGTTGAAGCGGAGGTCGTCCGGGATGGTGATGCCGTCGGCCGCAGCCGCCGTCGACTCGAGCGTTGGTTCGATGGCGTTGCCGTCTTCGTTCACGATCTTTGCCACCGACAGGCCGTTTTCGATCGCGTACGACAGCTCGACGTAGCCGAGGCCGCCGTCGTTCTGGCTGATGGCGGCTGCGACGCCGTCATTGCCCTGGCCGCCGACGCCCGCGGGCCACGAGACTTCCTTCCCCGCGCCGACCTGGGCGCTCCAGTCGGCGTTCTCATGATCGAGGTAGGTGGTGAAGATCGAGGTGGTGCCCGATCCGTCGG
>VEOW01000246.1 GCA_012026785.1 Chloroflexota bacterium | reverse complement strand
GCCGATCCCCGATCCGGTGGTCACCGGCTTCGTGAAGCGAAGCGACGGCAAGAGCACCGTGTTCATCGACAAGCGGCCGTACCCCGCCCGTGATCCCCGAATGCAGGGCGTGCTGGAGCCGAAGATCGTCGAGCGCTATGAGCCGGTTCCGCTGCCGACGCTGCCCGCCCCTCCCCCCAGCGAAGAGGCGCCCGGCGTCGCGAAGGCCACGCCCGCGAAGAAGGAACCCGCCACACCGCCCAAGGGCGGGAAGGCGGAGTGACCGTCGTGCGCCGGATGGACCATGGACAAGGGCGTCAGGCCGCGGCCGGATTCACGCTGGTCGAGATAGCGGTGGTTATCGTCGTCCTGTCGCTTCTTCTAGCAATGATCGCGGGGATCGCCACGGCCATGCTGGGACAGCAGCGCAGGGAGGCTACCAGGCAGAGGCTCGCAGGCGTGGAGACGGCCCTCGCGCTCTTCGTGTCGCAGAACCAGCGGCTTCCCTGTCCGGCGAATGGCACGCTGGCAGGTACCGACAACAACGCAGGCGTGGAGCAGATTACCCTAGGCACCCCGAACGTATGCAGCGTCGGCGGCGTGGCCGGCAGCCAGCAGCACGGCGTCGTCCCCTGGAGGGCACTCGGCATTTCGGAGCAGGACGCAACCGACGGATGGGGAAACCGCCTAACTTACCGGGTCTCTGCACAGTTCGTGACCTTGCCCGCCATGAACATGACCTATTGCGATCCCGGGGGAACGGAGGCAACTACCGGGGCCGCGCTCGTTGCCACTTCCGGCTATTGCTTGCTGTCCTGCACTTCCGCAGGATTCCTCGCGAACACAAACAACTGCCGACAACCCGCGGCTGTGACATTCGGCAGGGGGCTGGAGGTTCGGAATCTGTCGGGCACGAAGATCATGGATCCCAGCCCTGGCACCGGCGCCTCCACCGGGGCGGCTTACATCGTTATCAGCCACGGCGAGAACGCGGCCGGCGCGTACAACAACCAAGGGGTTATTCAGGGGGCCTCGGGAACCGACTCGGGCACGGAAGAGGCGAAGAACGCCGCCAACCTTGTCCTCCAGGCCTACTATGTCGACGATTTCGCCTCCTACCCCGCAGGCACCGGCCACTTCGACGATTTCGTCCTCCGCCCCTCCATCCTCACGGTGGTGACGAAGGCCCAGCTCGGCCCGCGGGCCCACTAGGAGCGCCGGCCGATGCCCGTCCGCCGCGACGAGCGAGGGATGGCGGTGGCCACCATGGTGGTGCTGCTGATCCTGGTGGCGCTCGCGATCGTGATGGGTCGTGGCGTCGTGCAGTCCGGGCTGGGCCTGGACCAGCGGGCCGTCACCGAGGCGAACCTTCGCCGCATATCGGAGGCGCTCGTCCAGTACGCTTCCCTCAATCGGCGCCTGCCCTGCCCGGCGAGCGGGAATCTCGACACCGGGGACGCAAATCCCGATACGGCGACAACCGCCTGCGCTGCCGCGGACGGAACGGTGCCGTGGCGCTCGCTCGCGCTGGAGCGCAAGGCCGCGCTTGACGGCTGGGGCCGCAAGATCTCGTATCGCGTCTTCGGAGGCGCGGGCGGCTTCACGCAGGCCGACGGCGTGAGCATGACGCTGTGCAACTCGTCCCTCGATCCACCGCTCGACTCCGCGCTGGATGCGAATTCCCTCTGCAAGGCGGCGAACGCGACGACCGTCGTGCCGCCGAACACGCCGAAGCAGTTCCTCGACGCCCGCGGCAACATGCTCGTGGTCCAGGAGCTCGGCACGGCGCGAAACGGCAATGCCTTCGTCCTGATCAGCCACGGCGAGAGCGGTCTCGGTGCATGGGCCGCCGAGGGAGGCGCCCGCTCGGAGATGCCGAACGCAGCCGGCAAGGAATACACCAACGCCCAGGCGGGTGGCACCTACTGGATCGAGTCGCGCAGCGACAACACCGTTTCGCCCGCCGCCACCGCGCACTTCGACGACGGCGTCGTCTACAAGCCCTTCGCGGATTTCGTCAAGGATGTGAAGCTCGCCGAGCGGGCCTGGGGAAATCCGTTCGGCTCCACGACCTTCACCGCCGCCACCATCGCCGCGGCGGGGGGCGACGCCACGCAGTTCAACACCGGCCGGAGCACCCTGAACTTCGGCAGCTTCACCGTCACCGCATTCGGGGATACCGCCCGCAACGTCGGATTCGACCGGAACGTGGGTACGGGCATCGGCTCCATCGGCACCGGTTCGAACTCGGAGACCACGGCGACGATGAACCGCGCCACCAACGAGGGACTGCGCTTCCAGTTCACGCAGGTCGGCCGGTACCTCGGGGTGACGCTCTCCCGCTTCGGCGACCAGTCCGGCGAGCGCGAGCGGGTAAGCTTCGATTTCGTCATCGGGGGCTCCACCGTGCGGGTCACGAAGATGGCCTGCCGCTCGGGCGACGGGCGCGTGAATTTCACGATCAATCCCGGAGGCAATTTCGACGAGGTCACGATCGAGCCCCGGCTGACGGAGTACTTCAACTACAACTCGACGCTCATCGTCGCCGCCATCGCGACCTGCCCGTCGACGAACGCGACCTGCACCGCCCCGGGGGCGATTGCAAGCGAAAACTGCCCGTAGGCCTCAGGGCAGCTCGACGCTCAAGTTCAATCGCCGCAACATTTTCGGGAATTCTCCCTTCTGCCTCGCGAGCTGGTGGAGCTAGAACTCCGGTCATGCCGTGCCGGACCGGAGGTATCCCGTGGCCAGCCTACGCCTTCAACGAGGAGCGATCCTCGTCGCCATCGCCGTACTCCTCTCTCTCGCCTTGCTGGTGGCGCTCACCGCGGCCATCGCGCGCAGCGCGTCCGGCCCGCAGAGGGCGGCAGCCACCGACCGCGTCCTCGCCATCGCGCGCGAAGCATTGATCGCCCACGCCGCCAGCCGTCCCCTCGACGAGATCGTCGGCCCGGGCTACCTCCCCTGTCCCGACCTCGACGACGACGGATGGGCCGAACCCACCTGCGGGTCGCTCACGGGCGAAACGGGCCAATGG
>VEOW01000126.1 GCA_012026785.1 Chloroflexota bacterium | reverse complement strand
CGTAGCGGTCCGTCGGGCTCACGACCAGGATGTGCTGGAAGCGCACCACCTCCAGCTCGTCGAGGACCTCGCGGCTGGTGGTGGACCGGGCGAGGAACTTGAGCGACTGGTTCACGAGGCCGGCCTCGAGCGACGCCACGGCGGCCGCGGCCGCGGGATCGTCGGTGACCAGGGTCAGTGACGAGCCCGGCGCGACGTAGCCGTCGATCTCGCGGGCGACCTGGCTCACCCGATGGTTCCAGCCGAGCACGAGCGTCGCCTCGGGCCGCGGCTCCTGCGGCGCGGCGACGACGATCGCGGATTCGTCGACGCGCGGCGGCGGCCCGTCGTGGACTCGAACGGCGTCGTCATCGGCGGCGATGACGATCAGCCGGTAGCCCCCGCCGATGACCGTCGAGGCCGGCGGGTTGAGGCGGACCTCGCCCTCCGGGGTGGCAACCCCGATCAGCGTCGAGTCGTCGAACGCCAGGAGCGCCTCGCCGAAGGTTCGATCGGCCAGCTGCGGCTGGCTGGTGAAGTAGATCTCGTCGCCGCCGAAGTCGAGCAGCTCGCCGTACACGATCGACAGGCCGGTCTGGCGGCTGGTTTGGGCGATGATCCGCGACACGACGTCGCCGACGACGACCAGCTCCACCTCGTCGCGGCCGACCAGCCGGGTGGCCTCGAGGTTCCGGCCGTCGCGCAGCTCGGCGACGACGTGGTACGGCTCCGGCCGGCGGTTCGAGTCGTTGGTGATGGCGAGGATCGTCTTGATCACCTCGACGTCCGGCTCGTCGACCTCGGGCGCGAGGACGATGATCGAACGCGACGCCTGGATGTTGGCGATGTCGATCTCGTCGAGGTCGACCGGGCTGCCGGAGCGGCAGACGATCTTCGTCCCCCGGGTGTCCGGCACCCGGGCTCGAATCTCGTCGTCCATCTCGACCTTGTCGCGGTCCGCCAGCACGACGATCGACCGGCCGCGCTGGTTGGCGTTCGCGGCCACGAGCTCGGCGAGGATCGTGAAGACCTGCTGGTTCCAGCCGAGGATGACCGTGTGGCCGGTCTCGATGACCCGCGAGTGGCCCTTGCGAAGCTCGGCGAGACGATCCTGGATCCCGGTGTTGATGATGCCGATGAGGGCGCTCAGCACGAAGATCCCGGTGAGGGTCACGAGCAGCATCGCGCCGAGGAAGGTCGCCGAGCCCTGGTCGCCGCCCATCGTCCCCGGGTCGAGTGTCCGGAGGAGGCTCATCCAGACGAGCTCGGCGAGCGACCGCCCATCGCCGGCGCCGATGGCGGCCACCGCGAGCGCGATGAGCAGGATCAGCAGCGCCGACACGGCGAACAGGCCGGCGATCAGCGCGACCGTGCCGCGTGAGAAGAACTCGTCGATGCCGTAGCGGAGCCGATCGCGCCAGGTCGCTTCCACGCGGACCCTCCCTCCCGTGGCGTTGGCCGCCATCAGGGTATCGAGGTCGTGAGGCGCCGGTCAGTCCGGGATCAGCGACGGACGAGGATCAGGCGCAGCTCCGGGGCGAGGAATTCGAGGGCGCTCGAACCCGGCGGCTGGAGCGGCGGGGCGACGACGAGGAAGTCCGCCGTCCGATCGGTGAAGCTCGGCCCACCGGCTGCCGCGGTTACGAGCAGCTGGCGCGGCCCGAGTCGGTCATTGTGAAATACGAGGACGCCCACCGAGAACGTGCCGTCTGGTCCGACCACGACGGGTTCGAGGCCCTGGCTGATCCCCCGGTCCCAGCGCAGCGAGACCAGCGATCCCGGCGGGAAGTGCTCGCCGATGGCGACGGCGACGATGCCCGGCGGTCCGAGCTGCGGCTCGATCCGGACCTGGGCCGACGGCACGCCGCCGAGGAGCGTGACCAGCTGCGGGCTGTCGAGCGCCGTGTCGGTGATCGAGAGCGTGGCCGTCCGCGCGCCCGTGGCGCTCGGGACATGGAGGACCGCGATCGTGCAGGAAGCGCCGTAGGCAAGGACCTGCGTCGCGCACAGGTCACCGGCGACGACGAAGTCACCGGGGTGCTCGCCGGTGATCGTGCTGCTGGTCATCGCCACCGGTGTCCAGCCGATGCCCAGGACGGTCACCGTCTGGCTGGCCGGCGTCCCGAGCGGCACGACCCCGAAGTCGACCGGGTTCGGCGTGACCACGACGGCCGGCGGCAGGTCGCGAACGAAGACGTCGCGCACGCGATTCGTGTCGGGCGGCGCGAGACCGGACGCCGTCGAGTCGAACGCCACCGCGCCGCCGTCGCCGGACACGGATGGCCGCCGGCTCTCGGCAGCGACCTGGCGCGCCTCGGGACCGACCGAGGCTCGGATCGTGGCCCCCCGCCCGAGATCGCGGAGGAACACGTCACGGGCATCGTTGGTGTCGTTCTCGACGAGGTCGGCCGCGGCCGAATCGAACCCGATCACCCTCCCGTCGGCCGAGACCGAGGCGCCGATGCTGCCACCGCCGCCGGGACTGCCGTCGAGGGCGCTCGAAACGAGCGCGATCCCGCCGCTCGAGCGCTGCCAGGCGAAGACCTGGTTCGTGCCGTCGAGGCCGATCCCGGGCACGAGGTTGCGCGCGGTCGAGTTGAAGGCGATCACCCCGCCGTCGCCGGAGATCGAGGGATCGCGGCTGTCGCCATTGGCCGGCGAGCCGTTGCGGGCGACCGTGATCCGCTGCGCTCGGTCGAGGCTTTGATCCCAGAGGTAGATGTCGGCCCGGCCGTTGGTATCGGCGGTTTCGAGCGCGGCGGCGGATTCGAACGCCACGAAGCTCCCGTCGGCCGAGCCCGACGGCCGGCTGCTCGACTCGCCGCCGGGCGTCCCCGCCTGGTCGTGCGAGACGACGGTCGAAGTTCGAGCCAGGCGGTCGAAGACGACGACCTGGGTCGGCCCGTCAGGCGGCACCGGCGCGAGCGCGGGCTTGGGCTGTCGGTCCGGCCCGGCGTCCGGCGCCCCGAGCCCCGGCAGCGGACCCGCGATCGACAGGCCGAGGCCGACGATGGCACTCAGCAGCAGGCGCAGTCGAACGCGCGTCACAGGATGCATGGGTCGTTGAAGAGCTCGTTCGAGCTGCTCGGGAAGAGCAGCGCCGAGACATTGCCGCGCTCATCGACGGCCTGGACCCGGTAGTCGATCTGGCCGGTGAACCAGTCCGGGTCGCGGTCGATGGTGTAGCGCCAAACGTTGCCGCCGGCCGGCTCCATCGGCCGGCTGATCGTGCTCCCGCCGGGGGGCGTGAAGTAGAGGGTCACCGAGGCAACCGCGCTCTCGGCGTCGGTGGCGGTGACCGAGATGGTCGTCGAGTTCGGCCCGCTGCAGCCGCCGATCCGGGTGACGCTCGCGGTCAGGTTCGAAAGGATCGGCGGGTTCCGGTCGACGAACCACTTGGTGTAGGCGACGTACCGGCCGTCAGCGGAGATCGACGGTTGGTAGCCGGGGATCGGGCGGGCGGCCTCGTCGATGGAGCCGACCTCGGTCACGTTCGTGCCGCGGTCCCAGGCCAGGACGTACGGTGCGGATCTCGTCGCAAGGATGGCGCCGGTCCTGGTCGCGGAGATGATCACCGTGAACGCCACGACCGCGCCGTCGGCGGAGATCGCCGGCTCGGCGGCGATGGCCGTGGACGGGAACGGCCCGCCTCCGACCCACGGCACGGCGAAGGTCGTGCCGGACTGGCGATCGCGGACGAAGACGCCACCGGCCGGGTGGTCCTCACCCGGGATGAGGTTGCTGGCGGTCGAGACGAACGCCACCCACCGCCCATCCGCCGAGATGGCCTGGTTCGGGTTCATCGCCTCGACGATGTCGCTCACGCCGCCACTCGCCGTGTTGCCCTGCCGCCCGTCCGCCCCAACCGACACTCGCTCCGTGGTGGCCGGCGGCGTCGGGAGTGCATCAGCCAGCACGACCGTGGGTGCGGTCTCGCTGGGATTCTGAGCGGCAAGTGCGAGGTCGAGGGTTGTGCTCGCTGCAATCGTCGCCGCTGCCAGAGCGATGACGAACGCCAGAATGGGTAGGCGTCTAGCAGAAACTCGAGACAACGAGGTAGCTCGGGTCGTTTGGGTCATTCACGTTTGACTTGGTCTTCGTGGCATCGAAGTTGTCGTAAGCCGTGACTTCGATGGCCACGAAACCCTCGTTCCATCCGCTGGGCTGGACTGTGTAGGACCAGACGTTGCCGCCCTGATAGACCATGTTGATTGGCCCGACCGCTGACGCGCCCGGGGGCCAGTACTTGATGCGGACGACCTTGACCCCGTCCGGATCTGTGGCCGTTACGGATATGGTGCTCGTCGGCTGCTGGCAGAAGTTCTGTGGGTTCGCCGTTAGGTTCGAGAGTGACGGGCCTGGATTCGGCGTTGGCATCGGCGATGGCGAGGGTGACGGCGGGGGCGGGGGTTTCGGGCTTGGGCTTGCAGTTGGCTTCGGGGTCTTGGATGGTGTGGGCGTAGGCGTCTTCGAGGGCTTCGGGGTCGGCTTCGGCGTGGCCTTTGCCGTCGCAGAGACCGCGGGGCTCGGCGAGGGCGACGGTGCGGCGGACGGCGATGCCGAGGCCGCCGGAGAGGGGGACGGACTCGACGCCACCGACGGCGCGGGCGACGGGCTCGGAGCCGGGGAGGGGAGAGGCACCGGAGCCGGGGCGCTGCAGTCGCTGACCGGTAGCCCGTCGACGGACAATTCGAGCGCCAGCGAATCGGCCGGCGCCCACGCCCGATCGATGCCCGGCTGACCGATGTAGACCTCCAGCCAGGTGCCATCCTCGGAGCGACCTGTGACGAGCAGCGGTTGGCCGTCGGCGATCGTGGCCATCGCGGGACCGGTCCCGGGGCAGGCGAGCAGCTCCACCGTCGACGCCGCGACCTGCGTGCCGCCGATCGGGAGGGCGCCCGACGCGACGAGGACGCTGCCGCCGACGACGCCCGTCAGCAGGCCGGCCGCCGTCGACTGGATGGCCGGCTGGGTCAGGAGCGAGCCGATCGAACCCAGGAAGCTCATCGGGCCGTCCTACTCGCCATGCACGTAGCCGGAGTAGAAGACGGCCGGCGTGCAGGCGGCGGGTGGTGCGGGACCGGCCGGCGGCGTGCAGGCCGCGACGAGGGCGATCGTCTCGCCGGTGCGGACCGTGATCGGGGTCACGAAGTGGAGGTCGAGGTCGCGGAAGTTCTCCAGCCGGAGCACCAGCAGCGGCGTCGTGCCGCTCGGTGTCCGCCGCTCCAGGGTGAGCTCGCCGCTCGCGCCCGTCGGGTTCGAGAAGACGAGGTCGGTGATCGACAGCGTCCCGGCCGTCGGACCGACGGCATTGGTGACGGTGTCCAGGCGTCCGTCGACCTGGGTCTGGCCCCCCTCGGGCGGCGGCGTGACGTTGAGGGCATCTGACGGTGCGGGCGTGGGCGGTGGACCCGACTCCTCGCCGCCCCGACTGGCCGTTGGCCGGGGCGTGAAGCCGAACTCCTCGAGGGTGTCGGCGGCGGTCGCCTTGATCTGCGGCTGCAGGAACAGGACCCAGAACAGGATCGCGCCGATCAGCAGCGCGGCGAGCGCCAGCAGCGCCCGCAGGAACCACCACGGCAGGATCGACTCCTGGAGGTAGCTGCCGTCGACGACGAGGGGGGTCGAACCGGGGGCGTCCGGCTGGACGGCGACCTGGAACGGCCGCGTCTTCGCCGGCCCCCGCCAGAAGGTTCGAACCGGCTTGACCAGCAGCTTGGCAAACCCGGCAGCCCCGGGTTCGACCGAAAGCGCCGGTGGATCGAAGTCGAATCGCACGAGCCGGTCGGGATCCACCCCTTGGAGGGCGACCTGGAGGGGCAGGTTGCCGCGGTTGTCGAGGGCGATCTCGTGGCGACCGGTCCGGCTGCCGTGGGAGGTCCGCGGCACCAGCTCGGCGGCCGGCGCAAGGAAGCCGCCGACGTCGAGCATGCCCTCCTCGACCGTCGAACCGTCGGGGTCCTCCTTCGAACGGACCATGGCCCCGAAGCGCATCGGGCCCGCCGCGGTCGAGGGGGCGCGCGGCGGGCGGAAGGTGATCCGGGTCGTCTCCTGGGCGCCGGGGAAGAGCGACAGTGAGGGCGGCTCGGCCGTGGCCCAGGCGCCTGCATCGCCGAGGACCTCGATCGTGAACTGGTCGACGACGCTGCCGTTGTTCCGAACGGTCAGCGCGACGGTGGCCTCGCCGCCGGGCTCGACGGCGAGCGTGCGCGGTTCGAGCGATGCGCTGGCGCCCACGTCAGGACCTCACGTCCATGCGGCCGACGGTGCTGAACGTTCGCAGACCGTCGCCCTCGGCGGTCGCGACGAACGAGAAGTCGAGCTCGGGATCGAGGGTCACGGTCGCGACCGCGACCTGCTGCCCGTCGAGGACACCCGAATCGATCCTCGCCTCGAGCAGCCGCGAGCCGTCGCCCAGCCAGTACCACAGCTTCGTCGAGGCATCGTCCGGCGCATCGATGACCACCTGGTAGGTCCCCGGCGCGATCAGGTCGGCGTAGAGGAACTTGAGATCGTCGAGCGAGCGAGGCGGCGCGGTCGCGGGCGGAAGGCCCTTGATGTCGACGATGCCGCGGATTCCGAGCGGGCAGCCGCGCGGCGGCGGCTCGGCGAAGCAGCCGAGCGTTCCGGGCTCGAACAGCTCGCCGATGTGGGCATCGAAGTCGATGACCCGTCGGGGCGGGATCGTCGTCGGCGGCTCACCGGAGTCGAGCGTCACCGTCACCTCCACGTCGCCGGTCGGCATCGGATCGCCCGGTTCACGGGAGGCGCCGGGGCCGGCGCCGGGGCTCGCACCCGGGCTCGTGCCCGGACTCTCGCCAGGTCGATCCGGATAGGCGCTCGGCGGCAGGATCGGGTGGTCGCGAGGCACGGCGCCGCCGGGGAAGGCCCAGGCCGTGTAGACGAGGCCCCGTCCGTACTCGGTCGCGAACCGCTCGCCCGCCTCGGCCGGCCACCACTCGCCCTTGTAGCCCTCCCAGGTTCGACCGATCGGGTCCATGACGTAGTAGGCGGCCGGGCCGTCGGCGCCGGCGGGCCGGAATCCGTCCAGGTAGATGGCATGGCTGCCGGTGAAGTCGGGCTGCAGCCGGAGCGACACCGGCAGCGACCCGTAGAGGCCAGTGATCACCGCGCCCGCACCGGCGTACAGCAGGGCCCGCAGCTGGAGCGGCGTCAGGGAGCCGTTGAAGAAGCGGACGCCCCAGCCCCTGCTGACGGCCTCGCCCAGGTTCAGATAGTTGGACGCCCCCTCCTGGTCGCCCTGGAGCGCGCGCAGCTGGGAGCCCGTGGTGACGATCCCGTAGCCGAGCCGGGCCAGCATGGCGCCCGCGGCCATGACGCAGTTGACGGCCTGGAGGGGTCCGCCATCGAATTGGGTAACGGCCGGGATTCGAGGCACGGACGGGCTCCACCACGGCGTGTCGCCCTCGCCGTCGGGCGCGGGCGACGCGGCGGCGTGGAAGGTGGCCAGCTGGATCGTCGCGGTCGCCGGCAGCGGCTCGATGGGCGTCGGCTTGCCCGGTGCGATGCCGAACTGCACGGGCGGGCCATCCTCGTCGCCGCTGCGGGCCACCGGCTCGCCGGCGCGGGCGGTCGAGACGATCTGGGGCCGGGCCGTGATCAGCCCGACGCCGACGGCCAGGATGACCCCGACAAGGGCGCTCGCCGCGAAGCGGACGAGGAAGCTGCGGCTCATCGCTGGAAGCCCGAGTAGTACAGCGCCGCGCCCGGACAGCCCGGCGAGCAGACGAGCGCCAGCTCCTGGTCGTCCTTGACGACGATCGGTGTCACGAAATGGAAGTCAAGGTCGCGGAAGTTCTGAAGCTGCAGGACCAGGAGCGGATCGCCGGAGCGCTCCAGCCGGAGCTCGCCGGTCGCGGTGTCGCTGGGGTTCGAGAACACGAGATCGGTCAGGTAGAGGGTCATGCCATCGGCGGGGGCGAGTGGCGCTGACCCCGCGAGGAGCCGGCCGTCGGTCGGCGTGGCACCACCGCCGGCAGGCGGGGGCGTCGGCGACGAGGGTGCCGACGCGCTGGCGTCCGGCGAGGCGGTCGGGCCGCCCGTGCCGGTTGGGCCCGGCGAGGGGCGGCCGCCATCCGGCCCGCCGGACGGCGGTGGCGTGATGCCGACGGCCGCGAGGACCTCCTCGGCCTGCGAGCGCGCGGTCGATTCGATCGCCGGGCGGAGCAGGGCCTGCCAGGCCACGAAGGCGACGACCGCGAGGACGAGCGCGGCCACCAGGGCTCGGAGGGTCCAGGGTGGCAGGATCGGCGTCTGGAACAGCGAGCCGTCGAGGACGAGCGGCGGCGCGTCCGGGATCTCGACGTTCAGCTGGAACGGCCGCGAGACTGCGGGCCCGCGCCAGAACGTCCGCTTCGGCTTGACCCGGACCTTGGCCAGGGCCGCGGCGCCCGGATCGGCCGCGAGGGCCGGCGGCCGAACGTCGAACTCGAGGAGGCGGTCGGGGTCCAGACCCTTAACGATGGCGCTCAGGGCGACGTTGCCGCGGTTGTCGAGGGCGAGGTCGTGGGTCGCGCCGGTGCTGCCACGGGACGTCCGCGGCACGATCTCGGCCGAGACGTCGCTGAACGGGGCGACCTCGAGGGTGCCCTCCTCGACGACGGAGCCTGCGGGGTCCTCCTTCGATTCGACCTGGACGCCGAACGGCAGGGTCCCGGCCCGGGTGGCCGGCGAGCGGGGCGGGGCGAAGGTGATGGTCGTACTGCCCTCGGCGCCCGGGAAGAGCGACACGGTCGGCGGGTCGACAGTCGACCAGGGCGCCGCATCGCCGAGGACCTGGACGGTGAACTGGTCGACGATCTTGCCGGTGTTGCGGACGCGAAGGACCACCGCGGCCTGGCTGCCAGGTGTCGCGGGGACGCTCCTCTGTTCGAGGGAGACGACGGCGCCCATGTGGCTGCGGAGGATAGCTAGCGCGAGGGTCGCCCGGTAGATCCCACGATGGGACTACCGCAACTGGCCCTGCAGGCCGCGAAGATCGTCGATGCCCCCCTGGATGAGGTCGGCGATCTCCTGGTCGTTCAGCGTGTGCACCGGCCCGACGCGGCGCTGGAGCTCCTTGACCGCATGGCCGAGCCAGCCACGTGCGGCATAGAACCCGTTGGCGAGGGCGTCGTCCTGTCCCCTGAACCGTTGTTCGTAGTCCCACAGCGCCTGGCCGACCGGCATGAGCAGCTCCAGCGCCTTCTCCGCATCGGGGGGCGAATCACGGGCATTGGCATACGCGCTGATCAGCGGGCTGATCACGGACGTCTCGAAGAGGTCCTGCTCGAATCCTTCGGAGGCCGGCTGGTCGCCGCCGGGTTTCGCGGGGGCGCGTTGTGGTCCACCGGGCGCGCCGCCGGCGACGGCGTGTGAGCTGCCGACGTTTGAGAGGAGCGTCGCCACGGCCGCGTTCCCGGCGGCGCGCTGCAGCTGCTGCACGACGCCCGTGGGCCCTTCGGCCGCGGGCTGCTCGGCCCGGGCAGCGTCGTTCGGACGCTCGCGGGCTGAATCCGCCTGGCGCCGCCGCGTCTCGTCCCAGTCCGTCATCGAGGCCATCATCGCGACCGGGTCGCCGGTTGCACCGGGTGCTCGGGCGGTTTCCGGGGCAGCCGCGATTGCCCGATCGGGCAATCGCCGAGCACGCGTTAAGTCAGCGTTCAGTCGCCGGAAAGGGCGCGGGCGGAATCTTCGAGCGTCGTCGTTCGACGACAGGGAAGGAGGGGCGTCCCCACCGTGTACGCGTTGAGCGAGGTCAGGCCTCGTCGCATCCCCGTCTCCGTGAGCGCACCGGATCCGCTCTCGCGCGCCGGCACCCTCTCGCAGCTGAGATCGGCGCCCGACGTCGTCCTCGCCGAGGAGGACGAGCTGGGCGACGGCGGCGTCGCGCTCGTCGTCGCCGACGAGGTGGACGGCGAGGTGACGCGGACCATTCGAGCGCTTCGCCGTCGAGGCGTGACGCGGATCGCACTGCTCGTCGGTCGCCTGGACGACAAGGCGCTGCTGGCGGCCGTCGAGGCCGGCGTGGGCGGGGTCCTGCGTCGCAGCGAGGCGACGCCCCGCAATCTCGTCGCCGCGATCCGCTCGGTTGCCGCCGGCGAGGGCCTCCTGCCGCCCGACCTGCTCGGCCGGCTCATGACCCAGGTCGGCCAGCTCCAGCGCCAGGTCCTGGCCCCGCGCGGCCTGACCTTCTCTGGCCTGACGGAGCGCGAGCTCGCCGTCCTGCGGCTCCTCGCCGATGGCCACGACACGGCCGAGGTGGGCCGACAGCTCTTCTACTCCGAGCGGACGGTCAAGAACATCGTCCACGACGTGACGAGCCGCCTGGAGCTCCGCAACCGCACCCACGCCGTCGCCTACGCCTTGCGGCAGGGGCTGATCTAGCGCTCGCGGCGCCCAGCTTCGCCCGCGTGCAGGCCCTGCCTAGAACTCCTTGTCGCTCAGGTCTTCCTCGGTGAACTTGGAGGCCTTGATGATCGCCGACGGGTTGGCGCTGACCTGGTCCTGCGTCGCCTTGACGCCCGCAAGGCAGGTGCCGCCCGAGACCTTCTCGACGACGAAGTCGGCATACTCCTTGCCATCCGCCAGGAGTGAGCCGGCCATGCCGACCCGCACGCCGTGCTCGGATCCCGCGGAGATGGTGATCAGCGCCTGGCCGTCCTGGACCCGGTAGCCGATCACCCGGGCCCGGATGTCCGCGACGGCCTTCTTCGGGGCCGGCTTCTTGGGCTTGCGCTTGGTTCCGGGCGCGTCCGTGGGCGCGGGTCGATCCTTGGGTGCGCGCTGGACGAGTGCCGCCACGGCCTGGTTTCCAGCCGCGCGCTGGAGCTGGAGGAGAGGATTCCGCGCGGCATCATCCCCGCCTTCCGGCCGGCGAGCGGAATCGTCGACCTTGCGCCGTCGAATGCCGTCGTGGTCAAGCATCTGTCGATGATAGGACCGACTGCCCGGCAGCTACTTCGGGGCCTCGGAGCCGGGTGCGATGG
The DNA here is from genome assembly GCA_012026785.1 of Chloroflexota bacterium. GTDB lineage: Bacteria > Chloroflexota > Limnocylindria > Limnocylindrales > CSP1-4 > UBA5189. The sequence goes on along the minus strand of VEOW01000126.1, from coordinate 1,675 downwards.
CGGCGCCCTGGGCGACGGCCTGGGCATGCCAGGCCGCAACGCTCTCCGGGAGATCGATCTTGGCCAGGTTGAAATGCACGACACCGTCCGTCCGCACCCAGGCCGCGGGAGGCGTGCCCTCGCCGCCCCACTGGTTCCACGCCACGAGGGTGGCGTCCTCGTGCATCGTCTGCGAGATCTGCTGGCCCGCATCGTGGAAGCGCCTGTACAACGCAGATGCCTCGTCTCGGTCATTGATGGCGTGCGCGATCTTCGAGTCAGGCCCAAAGAGCGGCGGTCGACCGACGTATTCCGGCAGCACAGCCTTCCCCGGGGGAGGCTTGACGCCGCCAGTCGGAGGGCGCACCAGGTCCTCGTACATGAGGGGCTGCGCGACCTTCGGAGGCTGGCGAAGGGGTCCGTACTCCTGGGGGTGGAGGTCGCTCAGGTCCGGCCTCTTGAACTTGGCCCGATTGAACCGGACGACACCGTCATTCCGCACCCAGGCGGCCGGCGGGGCGCCCGTTCCTCCTTCCTGCTCCCAGACGAACTGGGTTGCGTCAGGATGCTCGGTCGAGAGGATGTTCCGCTGGCCCTCGCGGTACAGCCGGTTGTACAGCGCGGCCGCCTCGTCACCTCCCTCGAAGGTGGCGACGATCCTCGACTCCGGCCCGAAGAGCGGCGCTCGTCCGGCGTACTCCGGAAGACGGGCAAAGCGGCTCGTTATGGGAGCGCCCGCGGGGCCCGCCTGCCCTTCGGCCGGCTGGGGCCCGCCACCACCCCGGCCTCCGCCTCCCGGGCCAGCCGGGCCAACCCCTGGGAGGGTCTCCCCGGTCTGCGTGCCTGGGACGCGCTTCGGGATCCCCGTTCCCGCCTGGGTGACGTTGGTCGCCGGAAGCGGTGCCGTGTCGGCCGTCGGACTGACCGCGGGCGGCGAACCTCGACTTCCAGCCGGCCCTGCCGCCCCAACGCCCGGGAGCGTGCCTGTTCCGCTGCCTCCAGGACCGGCGGGACCGCGCCCTGGCCCGGCGGCACCGACGCCCGGGAGCGTCGAACCTACAGGGCCGCCACCCATGTCGGGCGGCGTGAGGCCACCGGGGATGCTGCTCGGCCCGGGGGGCGACCAGGGCTGACGCTCGAATGGGATTGGGGCGAACGGCTCGGTGGTGTGGCCTCCGAGATTCGGACGCTGGAACTTCGTGAAGTTGAAGCGAACCGAGCCATCAGTCCGGATCCATGCGAGCGGCACATCCACTGGAGCATTTTGGCCGGCGTCGCCTTGCCACGCCATTCGTTCGATGTCGACGTCATCGGACCCGAGGAAGTTGCGCTTGCCCTCCTCGTTCAGGCGGATGTACAGCTCCGCGGCCTCGCTCTGATTCTGGATCACGTGACCGACCTTGCCGATGACCGGTGGTCGGCCGCGGTACTCATCGGCGACGGCGTACCGACTGCGGGCCCCAGGCTTGCCGGCCGGCGGCTTGTCCGGACGAGGTGCGGGGCCGATCGACAGCTCGGTGCCGCCACCGCCACCCGTCACCGGGGCGGGTGGGGCGGCGCCGGGCATCGGCTGCGTCGGCGCGTACGGGTCGACGGCAGGCACGGCCGGGGTCCTCGGCGCGATGCCGGTGCCCGGGATGGTGTCAGTGCCGCCCGTCGGCGTAGGCGCGGCCGGTGTCCTCGGCGCGATGCCGGT
>VEOW01000135.1 GCA_012026785.1 Chloroflexota bacterium | reverse complement strand
GGCGCCAAGGCCGAATAGCGGCGAGGGCCCTTCAGCTCACGATCCCGAGGTGCCACGGCACGAACTCGTGGTCCCCGAGGCCCAGCTCCTCGCTGCGGGTGCGCTCGCCGGAGGCTACCCGCAGGATGTGCGCGAAGATCCTCTCGCCCATCTCGGGCACCGTGAGCGTCCCGTCGATCACCTCGCCGCAGTTCACGTCCATGTCCTCCGAGAGGCGCCGGAACATGGGCGTGTTGGTGGCGAGCTTGATCGTGGGCGCGGGCTTCGAGCCGAACATCGAGCCGCGGCCGGTGGTGAAGCAGATCAGGTTCGCGCCGCCCGCGATCTGCCCCGTCGTGGCGACCGGGTCGAATCCGGGGGAATCCATGAACACGAAGCCGCTCTCCTCGACCGGCTCCGCGTACTCGTAGACCGCGCGCAGCGGCGTCGTCCCCGCCTTCATCGCGGAGCCGAGGGACTTCTCGACGATGTTGGCGAGTCCCCCGGCCTGGTTGCCGGGGCCGACCACGCCGTTGTACTGCCCGTGCTGGCCCTTCGCGTAGCCGTTCCACCAATCCAGGCGCTCGAGGAGCTTCCGCCCCACCTCGGGGCTCACGGCGCGGCGCGTGAGGAGGTGCTCGACGCCGTGGATCTCCGGCGTCTCGGACAGGATCGCGGTGCCTCCGTGGCGCACGAGGATGTCCATCGCGGCGCCCAGCGCGGGGTTGGCGCTGATTCCGGAGAAGCCGTCCGAGCCGCCGCACTCCAGTCCGATCTTCAGGTGGCTCGCGGACACGGGCACGCGCGTCACGGCGTTGGCGGCCGGAAGCATCGCCTGCACCGCCGCGATGCCCGCCGCGATGGTGGCGCGCGTGCCGCCCGCCTCCTGCATCACGAAGCTGCGAAGCCGCGGGCCCTCCGCGAGCCCCTGGGACTCGAGCAATTCCGGCACCTGGTTGCGCTCGCACCCCAGGCCCACGATGACGGTTCCGGCGAGGTTCGGGTGCCGCGCGTATCCCGCGAGAGTCCGGCGCAGCACGTCGAAGTGCAGGCTGGGCGACGACATGCCACAGCCGCTCGTGTGCGCGAAGGCGACCACGCCGTCCACGTTGGGGTATTCGGCCAGGCGCTCGGGCGTGAACCACTCCGCCACCTTGTGGATCACCGTCGCGGAGCAGTTCACCGAGGCGATGAGGCCGATGAAGTTGCGCGTGGCCACGCGCCCGCCTGGCCGCACGATGCCCATGAAGGTGGCGCGCTTCTCCGGGGGCACGAAGTCCACCGGGCGCACGTCCCGGCCGAAGCCGGGATCCGCGCCGATTTCCGGCAGCGCGACATTGTGGGCGTGGACGTGCTCGCCGGCCGCGATGTCGCGCGCGGCCACGCCGATGACCGTGCCGTACTTCACGATGGGCGAGCCCTGCGCGATCGCCGTCGCGGCGATCTTGTGCCCCGCAGGAACCTGCGCGCGAACGGTCAGGCCTTCCGACTCGAGCCGCTGCCCGAGCAACAGCGGCACCCGGGCGACGAGGACGTTGTCCCCCGCCCCGAGGCGGATCAGGGCACGCGTCGCATCGCCCGCGGCCATCAGCCGATCAGCTCACGAAGCTTGAGAGCCTCGATGAGCTTCGTCTCGTTGCGGTAGCCCGCCTCGATCGTCTTGCGGTAGTCGTCGGCGTCGAGATAGAGCACGGGGCTGTCGATGCGGTCGCAGGCCTTCCTGAAGGACTCGCTGTTGGCGGCGACGCGGAAGGCCTCGCGCAGCTTCGCGTGGATGGCGGGATCCAGCCCCTTGGGCGCCCCCACGCCGTTGGGCGCGTTGACCACGACGTCGAATCCCGCGTCGCGCAGCGTGGGCGCGTTGGGGAAGCGCGGCAGGCGCTGCTCTCCCCACACCGCCAGCAGCCGGAGCTTGCCGGATTCCACGTGCGGCGCCCACGAGCTGGAGTCGGCGATCAGGTCCACGTGGCCGCCCAGCAGCGCCTGCATCGCCTCGGCTCCGCCCTTGTACGGAACGTTGTTGAAGGAGATGCCCGCCTTCAGGGCGAACTCCTCCATGCCGACGTGCGTCGCGCCGCCGATGCCCGAGTGCGCATAGGTGATCTTGCCGGGGTTCGCCTTGGCCGCGGCCACCAGGTCCTGCAGCGTCTTGTACGGCGACTCGGCGCGCGTGGCGATGCCGAAGGTCTGGCCGTTGGCGCGGGCGATGAAGGTGATGTCCTTCAGCGGGTCGTACTTGAGCTTGCCCAGCTGCGAGAAGCGCGTGACGGAGAACGGCACCTGGCCGATGGTGTAGCCGTCGGGCTTGGCGCCCAGCATGGCGGCAGTTCCGATCATGCCCGAGGCCCCGGCGCGGTTCTCGAAGACGATGGGCTGGCCCAGCACCTTGGCGGCCTCGGCGGTGAGGGCGCGCATGGTAGCGTCCGCCGTGCC
>VEOW01000050.1 GCA_012026785.1 Chloroflexota bacterium | reverse complement strand
GGACCCGGTTCATGCCATCGAGGTCCTGGAGCACCTCGCCCGTCCCCCGGACGACGCAGGTCAGCGGGTCATCGGCGACGTGGACCGGCATCTGCGTCGACTCCGCGACCCGGCGATCGAGACCCGCCAGCAGCGCCCCGCCGCCGGCCAGGACGATGCCCTGGTCCATGATGTCGGCCACCAGCTCGGGTGGCGTCTCCTCGATCGTGTCGCGAATCGTGTCGACGATCTGGACGACCGACGGCTCGATGGCCTCCCGAATCTGGTCCGCGCCGACCTCGACGCTTCGCGGCAGGCCGGTCAGCAGGTCGCGGCCGCGGAGGTTGACGCGGCCCGCGTCCCAGTCCCCGGGCGCGGCCGACCCGATCGCGATCTTGATGTCCTCCGCCGTTCGCTCGCCGAGGTACAGGTTGTACTCCCGACGGGCGAAGTTGACGATGTCGATGTCCATCTCGTCGCCGCCGATGCGGATGCTCCGGCTGACGACGATGCCGCCGAGGCTGATGACGGCGACCTCGGTGGTCCCGCCGCCGATGTCGACGATCAGGCTGCCGGATGGTTCGCTGACCGGCAGGCCGGCCCCGATCGCGGCGGCCATCGGCTCCTCGATCAAGCGGGCCCAGCGGGCGCCGGCGTTGAGGGCCGCGTCGAGGACGGCCCGCTTCTCCACCTCGGTCACACCCGACGGGATGCCGACGATCATCCGCGGCCGCGGCAGGAGCCCGATCCGGTCATGAACCTTGTCCACGAAGTACCGGATCATCTGCTCGGTCACGTCGAAGTCACTGATCACGCCGTCACGCAGCGGCCGGATGGCGATGATGTTGGCCGGCGTCCGGCCGACCATCCGCTTCGCCTCGGCGCCGATCGCGAGGACCCGCTTGGACCGGGCGTCGATCGCGACGACGGACGGCTCGCTGATCACGATCCCCCGGTCCCGGACGTGGACGAGGGTGTTGGCGGTGCCGAGGTCGATCCCGATGTCGCGGGAGAACAGGCCGAGCAGGCGATCGAGCATGCGGGGCTGCGGTCCTCGTTGCAGGTTGCTGGACGGTCGGGCGCGCGGCGCAGGCGCGGGGAATCGGCAGTATAGCCGCGAGCCTCGATCCGGCCGGGGCAGGAGCCGGCAGCGCCGTCAGGCGGCCGGCCGGGGCCCGATCCGATCGAAGGCCACGCCCCGGTCGCGCAGCGACACGTAGGCGTCGTGGCCCACCACGAGGTGGTCGAGGACGTCGATGTCGAGCAGCCGGCCTGCCGCCAGGGCCTCAGCGGTGAGGTGGAGGTCGTCCGGCGACGGCGTGGGGTCACCGGAGGGATGGTTGTGCACGAGGATCACTGACGCGGCGTCGAGCCGGACCGCGGCGCGGAACAGCTCGCCGACGCGGACCAGCGAGGCGCTGACGTTGCCCTGGTAGGCCGTCGTGACCCGCAGGACGGCGTTCTTGGTGTTGAGGATCACGACCCGCAGCTCCTCGCGCTCCAGGCGGCCCATCTGCAGCACCAGCCGGTCGGCAACGTCGCGTGGCGAGCGGATCGTCCAGCGACCGGCGGGCCAGTCGGCCAGCAGGCGCCGGCCGAGCTCGAAGGCGGCCTGGAGCTGGGCCGCCCGGGCTGCGCCGACGCCGGGCACGCCCTCGAGCTCGGGCGAGCTCGCCCGGGCCAGGCCGGTGAGGCCATCGAAGCGGGCGATCGCGTCGGTCGCAACGTCGACGGCGGAGTGACCGGCCGTGCCGGACCCCCACAGCAGGGCGATCAGCTCGGCCGCGGTCAGCCCGGCAGCGCCGCGCAGCTGCAGGCGCTCGCGAGGCCGCTCGGTCGCGGGCAGCTCCCGGATCGCGCGGCCGCGCCCCGCGCCATGGCCCTCGAGCACCGTGAGGGTGGTACGACGCCCGCCGGCTGGGGATGGGTCGATCGTGGGTGGCTCGCGCCTGGGCATGGTGGCCTCCGGATGGGGACGGCGCCCCTGGGCCCGGACGACGGAGGCCCGCCGATTCCCCCCGCCATCCGGACCCGAGGGACGTCACGGAGGCTAGCGGCGGCCGCTCACCGCGCGATCAACTGCCGCTCGCCGGTGGATCACCTGCGACTGCGCGGGTCAGGCCGGCGGCACCCCGCCGGCCGATTCGCCGAGGGCGATCAGGACGGCGTTGAAGGTCATGTGCAGTCCGATCGAGGCCCAAAGGGTCCCCGTTCGAACGTACAGCCAGCCGAGGGCCAGGGAGACCGGGAGCCGGACGACCGCGGCCACGAAGGCCATGGCGACGGCCTCGCCGGCCGTCTCGCCGCCGAGGAACAGCAGGTGGGCGACGACGAAGAGCAGGCTCGACCGGACGATCGCGGTCCGAGCGTCCACGCTCCGCAGCCATGCGCTCAGCGCCACGCCCCGGAACAGCACCTCTTCATAGATCGGGGCGATGAGGCCGCCGGCGAGGAGATGAAGCACGAGCCCGGTTGGCGTTCCGGTCGGTGGAAGCGGGCTCGGCGGCGTCGCGCCGGCGATTGCGATCGCGGCCAGGCCGACGACGGAGGTGACCAGGATGACCGGGCCGGCGAACAATGCCCCGCCCGCGAGACCGGCGGCGATGGCACGCGGGCCACCCCGAAGCCCAAGCTCGGACCACGAGAGGGCCCCCGGGCCGACGACCACCAGCCGAACGACGCCGAGGAAGACCGCCGCCTGGACGGCCACCGCGAGCAGGTCGCCCACCGGCCGTGACGGGCTGATACCGGCCGCGGCCAGCGGCACGCCGACCGCATAGCCCACCAGCTGGGCGGCGACGACGACGAGCACGAAGACCAGCACTGGCGACGGTCCGCCGTAGGGCAGACCCGCGGCCTGCCGCTCCACGGTCTGGGATCCAGCGAGCAGCGCCAGCCCGACGGCCAGGCCCAGCAACCCGGCGAGCCACAGGATCGCCGCCACGGGGCCGCCTGCGGCGAGGAGCGCCACGCCGACCAGCCCGAGGCCGATGATCGAGAGCAGCCAGCCGACGACGAACAGGCCGGGAGCCCGCCGGCCCTCGGTGCTGAAGCGCAGAAGGCCCGGGGCGTCGGCCCCTGGTCGGGGCGCTGGTTCGGGCGGCTCAGCCGCTGGCTCGGGCCCCGCCCGCTCGGCGTCCTCGCTCGGCTCCGTCAACGCTCCGCGACGGAATCCGGCGCCCGCCGCGAGGCGCGCACCGACGAGCGAAGCCGCTCGCCGACGGTCTCGACCTCGCCGGCCGGCAGGGCTTCGCGCTGCGGCAGGCTGACGATCGGCGCCGCCGTGGCCGCGATCGCGTCATGGCGCTCGAACTCCCGACCGCACCACGCGCACAGCGACCAGTCCAGCCCCACGAGCCGGCTGCAGTTGGGGCAGACCCGGTTCAGGCGGGTCCGGCAGGTGGGGCAGATGATCCAGGCTGGATCGACCCGGCGGTCGCAGCTCGGGCAATGCGGAATCGCCTCGATCTCGGCGAGCATTGCCTCCTCGGCGAGATTGCGCTCGTAGACCTCGCCGATCCGCTCCTGGGGTCGAATGATCTTGTAGGTCAGGACCGCCAGCGGGAACAGAGCCGGCGTGAAGACGATGATGAAGGCCGCCGCGAGGTATGGCGCGAGGGCGTTGTCGGTGCGCGACTGCATGTCGCGGAAGGCCCAGTAGGCCGCCGCGAACCACAGGATCACCCAGTAGATGACGGCGAGCTGGAAACCGAGCTGGATGACCGGGTTGTCGAGGATCGAGCCGATGGCGTCCCCGATGCCCTGGAAGATCTCGTCCATTCCGCCGCGACGGCGCCTCCGTGTTCAGAACAGGCCAGCCACCGGGTCCCCCGTTGATGGCCCGGCGCAGTGTAACAGGGGCCCTTCGAGCCCCAGCATGACGGTTCGGACGCCCGAGGCGTCGTCCGCGTGACGGCGGCCGCTCTGACTCGCCCCGCCGATTCGCTCGCGGATCAGGTGGTCGCGACCGGGGATGGCAGGGCGCCCTGGGCCGCTGGCACGACGGACCGGTAGGCCTCCGCGGTCCAGGCCGCGGATCGCCAGGCGAGGCCCGCCGCCAGCAACGCCAGTCCGAGGCACCACGTCACGACGAGCAGCACGAGGGTGGCGATCAGCAATGGCTCGGGGGCCGCG
>VEOW01000020.1 GCA_012026785.1 Chloroflexota bacterium | reverse complement strand
CCCCAACGCGGTCTCGATGCCGCTGATGCCGTTGGCCGCCAACCCGAACTCGACGGCCTTGTCCACCTCGGCATGCGGGGCATGGTCGGTCGCGACGGCCTCGGCCGTGCCGTCGACGAGGGCCGCCAGGCAGGCCGCGGCGTCGGGCGGCGGGCGCAGCGGCGGGTTGACGCGCGTGGCGGTGTCGTAGGCCGGGTCGACCAGGGCGTCGTCGCGCCATGGGTCGCGGCGCCGACCGTCGTCGTCGAGAGCGGCCCAGGCGTAGCGGCGGGCGCCGGCGAGCCACTCGTCGGTGAGGGCGAGGTGGTGCGGCGTGACGTCGCAGGTCACGGGCAGGCCGCGCGCCTTGGCGTCCCTGACGAGGGCCAGCGCGTCGCCCGTCGAGAGGTGCGTCAGGTGCAGCCGCGCGGTGGGAACGTCGCGGACCACGTCCGCCAGGATCGCCAGCGCCCGGGCGCCCGCGGTGACCTCTCCCGCCGCGGGCCAGGCGCGCAGCCCGAGGATCGTGGCGACGAGCCCCTCGGCCGCCTCGGCGCCGGCGGTCAGCGAGGGATCCTCGGGGTGCTCGACGAGCGGCACGCCGAGCGCCCCGGCATAGGCGAGTGCGCTCCGGAAGATAACCCCCGAGGCCACCGGCGCCCCATCGTCGCTGAAGCCGACGACGCCCGCGTCCGCCATCTCGCCCAGGGCCGCCAGGCGGGCGCCGCCCCGATCGGCTGTGACCGCCCCGTGGATCTGCAGCCTGACCGGCGAGCCAGACGCCGCCGCTGCACTCCGCGCCGCCAGCACGGCCGCGGCGGTATCGACGGCCGGGTCGGTGTTGGGCATCGCGCAGACGGTCGTGTAGCCGCCGTGGGCGGCCGCCACGAGCCCGGAGGCGATCGTCTCGGCCGCCGCGTTGCCCGGCTCGCGAAGGTGGGCGTGGAGGTCGATGAAGCCCGGTGCCACCACGACCCCGGAGGCATCGATCCCGGCCGCGTCAGGGCCATCCAGCCAGGTGATCGACTCGAGGATCCCGTCGCGAACGACGAGCTCGCCCGGGCCTTCCCGGCCCGCTCCCGGATCGACCAGCCAGGCGCGCGCCAGGTCGAGATCCACGGGCCGGCCGACCTCGGGCCCGCCGACCTCCCCGTGTCCCGCTCCGCTCACCTCGCGGTCCTCGCCTCGTTCAGGAGTGTCAGCACGGCCATCCGAACGGCGACCCCGTTGGCCACCTGCTCGGTGACGAGCGACTGCGGGCCGCTGGCGACCTCGGGGGCGATCTCCAGCCCCTCGTTCATCGGCCCGGGGTGCAGGACGAGCGCCCCGGGACGGGCGGCGGCAAGCCGCTCCGCGGTCAGGCCATAGCGCGCCGCGTACTCCCCGAGCGACGGCAGCAGGCCGGCGGTCATTCGCTCGCGCTGCAGCCGCAGGGCCATGACCGCGTCGGCGTCCTGCAGGGCGGCGTGAAGGTCGGTCGTCACCCGAAACGGCCGCGTCCCGCCGACGCCGGCCCCCGCCCAGGCCTCGAAGCCGTCGAGCAGCGTCGACGGCCCGCAGACCCAGACCTCCGCGCCGGCAGCCGTCAGCGTCCAGAGATTGCTGTGGGCGACGCGCGAGTGCAGGACGTCGCCGAGGATGACGACCTTGCGCCCGGCCAGGAACGCCGACGCCGGATCGGCATCCGGCGCGAGCCGGCGCCACAGGGTGTAGAGGTCGAGCAGCGCCTGCGTCGGGTGGCCGTGGCGGCCGTCCCCGGCATTCACGACGCTGCCGCCGAACTGGCGAGCGACGAGATAGGGGGCCCCCGAGGTGGCGTGGCGCATCACGAGGATCCGGGCACCGCGCGCCTCGAGGGTGCGCATCGTGTCCAGCAGCGACTCGCCCTTCGTGACCGACGAGGCGCTCGCGGCGACGGTCACGACGTCGGCACCCAGGAGCCGGCCGGCGACCTCGAAGCTGACCCGCGTCCGCGTGGAGGCCTCATAGAAGAGGGTCGTCAGCCCGATCCCCCGCAGGGTACCCGGCCGGTCCCGGTCGCCGCGTGCGACATCGGCCATCCGGAGTGCCCCCGTCAGGACGAGCCCGATCTCGGACGACGACAGGGCATCGACGTCGAGGAGATGGCGGTGCCGCCAGGCCGTGGCCGTCGGGGCCGCCGGCGGCGCCGTGGTCACCGGCCGCTCCCGACCGTCTCGACCTGCTCGAGGTCCACCGCGTCCTCGCCATCGACCTCCCGGACGCGCACGCGAACGACCTCGTCGCGCGACGTCGGCACGTTCTTGCCGACGTGAGCGGCCCGGATCGGCAGCTCGCGATGGCCGCGGTCCACGAGGACCGCGAGGCGGACGGCCCTCGGCCGCCCGAACTCCCGGAGGGCGTCCATCGCGGCGCGGACCGTTCGACCGGTGTACAGGACGTCGTCGACGAGCACGACCGTCCGGGCTTCGATCTCGAACGGCAGATCGGTCCCCTTCACGATGGGCGACTGGCCGAGGCGGGCGAGGTCATCCCGATGGAACGTGATGTCGAGCGCCCCGACCGGGGGCCGCTCACCCTCGAAGTCGGCGATGGCGTCCGAGATCCGCCGGGCGATCGGGACGCCCCGGCGCTGGATGCCGACGAGGACGAGATCGGCGGTCCCGGCATGCTTCTCGACGATCTCGTGGGAGATGCGAACGACGGCTCGCCGGACGTCTTCCGAGGTCATGATTCGGCGGCCGCTCATCGCACTCCTCCGGGCCTCACGGGGCCAGCCGCCGGCTCGCTCGGCCGGTCAGGAAGGGACGACCTCGAGTGTAGTCCAGCGTCAGTAGACCTTGATCGTGACCTCGGTCGTCCCCGACCACCAGCCGCAGCCGCAGATCTTGAAGAAGTCGGGCCGGTACATGTCGATGATCCGGCCGCCCTTCTTGGAGGGTCCGTAGTCGCTGACGACGCGCTCGATGCAGCCGCCGGCGCCGCAGATAACGATCGTCGTGCCCCGGGGCACGTCGCGCATTGCGGTCGTGCCGTGGTCGTAGAACGAGGCGAAGCCCGAGAGCGTGTAGCGCGGCTTCTTCCACGACGAGGCCGCCTTCGCGGTGGGGACCTCGGGCCGCGCGCGGTCGGACGAGGCGGCCACCGGTTCGGACGGCGCGTCGCCCGGCACCGAGAGCGCGTCGAAGGCGCCGATCACCGACGCCGAGCGCGCGGCAGCGTCGGGCAGCACGGGGCCCGCCGGGGTCGGGTCGCCCGTTGTCGCGAGGAAGATCTGTCGGAACGCGGCTGCATCGATGGGCCGGTCGGGGCTGGGCCCATGAGAGCCCACCAGGCCCGGCAGCGCGCCGAGCGCAAGGGCTGCGGTGAGCGCCGCCCTTGCGACCGCCCTGCTGGGTCGCATGTGCTGCCGCAGGGTACGCCATCGCCGCGGATCGCGCCAGCCGACGGGGTTGGGTCAGCGGAGGACGAGCAGCTCCCGGGCAGGGATGGTCTGTACGTGACCGAACTGGTGGTCCTTCCAGGCCAGGACCTGGACCGAGCTCTGGTTGCCATCCTGGCCGGGCGGTGTCACCCACGCCAGCCGGCCTTCCTTGATCGAGAACCCCCGCAGCGCCGGCACGCCCTTCAACGGCTCGGCCTCCCGATCCACCGTCCCCGTCTCCGGATCGACGACGAGCAGCTGCAGGCGTCCGTGCTCCTCGTCGGCGGCGTCGAGCGTCCACAGGCCCAGGTACCGGCCCTCGGGGTCGAACCGGGCATCGAAGGCGACGATCGGGCCCTCGACGAGGACGACGGCATCCCCGGCCGGGCCGACCGATGAGCCCGGCTCGGTCTCGGTGGACCCCTCGCCCGCCGATTCGGCCGGTTCGTCGCCGGCGGTCTCGGTCGGAGCCACGCTCGGGGCACCGCTTTCCGCGGGCGGCACCTCGGTGCCGCTCCAACGGTCGAGGACGACCCGACCGACCGCGGGCTGCCAGTTCAGGCCGTCGGCCGAGGGGTTGACGGTGCCTGACCAGTAAACGACGAGGGTGCCGCTGGGATCGACGACCGGCAGCCACACGTCCGGCTCGGCGAGATCGCTCACCTGGAGGGTCTCGGGATCGAGCAGGAACGACATCGGCCTGGCCTCGGCCGTCGGCGCCGGGCTCGGCTCGTCGATCGTGTCGGGTGTCGGCGCCGCGGACGGATCGGCCGACGAATCGGCGCCAGGGTCGGGGCTGGGGTCCGCGCCCGGGGACGGGAGCTCGACCCGGCTGGCGAGGATCTGGTTGCCGAGCCAGCTGGAGAAGTAGGTTCGATGGTCGGTTGTCACCGCGACCGCGGCGTCCGTGCCCGCTCGCCACAGATACAGGTCGGGACCCGTCGAGCCATCGCTGGGACGGGCCGAGAAGGCAAGCCACTGGCCGTTCGCCGAGTACAGGGCATCGCCGACGACCTCGACGCCGCTGGCGATCTCGCGGGCGTTCTCGGGCGTCGGCTGGGGGCCCGGCTCGGTGGGCACCGTTGTCGGGGTCGCGGACGAAGGCGGGCTCGCCGCGGGCGTCGGGGCGGCCGAGGGGGTCTCGGCGGGTGTCCCCGTCGGCTCGAACGTCGGCGCATCGGTCGCCGGAGGCGTCGTCGGCGCGATCGTCGGCGAGGCGACGGCGCTCGGCTCGGGGGGCGCCTCCGAGGTGGGCTCGGGCACCGTGACGACGATGATCTTCGCGGGCTGCCCGCTCTCGGCGGCCGAGATGACGGCGATCTCGTCGCCCTCCGGCGAGAGCGTCACCCCGATCGGCCGGCCACCGAACTTGATCGGTGCCTGGACCGACTGCTCGAGGTCGGGGCAGCCGGATCGCTCGTCGGGACAGACCTGGTCGACGTCGGCCACGACGAGCTCGTAGCTCCCGTCGAGGGCGGCCCGCAGCCAGCGGACCTGCGCCGGGGTGACGAGCAGCGGTGTCGGGACCGGCTCGTCGCTTCGGCCGGCGGTGTCGAACGAGCCGGCCGACGGGAGCGGTGGGATGACCGTCTGGCGGGACACGAGGGCCGCCCCGACGACCACGAGCACCACGAGCAGGCCCGAGACCGCGCCGACCGGAAGGCGGCGGAAGCGGGCCGCGGCCGGCAGGTCCGCGAGCAGTGAGCGCGGGCCTCGCGCGGCTTCGCGCTCGATCGCGGCAGCCGTCCGCGCCCAGAGATCCCGGGGCGGCTGCGGGGCGGCGCCGCGCAACGAGCGCAGGAGGTCGCGGTCGGCCAGGTAGCGCTCGTGATCGAGTTGGCACTCGCGGCAGGCCGCGAGATGCCGCTCCAGCCAGGCCTCGTCGGCCGGCTCGACGGGATCGAGCATCGCGGTCGTCCAGAGCGACCGGGCCCGGTCGTGCGACGCCTCGGCGGCGTGGTGGCGGCGGCGGAACGGCAGGGTCATCGCCCGCCGCCCGGCTGATGGCCGAACCGGCTGTCGCGTTCTGCCTCGGCGAGCTGCTCGGCCGCCTGCTCCTGGGCCAAAGCTCGTCGGAGGCTCTCGCGGGCACGGGTCAGGATCGCCCGCGCGGCGACATGGCTCACGCCGAGGGCCGCGGCCAGCTCGAGGCCGGTCAGGTCGTGGACCTCGGCGAGCAGCAGGGCGGCTCGCTGGCGCTCCGGGATCCGGGCCAAAGCCCGCTCGAGTGGGCCGGACAGCCGGACGTCCATCGCCAGGCGCTCGGCCGAGGGGGCCGCGCCGCGCGACTCGCCGGTCCACGGGACCATCCGGATGATGCGCCGCCGCCGCAGCTCGTCGAGCGCGACGCGGTGGGCGATCTGGTAGAGCCAGGCGCGGGCGTTCTCGTCCTTCTCGAGGCTGCCGTGCGCGCGGTACGCCTTCACGAACGCGTCCTGCGTCAGGTCCGCCGCCAGCTCCGGGTCGCGCAGCATCCGTACGAGGTAGGCGTAGATCTCGGCGTGATGCTTCGCGAACAGGCCCTCGACGAAGATCGCCGCTTCGTCGCGATCCCACGTCCCGGTCATGGGTCGAGCCGGCCAGGGCCGAGCCGGCCAGGCGGCAGTGCCGCCTCGCACCGCGGGGGTCGTGGGCTGGTTGAACGTCGGAAGCACGGCCTCTGATCCTGCAGAGATGAACGCGACACCGGGGGGGCTGCGGTGTCAATGCGAGGGACGGCCGGCCGAGGGCCGATGTG
>VEOW01000204.1 GCA_012026785.1 Chloroflexota bacterium | reverse complement strand
CGGCCGGCGCCGCCGCCGGCGAGCGGGTCTAGGAGCGGATCCGGGCGTGGGTCGGGTCGTAGGGAGGTCGGAGGGACGCCGTCGCGGGCAGGCGCTCCAGGGCGGCCTCGACCTCGTAGCGTCCGGCGGCCAGCCAGTCGGCGGTTACGGGCCCGTCGTCCCGGCTCACGTACCCCAGCCCGATCGAGCGCCCGATCGTGTGGCCGAACGCCGCCGAGGTGATCCGGCCGACGATCCGGCCGTCGCGAAGGATCGGCTCGTTGTGGTACATGAGCGGCTCGGGATCGTCGAGCATCACGACCGCGAGCCGGCGCTCGACGCCCTGGTCGCGCTGTCGCAGCAGGGCCTCGCGACCGACGAACCCGCCGGGCTTGTCCCAGGCCACCGTGAAGCCGAGGCCGGCCTGGAGCGGCGAGTCCTCGTCGGTCATGTCGTGGCCCCAGTGGCGGTAGGCCTTCTCGATCCGCAGCGAGTCCAGGGCGTGGTAGCCGGCATGGCGCAGCCCGAACGGTTCGCCGGCCGCGACGATCTCGTCGTAGACGTGGGTCGCGAACTCGCTCGGGATGTACAGCTCCCAGCCCAGCTCGCCGACGTAGGTCACCCGGGCCGCTCGGACGAAGCCGAGCCCCAGATCGATCTCGCGGGCCGTCGCGAAGGGGAAGGCGGCGTTCGACAGGTCGGCGTCGGACATCGCCTGCAGCAGCGCTCGGGAGCGCGGCCCCATCACGCTGATGACGGCCTCGGCCGAGGTCATGTCGCTGATCGTGACGTGCGCCTCAGGTTCGAACGACCGGCGCAGCCAGTCGAGGTCGCGCATCGTCGAGGTCCCGGTCGTGACGACCATGAAGCGCGTCTCGTCGAGGCGGGTCACCGTGACGTCCGACTCGATGCCGCCGCGGTCGTTGAGCCACGGCGTGTACACGAGGCGGCCCGGCTCGACGGCGACGTCCGCGGCGCAGACCCGGTTCAGCTGGGCCTCCGCGTCGCGGCCCTGGACGAGCAGCTTGCCGAACGAGGTCTGGTCGAACAGCCCGACACCCTCGCGGACGGCACGGTGCTCCTCGGCCGAGAACGGGAACCAGTTCTGGCGGGCGTAGGAGTAGCGGTACTCGGGCGTGACCCCGTCTGGCGCATACCAGTTGGCCCGCTCCCAGCCGGCGACCTCGCCGAAGCACGCGCCGCGGGCCGCCAGGCGGTCGTGGAGCGGCGAGCGCCTGACGCCGCGGGACGTCGTCATCTGGCGGAACGGCCAGTGCATCTCGTACAGCAGGCCGAGCGTCTCGGTCGTCCGGTGGTACAGGTAGCGGCGGTTCCGCTGGAAGGGCATGAAGCGCCGGATGTCCACCTCCCAGAGGTCCATCGGCGCGTGGCCGTCGACGATCCAGTCGGCGACCGCCCGCCCGGCACCGCCGCCCGAGGCGAAGCCGACCGAGTTGAAGCCGGCGGCCACGAAGTAGCCGGAGAGCCCGGGCGCCTCGCCGAGGACGTAGCGGTCGTCGGGGGTGAACGACTCGGGGCCGTTGAAGAACAGCTGGATGCCGACCTGGCCGAAGGCCGGGATGCGCCGCGAGGCCCGCTCGATCCACGGTTCGAGGTGGTCCCAGTCGGCCGGCAGGGTCAAGAACTCGGCATCGGCCGGGATGCCGTCGGTCGCCCACGGCTTGGCATGCGGCTCGAAGAAGCCGACCATCAGCTTGCCGGCCTCGTTGCGGGCGTAGGTCGCGTCGTCGGGCAGTCGGAGCACCGGGAGATCGGGCGACAGGCCGTCGATCGGCTCGGTCACCAGGTAGAAGTGCTCGGCAGCGTGCAGCGGGATGGCCACGTCGGAGGCAGCGCCGAGCTCGCGGGCCCACATCCCGGTGCAGTTGACGACGTACTCGCAGGCGATCTCGCCCCGCGGCGTCCTGACGCCGACGACGCGGCCGTCGCGGCGCAGCACCTCGGTCACCGGCGTCCCCTCGAAGACCTGGCCACCGGCCATCCGGGCGGCCTCGGCGAGGGCATTGGTGACCTCGGTCGGGCTGGCTACACCGTCGCCCGGCAGGTATGCCGCACCGACGACGTCGCTCGCATCCATCAGCGGCCACAGCTCGGCGACACGCTCGCGGTCCAGCAGGTTCAGCTCGACGCCGACCAGGTGGGCCATCGACGCGTTGCGCCGGATCTCCTCCCAGCGGCCCGCGGTCGTCGCGACGAGCAGCG
>VEOW01000253.1 GCA_012026785.1 Chloroflexota bacterium | reverse complement strand
CGGGGCGATTCCGATACGCCAGACGGGTAGAGGGCTGGGCGAGCTACCCGGTCGAGGGGCCGGAAGCATCCTCCACGACGAGGAACGTCGCGAGACCCGGGGCGATCTCGCGCAGGATGCGGCCGGCGGCCCGCATCGGGTCAGAGCGGAGGGCCTCGTCCATCGAGGCGCGGTCGTCGAAGTCCATCGCCGCGGCGAGGACGTACTCCGTCTCGCCGCCGAGCGCCTCGGAGACGCGCCAGATTCGTGTCCCGCGCAGGCCCGGCGTCTCACGCACGAGCGGCAGGTGCTCCTCGAAGTAGCGCCGCTCCAGCGTCGCGAGCGCCGCCTCTCCGCCCTCGGGCCGTCGATAGAGCACGAGCAGGGTGGTCTCATCGCGCCTCCTTGCGTTGTGGGGGACTCAGGGCCGTCGTCGTGGGCCGCCGCGGCGCGCCGCCCGGCGACCGCGGCCGTTGACCGGTAGAAGCCGCCCAGGGCCTGGTTGAAGATGCCCGGCCGCTGCGACATCACCTCGTGACCGCAGGCCGGCACCACCAGCAGCCGCCCGGCCGGCAGCTGACGCGCCAGGCCCGCGGCGTGCTCCACCGGCACGTACGGGTCGCGGGCGCCGCAGACGATCATCGCCGGGCAGTCGATTCGATGCAGCTCGGCGGGCGACAGCAAGGGCTGGTTCGCCACGTCCGCCGCGATCGCCGGCAGCAGCCGCTGCCAGGCGCCCTCGCCCTGGCCTGGATCGTGCCGCCGCGCCATCGACGCCGCCAGCTCGGGATCGCGCTCCAGGATCCGCGACACGTCCGTTGCGCGCCGCACGACGCTCGCGCGCGGCTCGCGGTGCGTCGTGATCCCGATGACGACGAGCGTCCGCAGCCGTTCCGGCGACCGAGCCCCGAACTGCAGCGCCGTCATGCCACCCATCGAGAACCCGAGCAGGTGGAAGGTTCGAAGCCCGAGGGCGTCGGCGAAGCCCTCGAGGTCGTTGACCAGCCAGTCGTACCGGAAGCCGTCCGCCGCGTCCCAGCGCGTCCCGCCGTGGCCCCGCGCGTCCGGCAGGTGGACGAGGAACGCCTTCTGGAGGCTCGGCAGCTGGGCCGCGAAGTCCTCGCGCCCGAGCGAGGTCGCGCCGTGGAGCGCGATCAGCGGCGGCCCCGCCCCGCGGACCTCGTAGGCGACCTCGAGCCCGTTCGCTCGAACGACCGGCACCCCTGCTCAGCCCTCGGGCTTGCCTTCGAGCGGGCTGACCGAGCTCTCCTCGACCCGCAGGTAGTGGCGCATGAAGTACAGCAGCGGCGCGACGCCTTCGCGATGGGGTGCCAGCGCATCCACCCGTCCGATGAACATGTCATGGTCGCCCGCCGGGAAGGTCTCGACGACGGTGCATTCGAGGGTCGCGATCGAGCCATCGATGAGCGGCAGCCCCGTCGAACCCGGATGCCACGCGGCCCCGCAGAACTCCTCGCGGCTCGGCTTGACCGGGGCGTGGGCGAAGCAGTCCGAGAGGGCCTGCTGGTCCTCGCTCAGGATGTTCACCGCGTAGCGCCCGGTGGCCCGGATCGTCGGATGGATGAACCGCCGGCGGTCGAGGGCGACCATGACCAGCGGGGGTTCGAGCGAGACCGGCGCGAAGGCGTTGACAGTGATGCCCTGCGGCGCCTCGCCGTCGAGCGCGGTCACGACCGTGACGCTCGTGGCGAAATGGCCCATGACCTCGCGGAATCGCTCGATCTCCGTCATCAGGTCCCGAGCATACCCGGGCGCCGCCGACTGGCCGGCCCCGCGCCCGTACAATCCGGCCGATGACCGTTCGACTGTGGGACCGTGCCGCGCTCGTGCCCGTCCGGGACGGGACGCGCACGCCCGAGCTGCGGGCCCTGCCACCGGGCGAGCCGGGCATCGACGAGCTGTTCACGTTCATGCGCGACGCCGAGCTCCGCTTCCAGACCCTCAAGCTGCGCATCGACGAGCGCACCTGGGGCGCCCGGGGCGAGCAGCTCGTCTCGATGGACGTCGTCATGCGCCATCCGGGCCACGCCCGGGTCGTGACCAGCGAGCCCGGCCACGGCGCGGGTGGCCAGCACGAGCTGTGGATCTCCGACGGCGAGACGATTCGAACCTACGCCGCGGCCCACAAGCTCGGCACGAGCCGCCCGATCCGCAACCGCCCGCGCGGCCTCGACCCCCGTGAGTACCCCGGCTTCGCGACGGTCTACGAGCCGCTGACGCCGCTGCCGATGGAGACGCTCGCCGAGCTGTTCGTCCATCCAGCCGGGTTCTGCCAGAACGTGCTCGCAACCGGCGACTGCTGGATCTCCGGCAGCACGCAGATCGGCGGCCGCGAGGCGCTGCTGCTGGAGTGCGAGCACCCGCGCACGGTCGAGGTCTCGGCGGATCGGCCCGACTATCACGTCCAGGTCGGGGTCGACCGCGTCGAGGGCCTCATCACCCGCCTCGTCGAGTCCGTCGCCGGCGAGGTCACGCGTCACGCCGCGGCCGTCCACCTCGAGACGAACACGACCCTGCCGCCGGCGACCTTCGACTTCGAATTCCCGGAGGGCACGACCCTGCTCTACTAGCCGCCCGCTGGGGCGGCGACCGACCGGGGCACGACCGGCCACGACGACGGAGGGAGGGACGCCATGGAGACGCCCGATCTCCTGGTCGCCCTGACGACGGCCCTGATCGCCGCCGCGATCGGTGGCGCGATCGCCGTCCGACTCCGCCAGTCGGCCGTCGTGGGCTACATCCTCGCCGGGATCGCCATCGGCCCGAGCACCCCGGGCTTTGTCGCCGAGATCGCCGACGTCCGTGGCCTGGCCGAGCTGGGCGTGATCTTCCTGATGTTCTCGATCGGCGCCCAGGTGTCGCTCCACGAGATTCGGCGGGTCGGCCGGCTGGTTGCCGTCGGCGGGACGCTCCAGATCGCGGCGGTCCTCGGGCTGGGTTGGCTGTTCGGAATGGCGCTCGGCTGGTCGCCGTTCGAAGCGGTCTTCCTCGGCGCCTTCGCGTCGATCAGCTCGACCGCGATCGCGGCCCGGATCCTCGGCGAGCGGGGTGAAACCGAGAGCGACCACGGGCTCATCGCCATCGGCTGGCTGGCCGTCCAGGATCTCTGGACGATCGTCCTGATCGTGCTGCTGGGCTCGGTCGGCGGCTCCGGGACGATCGAGGAAGTCGGGCTCGCCGTCGGCAAGGCCCTCCTGTTCATGGCCCTCGTGCTGCCGATCGGTAGCCGGCTGGTCCCGCGGCTGTTCGAGTTCCTCGCGTCGTTCCGGCGACGCGAGCTGTTCACGCTCGGGGTCGTGGCGCTGACCCTCGGCATCGCCGCGGCCGGGTCGCTGTTCGAGATCTCGCTGGCGCTCGGCGCGTTCCTGGCGGGCGTGCTCGTGTCGGAGTCCGATCTGTCCCACCAGGTCCTCGGCGAGGCGGTCCCGTTCCGGGACGTGTTCGCCGGCCTGTTCTTCGTGTCGATCGGGATGCTCGTGGACCCGGGGCTGATCGTGACCAGCCTGCTGATCGTGCTCGTCCTGATCGCCCTCATCGGGCCGCTCAAGGGGCTCATCGTGACCGGCCTGGCGATCCTGTTCCGACAGCCACTGCGAACCTCGGCGCTGGTCGGCATCCTGCTCGCCCAGTCAGCCGAGTTCTCGTTCGTCCTGGCAACCATCGGAACCCAGATCGGGGCGATCACCGACGAGCATTTCGGGCTGCTGCTGACAAGCGCGGCCCTCACGATCGTGCTCGCGCCGGGCGCCTACCAATGGGGCCGGCCGCTGGTCGACCGACTCGACGTCCGGCTCGGTCGCCTGGGACGCGAGCCGATTGCCGGGGCCTCACCGATCCCGATCGACCAGGAATCGCGGCGGGTCGCGGTGATCTGCGGCTATGGCCGCGTCGGCCGGCTGGTGGCAACGGCCCTGGAACGGCGGGGCTTCCGGTTCGTGGTCATCGACGACAGCCCCCGGGCGGTCCACGAGGCCCGCGCGGCCGGCATTCCCGCCATCCACGGCAACGTCGGCAATCGCTTCGTGCTGGAACAGGCGCCGCTCGATCGCGCGGCGGTCCTCGTCGTGGCGATCCCCGATCCGGTGGCCGTGCGATTCGTCGTCGATACCGTGCGGCGAAGCCACCCGCGCCTGCCGATCGTGGCCCGCACCCATAGCCAGCACGAGCGCGGGACGCTGCGAGCCCTGGGGGCCAGCGCGGTCGTCGTCGGCGAGGTCGAGCTGGCGCTCGAGATGACGAGGTTCACCCTCCGGCAGTTTGGCCTCAGCGGGACCGAGGTGCAGTCGGTGGTGACGGGTCTGCGCGAGCGCTGACGGGTCTGAGCGCTGACGGCCGGGGAACCAATCGGGGCTCCCGCGCGTATCAGTTCATGCGGGCTGGTCGTACCGCGGCCGTGACTTCTGACCTCGCGGGCGGCCGAGAGGAGCGGCCGCCCGCGATACGCGCATCCACCCGGCGGGCGGCTGGCTCGGGCCGCCCGCCTCCCTGTTACCCCGCTACTCCGCCAGCCGCGCCTGGATCCGCTCCGCGGGCAGCTGGGCTGGGTCGGCTTCGGCGTCCGGTTCCGCGGTCTCGATGGGCGTCCGGCCGGCGCGGCTGAAGCGGGCCCACAGGCTGGCGAGCCACGATCGAAGTCGATTCGCGCTCCCGCTGGAGGGCGGACCGCCGCCGGTGCCGCCCCGCTCGCGGAGGCCGGTGGCGATGGCATCGACCTCGACTGCCGAGACGCCGAAGCGGCGGAGCGAGAAGCGCGCGATCTGGATCGCGAGCTCCCGCTCGGCGTGTACCGGCTGGACGCCGGAGCCCATCGCCCGAAAGTCGAGCGCGGCGGTGCCGCTGTGGGTTCGAACGACGACCGGGACGCGCGGCGCGAGCCCTCGCGTTCGCTCGACGGCCAGGCGCGCCGACTGGGCGTCGGAGATCGCCACGATCAGCACCCGCGCGGTCTCCACGTGAGCGGCCTGGAGCAGGTCCTCGTTCGCCGCGTCCCCGTACAGGGCCAGAACGCCGGCGTCTCGAAGCCGCTCGACCTCGCGGCGATCGTCGCTGATGACGACGTACCGGAAACCGCGCCGCTCGAAGGCCGTCGCGACCATCTTCCCGACCCGGCCGTAGCCGCACAGCACGGCGTGACTGCGGAGAGCATCGGTCTCCACGACCGGGAGCACCGACAGGTGGGACGCCCGACGCTCGAGACGCGAGAGCAGTCGCGGGCGGTCGTGGAGCCAGCGTTCGAGCGGCTCGACGAGCCGGAAGACGAAGGGATTGAGCGAGATCGACACGATCGCCCCCGCCACGACCAGCTGGTACGCCTCGGGCGGGATCAGATCGAGGGCCAGCCCGAGGGTCGCGAGGATGAACGAGAACTCGCCGATCTGGGCCAGGGCCGCCGAGACCGTCAGGCTCGTTCGAACCGAATAGCCGAGGGTCGAGACGATGGCGAACGCGGCGGCCGATTTGGCGACGACGATCAGCAGCGTCACCGCGAGGATCGCCAGCGGGGCGCTGACCAGGTAGCCTGGATCGAGGAGCATCCCGACCGACACGAAGAACAGGACCGCGAAGGCATCGCGCAGCGGCAGCGCGTCGGCGGCCGCCTGGTGGCTCATGTCCGATCCGCTCAGGACGGCCCCGGCGAGGAACGCGCCCAGGGCGAACGAGACGCCGAACACGGCCGACGCGGACCACGCGATCCCGATCGCGATGGCCAGCACCGACAGCGTGAACAGCTCGCGCGACCGCTCCCGCGCGACGACGGCCAGGACGGCGGGGACGACCTTGCCGCCGACGACGACCATCAGCGCCGCGAACACCGCGGCCTTGGCCAGCGCCAGCCCAACGCCCGCCAGCGGCGCGAGCAGGTCGCCGGACTCCCCCTGGAGCAGCGGCGCGATCGGCGGCAGCAGGACGAGGACGCCGACCGTGAACAGGTCCTCGACGATCAGCCAGCCGACCGCGATCCGGCCCTGCTGCGTGTCGAGCTCGCCGCGTTCCATCAGCGCCCGCAGCAGCACGACCGTGCTGGCGACCGAGATCGACAGGCCGAGGACGAGCCCGCCGACGAGGCCCCAGCCCAGGGCCACGCCGAGCAGGACCCCGAGAGCCGTCGCGACGAGGCTCTGGCCAACCGCGCCCGGGATCGCGATCGAGCGAACCGCCAGCAGATCGCGGATCGAGAAGTGGATCCCGACGCCGAACATCAGCAGGATCACGCCGAGCTCGGCCAGCTGCATCGCGGTCGCCGGGTCGGCGACGAGGCCCGGCGTGAACGGCCCCACGCTCACCCCGGCGACGATGTAGCCGACGATTGGCGGCAGCCGCAACCGCCGAGCCACTAGGCCTCCGATGAAGGCGGCACCCAGCCCGATCGCGATGGTCTCGATCAGCGCGGCATGCTGGTCCATCCGTGGGCATTGTCGCCCAGCGGGCCGAGGGGGACCTGCTCCGGCTCAGACGGGTTCGTACGGCAGGTAGTCAGGCCACCAGATCGCGCGGTCGACCGCGGCTTCGATGTCGTCGTCGTGGAGGTGGCGGCCGTAACCCGTGTCACGGAAGTGCCGGACCACCGCGATCGCGATGGCGCGGGACACCGCCCGCAGGTCCTCGATCGGCGGGTACAGCCCGCCCTCGGCCAGCCGCTCCGGCGTGACCCGGCTCGCCAGCTCGCGGGCGGCGACGATGAAGGCCTCGTCGGTGATCTCTCGGGCACCGGCGACGATCGCCGCGAGGCCGACGCCGGGAAAGACGAAGACGTTGTTCGCCTGGGCGATGATCCGCGTGCCGTCGCCAGCCAGCTCGACTGGCGGGAAGGGGCTGCCGCTGGCCACGAGGGCGCGGCCCTCCGTCCAGGTGAGGATCTGCTCGGGCCGGGCCTCGCATTTGTCGCCGGGATTCGTGAGCGGCAGGACGATCGGCTCGGGGTCGTGGCGGGCAACCTCGCGGACGAGCTCCTCGCTGAACGTGCCGGGGGTGCCGGTCGTGCCGATCAGGATCGTCGGCCGAACGGCCCGCGCCACGGCGACCGGATCGCGCGCCGAGGCATCGTCGAGGCCGCGCGCTGCGAACCGCTCCGTCGACATCGAGAACGGCCGCTGGTCGTCCGCGATCTCGCGACCGTCGTGAATGAGGCCCTTGCTGTCCATGTGGGCCATCGAGTCGCGAATCTCGGTGGCGGGGAGGCCCTCGGAGGCCAGCTGGAGCTTGACCATCCGCCCGATCCCGAGCGCGGCCGCACCGGCGCCGAGGAACAGGATCCGCTCGCCGGCCAACCCGCCGCGGGCCGAACGGGCCGCGAGGAGGCCGCCGAGGGTCACCCCGCCGGTGCCCTGGACGTCGTCGTTGAAGCTCGGGAGTCGATGGCGGTAGCGCTCCAGGACCCGCAGCGCGTTGTGCTGCTTGAAGTCCTCCCACTGGACGACGGCGCCGGGGAAGACCCGCCCAACCGCCTCGACGAACGCCTCGAGGACGTCGTCATAGGCCTGGCCGCGGAGGCGCGGCGCGCGATAGCCGAGATAGAGCGGGTCTTCGAGCAGCGCCGGGTTGTCGGTCCCGACGTCGAGCGACACCGGCAGCGTCTGCGACGGGTAGATCCCGGCGCCGGCGGTGTACAGCGCGAGCTTGCCGACCGGGATGGACATGCCGCCGGCCCCCTGGTCGCCGAGGCCGAGGATCCGCTCGTTGTCGGTCACGACCAGGAGTCGGATGCCGTGCGGCGCCGCGCCGGCGAGGATCTCCTCCATTCGACCGACATCTGCCGGCGTGATCCAGACGCCGCGGGGGCGGCGGAAGATGTGGCTGAACTCCTTGCAGGCCCGGCCGACCGTGGGCGTGTACACGATCGGCATGAACTCGGCGAGGTTGGAGACGAGGAGGCGGTAGAAGAGGGTCTCGTTGCGGTCCTGGAGCGCCGCCAGGCCGATGTACTGCTCGAGGTCGTCGGACTTGCGACGGACGTGCTCGACCTCGAGATCGACCTGCTCCTCGATCGTCGCGACGTGCGGTGGCAGGAGGCCGCGGAGGCCGAACGCCTCGCGCTCCTGGGCCGTGAACGCGGTGCTCTTGTTCAGCAGCGGCGAGCCGATCAGCTCGGCGCCGCGCTGGCGGACGCGGACAACGCCGCGGGGCGCGGTCGGGCCGCCGGCCGGGGCGCGGGGGATCTCGAGCTGGGCCTCGATCGAGACCGGCTCGACCGGGGGCGGCATGAGCGTGCTCACGGTGGTGACAGTAGGCGAGGCCGCGTCGGTCTCACAGGGCCGTCAGGCCGTGGCCGAGGGGTCCGACCGGCTCTCGTCTCGGCGGCCGCGTGGCCCTCTGCTCAGCCTCGGGCCGGGCCGCGCGGGGGCGAATCCGAGAAGCGGGCGTATGATCGCAGGCCCCGACGCAGCTCCCCCGGAGGATCCACGATGGCGATCGAGCCGACCGCGGCCGGCGGGCCGGGCACCGACATCTTCGACGCGAAGATGATCATCGGCGGCGAGCCCGTCGATGCCGCCGACGGACAGACCTTCGAGATCGTCAACCCCGCCGACGGTGCGTCGTTCGCGACCGCGCCGCTTGGCGGCAAGGCCGACGTCGATCGGGCGGTCGAGGCGGCTCGCGCGGCGTTCGAAGCCCCGAAGGGCTGGGGCACCTGGGCGGCCGGCAAGCGTGGCCGGACACTGGCCAAGCTGGCCGACCTCCTCAAGAAGAACAGCGAGGAGCTGGCCCAGCTCGAGAGCCGCAACACCGGCAAGCCGATCACCGCGGCCCGGGGCGAGGTCGTCGGCGCGAGCCTCGTCTTCGACTACTACGCCGGCGCCGCGAACAAGATCTTCGGCGAGACCATCCCGGTGTCGCGGCCGGGGCTGGACCTGACCCTCCGCGAGCCGATCGGCGTCGTCGGGCTGATCGTGCCCTGGAACTACCCGCTGTACCTCGCCAGCTGGAAGGTCGCCCCGGCCCTCGCGGCCGGCAACACCGCCGTCCTGAAGCCGGCGAGCTGGGGGCCGCTGACCTGCATTCGAATGGCGGAGCTGGCGCTCGAAGCCGGGCTGCCGCCCGGGGTCCTGAACGTGGTGACCGGGCCCGGCGGTTCGGCCGGGGCGGCGCTGGCGGCGCATCCCGGCGTCGGCAAGGTCGCCTTCACCGGCGAGACGACGACCGGTCAGGAGATCATGCGGCTCGCGTCGGGCAACCTGAAGAAGGTCAGCCTGGAGCTCGGCGGCAAGAGCCCGAATGTCGTCTACGCCGACGCCGACCTCGACCGCTTCATGGCCGAGGCGCCGGGCGCCGTCTTCGACAACTGCGGCCAGGACTGCACGGCCCGCAGCCGGATCATCGTCGAGCGCTCGATCCACGACCAGGTCGTGGAGCGCTTCGCCGAGGCGACCCGAAAGCTCGTGGTCGGCGACCCCGCGGACGAGGGGACCCAGATCGGGCCGCTCGTCAGCTTCAAGCAGCGTGACCGGGTCAAGGACTACATCGACGGCGCGCTCGCGGAGGGCGCCGAGCTGGTCGCGGGCGGCGGACCGCCCGAGGATCCGGCCCTGGCAAAGGGCGCGTATCTCATGCCGACGGTGTTCGATCGGGTCGGGCCCGAGATGCGCATCGCCCGCGAGGAGGTCTTCGGTCCGGTGGTCTCGATCCTGCCGTTCGACACCGAGGCCGAGGCGATTCAGCTGGCCAACGCCACCCCGTACGGCCTGGCCGGCTCGGTCTGGAGCCGCGACATCGGCCGCGCCCTGCGAACCGCGAAGGGCATCCAGTCGGGGGCGATTGCCGTGAACGCTGGCACCGTCGTCCACGTCGAGGCGCCGTTCGGCGGCTACAAGATGTCGGGCGTCGGGCGTGAGCTCGGGATGGCAGCGATCGAGCTGTACACCGAGACCAAGAACGTGTTCATCGACCTGCGATGACCGTTGGCGACGGCGCCGACTTCACGCCGCAGCGCCTCGGGGGCGGGCGGCGGGCGCCGTCGGTCGTGGCCTGGATCGTCGGGCTCGGCGGCGTGGCCGCCATCGGGTTCGCGGGCCGAGCTGGCACGGACGCGGGCGGGCAGGTCGACGCCAACGGGCCTCGGGCCAGCGTGGCGGCGATCGTCGCTGCGGCAACGCCCCGGACCCTCACGATCCCCCGGGCCACGGCGCGTCCGATCGCCGGCAACCCGACCGCCTCGAGCGGCTCGGGCCCAATCCGCCTTCAGCTCGTTCGAACGCGCGGCTCGATCTTCGTCCATGCCGACATCCACGCCTCGAAGGTCTCCTGGGTCTTCGTGCAGGTCCAGACCGGCAATGGCCGCGTCGCCGGTTGGGCATCGCTGAGCTTCCCCGGTTCGGTCGATCCTCCCGCGGACACGAGCTCAGGCGCGAAGCCGGCGCTGCGGTTCGACGTCGAGCTGGTCATCCCCGACGACATGCGCGACGGCGAGCTGTGGACCCAGGTCAACGTCTACGACAACCTCGGCGGACGAGTTGCCACGACCCGCCTCGCGGTGCCGAGCACCGAAGAGGCCAGCAACCTTGGGCCGGAGTTCCTCCGCGGCTACCGACCCACGGGCCCTCCCTGGAACCGGGCCATGGAGGACGGCTGACGCATGGCGGGCGAGCCGGAGGGCGCGGCGTTCGAGCCCGTCCGGGTTGGCGCGGGGACTCGACGGGCGCCCGGCCTCTTGGCGGTATGGCTCGCGGCCCTCGCCGGAACCGTCGGGATCGCGGCGGTGAACGTGCCAGCGGGAGACGACGTGGCCACGAGCAGCAACCCGCCATCGATCGCGCCGACCACGGTGCCAGCCGTCGCGCCGGCACAGGCCGCCGCGGCCAACCGGCCGATCGCGATCATCGAGATCGTCGAGGCCCGGTCGCTGGATCCGGACGATGGCCGGCTGCAGCGTCGGCTGGAGGTGACCGGGCGCCTGCTCGTCCGGGCCGACCGGGTTCGAATCACGCTCGAGGGTCGCGAGGATCGGATCCTGGCGACGCTCGTTCGGCACCCGATCCGCCTGCCACCGCGGCAGCCCCCGGCGGTCGATGGCGCGTTCGGTGCGGCGTTCGAGCTGCCGGCCGATCGCATCGGCGGCGTGTGGATCACGGTGACCGCGTTCGACGAGCACGGCGTGCGACTCGGTCGGGTCCGGCAGCGCGTCGAGATCTTCCCGATCGTGACGACCAGCGAGTGGAAATAGCCCTGTCCCGCTATGCATCCACACGCATCGTGGGCGAAAAATGAAGACCGCGAGGCCGCAGCTCCGCCTTCAGGCGACCTCAGCGCCCGATGTGGCGTGAGCGAGGGGGTGGCCGGAGCTCGGGGTGGCGCAGTGCCAGCCAGTCGACGAGGGCCCAGTAGGTCGTCTTGAAGGCGATCTGGGGCCACGGGATCGCCTCCGCGCGGAAGGCTCGGACATCCAGCGCCTCGGCGGTGACGCGGGGCGATCCGTCGACGACGGTTGCCTCGACCGCCAGGACGACGACGGCCGCCTCGAGCCTCGAGTAGAGGCCGACGATCTCGCCCGGCGCGACGACCAGCCCGGTCTCTTCGAACGTCTCGCGGATGAGGCCCTCGGTGACGGTCTCGTCGACCTCCAGGAAGCCGCCCGGCTGAGCCCACAGGCCCTTGCCGGGTTCGAGGCCGCGGCGGATGAGGACGAGCTCGCCGGCGCGGGTGAGCGGCAGGCAGGTCACGACGAGCCGCGGGTTCACGTACGCGATGTGGCCGCATGACCCGCAGGCGAGTCGATGCCGCTCCTCGCCCTCGACTGGCCCCAGCTGGAGCTCGCCGCCGCAGTTCGAGCAGTAGTTGAGGGAGGCGGCGAGCCAAGACGGGGTCCCGGCGCCGGATTCGACGTCGGTCGAACGACCGTCCGGGCCGCGGTCGTCGAGGGTCATGCCGGCAGGACCACGGTCGCGACCCCGATGACAACGCCGATCCCGAGCAGTGCGCCGGCGAACCAGACGAGCCGGAAGAGGCCCTTGCCGCGGGCGATCGGCATCCAGGCCCAGGCGCTGCGCCAGATCCGGAGGGCGGCGTCGGCCGTCGTTAGGACGAGGATCGGCGCGGCGACCAGGACGCACAGCTTCACGAGCGGGCTGGATGGTGGGGTGCCGAGCTCGAGGGCGGTGATGGCGATCGCGCCGGCCACGAGGGCCAGTGCCGACAGGTTGATGTAGTGCCGCTGGAGTGGGGTTGGCGCGGTCTCCGGGATGCGGTCAAGCCGGCGGCCGGGCGCGGCCTGCCGATCGAGGACGGGCATGCCGGGCTCCCAGCGCGGGTCGTCCATCGCTCAGTCGAGCGACACCTCGTTGGAGGGGTCATCGGCGATCGCCCGGCTCTGCTCGGCCCGATAATCCGAGAGTCGCGAGGCGAGTGCCTCGTCGCCGAGGGCCAGGATCTCGACCGCCAGCAGGGCCGCGTTCTCGGCGCCGCCGATCGAGACCGTCGCGACGGGGATGCCGCGGGGCATCTGGACCATCGACAGCAGCGAATCGAGGCCGCCGAGGCTCGGCGTCTGGATCGGGACGCCGATGACCGGCAGCTGCGTCTTGGCCGCGATCACGCCGGCGAGGTGCGCCGCGCCGCCGGCCGCGGCGATGACCACCCGCAGGCCGCGTGTCCTGGCCGTCTCGGCGTAGCGGAGGGCGAGATCGGGGCTGCGGTGAGCCGAAATCACGCGGAGCTCGTTGGGGATCTCGAACCGGTCGAGGAGCGCGACGGCCTTCTCCATCGTCGGGAAGTCGGATCGGCTGCCGGCGATGATGCCGACGAGGGGCTTGGCGGGTGCGGTGTCAGCCATGGCCCCAGCGTACCCGCTGCGCCGCCAAGCGGGCACGATCGAGCGCCTCGGCCACCGTCTCACCGAGGGCCGTGACGTGGCCCATGACTCGCCGCTCGAAGACGAGGTGCTTGTCGTACAGGTGGAGATGGACGTCCGGCGTCGAGAGGGCGTCGTACAGGCCGGAGGGCCGTGCCTCGCGCGGCGCGCCATCGCCGAGCAGGACGCCCGTGGCGGCCGCCGGCGTGCGTACGGCGACCTCGCCGAGCGGCAGGCCGCAGATCGCACGCAGGTGCTGCGCGAACTGGCCCGTTGCCGCGCCCTCGATCGACCATGCTCCCGCGAGGTCGGGCCGCGGCACCAGCTCGTCGACGAGCAGCGAGCCGTTCGGCATGAGCAAGAGGTCGATGGTCACGCTGCCGACGAGGCCCATCGCGGTCGCGAGGTCGCGGGCGAGCGTCGCCGCGGCCTCGCCCACGGCCAGGTCGATCTCCGCGGGCACACTGGCCTCGACCAGGACGCCCCGTTCACGCCGCGTTCGCACGGGCGGATACGCGCGTGTCGCGCCGTCGACACCCCGAGCCACGACGATCGAGAGCTGCGCCTCCGCACGCAGCGCCGGCCCCGCGAGCATCGGCCGCTCGAGCGTCGCCGGCAGCTCGGCCACGGCCGCCAAATCCGGCACGATGACCTCGCTGCGGCCGTCGTACCCGCCGCGCAAGGCCTTCATTCGAAGCGGATAGCCGAACTCGGCCGCCGCAGCCTGGACCTCCTCGGCCGAGGCCACCTCGCCCCACGGCGCCCCCGGGACGCCGTTTGCCTCGAGGAACCGTCGCTCGACGACCCGGTCGGCGGTCAGCTTCAGCGGGTACGGCCCCGGACGGATCGGGTGGCGGCGGTCGTCGAGGACCGCGACGACCTCCGGGCTGACGTGGTCCAGATCGTGGGTGATCACCGCCGCGCGCTCGGCCAGGCGTCGCGCCGCCTCCACGTCGTCGGGGCCGGCGGCCTCGATTCGCTCGCCCAAGCCGGCCGCCGGCCCGTCCGGATCGCCGTCCAGGATCGCCACCCGGTAGCCGAGCCGCCGCGCCTCGAGCGCCAGCAGCCGCGCCAGGTGGCCGCCGCCGGCGATCCCGATCGTCGCCGGCGGCTCGATCGGCGGCGGCGCGAAGCCGAGCTGGCGGTAGACGGCGAGGATCCAGGCCGTCTTCGAATGCGTGTAGCGCAGGCCCTCCACCTCGCCACCGCTGGTGATGCCCCGTTTCAGGGCCTCGTACTGGCGCCGCAGCTCGGGGTCGTTGCGAAGGGCATCCCGGAACGCAATGTCGCGCGGGAAGTCGCCGCCAACGGGCTGGACATGGAGATGGATTCGGAACTCCTCGCCGTCGAGCTCCATCGAGCCGACCGGCATCGGCCGGGTCGGGGGCCACGGATCCGGCCCCGGCTGGGGCCCGAAACCGAGCTCGTACAGCAGCTCGACGACCGCCGGGATGTCGTCGGGCTCGGTCTCGATCGACAGGTCGACGATCCCCTTGCCGGGCAGCCCGGCCACTGCCGTGCTGCCGATGTGTTCCACCCGAAGGTCGGGCCGGCGGGCTCGCACCAGCTCGTCGACCCGCCGGGCGACCTCGACCGTGCGCGGGTCCCACTCGTGGACGACCGCGGTCCGTCGCTCGTACGGCCCGATTGGCTTGGCGGCCGCGCCCGAGGGCCTGCCGGTCACGGATTCGGGGACGCTGGTCACGGCCGGCAGTGTAGGGGCCAACGCTCGCGTCACGGAGCCGTCATCGAGTGACGGCATCCTCCCGCCATGGAGATCTTCGGCGAGCTCGAGCGGCTGTTCGCCACGAGCCTGTACCCGCTTCGTGTTCCGATCGCGATCGGCCTCGCGATCGGGCTCGTCGCGCTGGTCGTCGTTGCCCGGCGTCGCGGCTGGTTCGCGGCGGCGCGGCGTCATCCGGGTCGAACGAGCGCGCTTGTGCTCGCCGCGGCCGTCGTCGGGGGCCCGGCGGCCTGGTACCTCGGCTCGCCGCTGTTCATTCGAACGTCGCTCGAGGAGCCCGCGCCGACCGGGGCGCCCGTCGCCGTCGCCAGCCCGACCGCCCAGCCCACGGCCGAGCCGCTCTCGACGTCAGGGCCCGACCCGACCGCCGAGCCCGAGCCCACCGCCGAGCCCCAACCGACCGAACCGCCGCTGGCCGAGCCTCGCAGCGGCGAGTTCAAGGGCGCCGACGACTTCCATTTCGGCTCGGGGACGGCGCTGCTGATCGAGACCGATCCTGGCAGCTGGATCGTCCGGTTCGAGGACTTCTCTGTTCGAAACGGGCCCGACCTGTACGTCTACCTGTCGCCCGATCCAAAGGGCTACGCCAAGGGCGCGGTCGAGCTCGACACGCTCAAGGCGACCGACGGCAACTTCAATACCGCGGTGCCCGCCGGGACCGACGTCTCGGAGATGCGCAGCGTCGTCATCTGGTGCAAGGCCTTCGCCGTCCAGTTCGCCCACGCGACCCTGAAGTAGACGGCCATCGCGTCAGCGGCGCCCGCCGGCCGGCCCATTCACCCGCGGCGGCCCATTCACCCGCCGAATATCCCTTTCCCGTATCGGAATCGCCTTGGCCGTGCTCAGCGCGCGGCCCGGATCGGCATCGTGGCATGAGTGCCAGACGCGCTCGGCCGGATTCCGATACGTCAACCGTATGGCTCGAGGGCGATGCCGGCCGAGCGACGGCGCGTGCCGTATCCTGCTCGCATGATCCGCATCGTCGAAGGACGTCGCCTGTTCGAGGTGGACATCGGCTAACTCGCCGATCTCGTCGCCCGCTTCGAGCGGCTGACGATCGATGTCGGGACCGGTGATGGCCGCGCCGTCTTGGCGGCGGCCGCATCGGATCCTGTCGCCCTTGCGGTCGGTCTCGATGCCGACGCGGCATCGATGGCCGAGGCGTCGCGGCGTGCTGCGCGGACCACGCGGCGCGGTGGCCTGCCGAATGCGTTGTTCATCACGGCCGCCGCCGAGGCGCCACCTGCACCGCTGGTCGGTGCCGCCCACCTGGTCACCGTGCGCTTCCCGTGGGGCTCGCTGCTGCGTGGCTGTGTCGGCGGTGACGAGGCGGTCGCGGCCGGGATCGCCGGCCTCGTGGCACCCGGCGGAGGCCTGGAGCTCACCCTTGCCCCGACCCCGCGCGATCGGCTGGGCTCGCTGCCCACCGATGGGGCAGGGATCGCGACCGCCGCCGAGGGTACGTTCGGGCGGCTCGGCCTCGTGCTCCACGAGGCTCGCCCCGCACGCGCCGACGAGGTCAGCACCTCGTGGGGCCGCAGGCTCCTGCGCAACGGCGGCCACGGAGGCGAGCGTCAGCCCCTGACGCTCCGGTTTCAGGCGCCGCCAGCCTCCCGCGCCAGATATCCGTTTCCCGTATCGGAATCGCCTTCGGCGTGCTCCGCGCGCCGCCCAGATCCGCACCCTGGCATGAGGGCCAGACACGCTCGGCCGGATTCCCATACGTCAGCCGTATGCCTTAAGGGCCAGGCAGGGGCGGGGCAGGGGCGCGCAGGGGCCAGGAGGTCCCGGTCCGAGCGTCAGTCGACCGATCTCAGCTTCGATACTGATTGAGAACAATCACCGCCCCAACCAGGTCCGTGTCCATCGCGGCCACTCGGTTGATGGCGTCGCTGATCTCGCGAATCGTCATATCGAAGCGCGGATCGTTGGCGCGGTAGACCACGAGGAGGCCGTGGTGGCCGACGCTTGACGCGGCCAGGCCGATGAAATCCCTGGCGTTCATCGTGACCACGACCGCGGCCGACGCCTGAGCGTGCTCCCACACGCGTCGGTCGATCTCGCCTCGAAGCGTGGGAAGGACCTCATGGTCTCTCGACAGGCGGTTCACCAGCTCCTTGCTGGCAACATCCTCATCCAGATACAGCCGCACCGCGACCTTCGTACTGGGCGGCTGCGAGACGGTCCTCGGCCTCTTCCGCAGCGATCAACTCGCTGGCCTGGCTCGCGTAGCGGATCGCCTCGAGGACGGCATCGAGCGGCAGGTGGAACTGGTCGGCGGCCTGAACCGGTGTCCAGCCTTCAAGCGCGATGGTGTGGGCCAGCGATCCGGCCGTCATCGAGCGGCCCTTGATCCAGAGCTGCTGTCGCCACGGGTGATCCCGGGGGACGAGCCACTGCCAGCCGTCCTGCACGACGTCGAGGGCCGGAATCATCGGCTCCTCGAACTGGTCCGGAAGGTGCTCGTCGTCGGTGGCGATCACGCGCTTGCCTCGCGTCTTGGCCTCGACCACCCAACCGAAGACGTCGAGGGCAGCGTTGATCGTCGCGCCCACCGCCCCTCCGTAGAAGCGGGCGGCGGTCTGGCGGACCCGGACGCTCGTCGCCTCGGAGACGTCCGCGGAGAGGCGCTGCCGTTTCTGCGAGGCTGTCATGGCGCCAGTTTGGCGTCAGATTGGCGACAGGTCAAGCGAGGGCGCCCGCGTGCTGCTGGGTGCCCGGTATCCCGCCCGCCGAAGCACAGGGCGGCAACGTCCCGACGCGCCGGATACCCGTTTCCCGTATCGGAATCGCCTCCGCCGTGCTCCGCACGCAGCTCAGATCGACACCGTGGCATGAGTGCCAATCGCGCTCAGCCGGATTCCGATGCGTCAGCCGTATGGATCGAGGACGGGGCAGGGAGCCGAGGGTGGTCGGGGGCCCCGGTCGCCGGGGCAGGCCGGGCGGCCTACGATTCGGCGCATGACCGAGCTCGGGAGCGACGCCGTTGTCGAGCGCGTCCCGCTGATCCTCGATGTCGACACGGGCATCGACGACAGCCTCGCGCTCCTGTACGCCTGCGCGTCGCCGGAGGTCGACCTGCTGGCGGTGACCTGCGTCGGCGGCAACACCCACGCTCGACAGGCGGCCCGCAACACGCTCGCGGTGCTGGAGCTTGCCGGACGGACCGACGTGCCTGTGCTGCTCGGCCGCGAGGAGCCGCTGGTCAAGCCGCTCGAGACGAGCGCCGAGACCCACGGCCCCGAAGGGCTCGGCTACGCGACGCTCCCCGAGGCGACCCGCCCCCTCGAGCCCGGCCATGCGTCGGAGCGCATCGTGGAGCTGGCGCGGGCACGCCCCGGTGAGGTCCTGCTCGTGACCCTGGGCCCGCTGACGAATCTCGCCGTGGCACTGGAGCGGGAGCCCAACCTGCCGCAACTCCTCGGCGCGTACGCGCTCATGGGCGGCGCGTACCGTGGGTCTGGTAACACCACCCCGGCCGCCGAGTGGAACGTCTACGTCGATCCCGACGCGGCGCGGGCGGTCTTCGCGGCGTGGGCCGCGCTCGACACCAGCGACGCACCCCGACCCCTCGCGATGGGCCTCGAGGTGACCGAGCGCGCCCGACTCCTGCCCGGCCACGTGGCCGCGCTCGCGCGTCTCGCGGGAGCACCTCCCGAGGACGCCGCCGCCCTGGCCCGCGACGGCCTCCAGGCCGTTGGTTCGGTGGCCGCCGATCCCGTCCTTCGCTTCCTCGCCGACGCCCTCCGCTTCTACTTCGAATTCCACGCTCGCTACGACGGCTTCTACGGCGCCTTCGTCCACGACCCGTTCGTCGTCGCCGCGGCGCTCGACGCCTCGCTGGTCCGTTCGAACCCCGTCTTCGTCGACGTGGAGACCGGCTCCGGCCCGGCGCACGCGATGACCGTCGCCGACTGGCGCGGCCTGACCCGACGGCCACCGAACCTCGACGTCGTCGTCGAGGCCAACGCCGACCGCTTCCTCGAGGAGCTCGTCGAGCGACTCGGCGGTCTCGCCGCGTTGTGCGCCGGCGTGGCACTCTAGCGCCGCGGATGACCAGGAGGCGAGTGGCACGATGAGCGGCCAGTTCAGCACCCGGGTGATCGCCCTGATGCCCGCGGCGATCGCCATCAACATCGTCCTCGGCTACACCATCCAGACCCTGCTGAAGCTGCCGATCTACCTCGATTCGATCGGCACAATCCTCGTCGGCGTCCTGGCCGGGCCGCTGGCCGGCGCGGCGACCGGGATCCTCTCGAACCTCATCTGGCAGTACGCGCCGGGCATCGGCGGCGGCACGATCGGGCCGTTCGCCATCACGGCCGGCGTCATCGGCCTGCTCGCCGGGGTGTGGGGCTGGCTCGGCGTGTATCGCTCACGTCCGGCGAGCGGCTCGCAGCTGGCCCTCGCGGCGGGCGTCGCCGCGGCGATCGTCGTGCTGATCGCCCTGCCGATCCTCAACAACCCGGCCTACACCGACCCGAACATCGGCGGCTATCCCGACTGGGTCTACACCGCCGCGATCGTCATCGCCGCGGTCGCCGCGCTGGTCGTCGCGGCGTTCATCTACGTCCGGCGAGACCTCGCCGGCCTGTGGGTCGCCGGCGCCGGCGTCGTGACCGGCGTGGTCGCGGCGTTCGTGTCCGCGCCGATCTCGGCGATCGTCTTCGGCGGCGTCACGGGCTCCGGTACGGACCTGATCGTCGCGGCCCTGCGCCAGGGCGGCGCCGACGTCTTCTCGGCGGCGCTCGGCCAGGGCCTGTTCAGCGACCCGATCGACAAGACCATAACGAGCTTCGTCGTGTTCCTCATCCTGGTCGGCCTGCCGCCACGCGTCGTCGCCCGGTTCCCGGCCGGGGATCGACTGGTGACGACCGAAGGAGCCACCTGACCTCGCCGCCCCGGGTCGAGCGACCGGCCGTCGACAGGGCGGACCTCGACGTGCCGGAGGTGCCGGACTTCCTGCGCCGGCAGCCGACCGGCTTCTACCGGAGCCTCAACCCCGCCACGAAGCTCGTCATCGCCGTGGCGACCGCGGCGATCGCCTTCGGCGTCGGCGGCTGGACCGGACCCCTGTCGATGCTGCTCCTAGCCGGCCTGACCGCGGCGGGCGCGGCGATCACGAGGCGCCTCCTGCCATACCTCCTGGCCGCATCGCCGCTCGTGGCCTCGATCCTCCTCGTGAACACGTTCCTCTACCCGGGTGCCAGTGACCCGCTGTTCGCGATCGGGCCGTTCACCGCGACTGCGACCGGCCTGACCGCCGCGTTCCAGGCCTCCCTGCGCGTGACGGCCTTCGCGCTCAGCGTCGCCGTCTTCTCCCTGACGACGCCCACCGACGACCTGCTGTCCGACCTCGAGCGTCGCGGCCTCGGCCGCCGCGCGATCTTCGTCATCGGGGCGGCGATCAGCACCGTGCCGCGCCTGCTCAGTCGGGCGAAGGAGATCGTCGATGCCCAGCGCGCCCGCGGCCTCGACACCGAGGGCTCGCTGCGGAACCGGGTTCGCGGGCTCGTGCCGCTCGCCGGGCCACTTGTCGCCAGCACCCTCGTCGAGGTCGAGGATCGAACGATCGCCCTCGAAGCCCGGGCGTTCTCGGCGCCCGGCCGGCGGACCCCCCTTCGAACCCTGCCCGATTCGAACGTCCAGCGGGCGGCCCGCTGGGCCATCGCCCTCACCACCGTCGCGCTGATCGCGCTGTCGATCGCCGGCGCCCTCCGGTTGCCGTGACCTGGCCGCCGTGATGCTGCAGCTCCGGGAGGTTCGCTACCGGTACGCCGGCGGGAATCGGGACATCCTCGCCGGGATCGATCTCGACGTCGAGGCCGGCCAGGTCCTCGGGATCGTCGGGCCGAACGACGCCGGCAAGTCGACGCTGTGCCTCGTCGCCGCGGGACTGGCGCCGGCGACGATCGGCGGCCGGCTCGACGGCTCGGTGCGGCTCGGCGGGGCCGAGACCCGGGACCTTCGACCGTACGAGGCGGCCCAGCGCTGCGGCGTCCTGCTGCAGCGCCCCGAGCTGCAGCTGACCGGCACGGCCGAGACGGTCTTCGAGGAGATCGCCTTCGGGCCGCGCAACCTCGCGCTTGACCTGCCGACCGTCGTCGAGCGGGTCGAATGGGCGCTGGCGGCCCTCAACATCGAGGACCTCGCCCCCCGCGACCCGAAGCATCTCTCGGGCGGGCAGGCCCAGCTCGTCGCCCTCGCCTCGGTGCTGGCCCTCCGTCCGCCGCTCCTCGTGCTCGATGAGCCGACCGGCCAGCTCGACCCGGCGGGCACCCGACTGCTGGCGGATGCGCTCCTCTCGCTCGCCTCGAACCGGGGAACGGCGATCTTGATCGTCGAGCAACGCACCGGCCTCCTCGCCCGTCTCGCGGACGAGGTCGCCGTCCTCGACGGGGGTCGAATCGTCGCCCGCGGTCCGGCCGCGGCCGTCCTGTCGTCGCCGGTCCTCGACGAGGTCGGGGTCGAACCGCCCCCGGTCGTTCGAGTCCGGCGGGCGGTCGAGGCTGCCGGCCTGGGGCATCGACTCGGGGGCCTCGACCTCGACGCGATCGATCGAAGCTGGCCGCCCGGCACCGCCGACGCAACGGACATCGTGCTGCGACGGGAGCGAGCACCGGACACTGCGACCGGTGAGGCCGCGCGCTGGGAGGCGGTCGACTTCGCCTACCCCGACGGCACCCGAGCGCTTTCGGGCGTCGATCTCGGCCTCGGCGAGGGCGCGGTGGTCGGGATCGTCGGCCAGAACGGCGCCGGTAAGTCGACCCTCGTCCGACACCTCAACGGCCTGCTTCGTCCGACCATCGGTCAGGTGCTCGTCCGCGGGCGCAGCGTCGAGGGCCGCCACGTCGCCGAGCTCGCGCGCGAGGTCGGACTGGCCTTCCAGGACCCGGACCGCCAGATCTTCGCCGGACGGGTGGCGAGCGAGGTCGAGTTCGGACCGCGAATGCTCGGCCGGTCCGGGCAGCCGCTGGCGGACGCCGTTCGAATGGCCCTCGCGGCGGTCGGGCTGGAGGACCTCGCGGAGGCCGTTCCGTTCGACCTCGGCTACGCGAAGCGCAAGCTCCTGGGGATCGCCTCGATCCTGGCGATGGAGACGCCGATCGTCGTTCTCGATGAGCCCACCACCGGCCAGGATGCTGTCGGCCTGGCCCGCCTTCGGGGCCTCGTGGCCGCGCTCGCCGCCGATGGCCGGACGGTGATCACGATCAGCCACGACATGCGATTCGTGGCGGAGACGACCGAACGGGTCGTGGTCATGGGCGATGGCCGCGTGCTCGCGGACGCGATGACGACGGACGTGTTCGCCGAGCCGGGGTGGCCGATTCTCCGCTCGACGTTCCTCGAACCGCCGCTGCCCGCGCGCGTCGGCACCCGACTCGGCCTTGGCTCGACGCCGACCGAGGCCGCCCTCGTCGCCGCCCTCCTCGCCTAGAGGCAGGGCGAGTAGGGCCCACCTTCGGGACGCCCGGACCGGCACAACGGGTCATCCGGCCCCGTTACGCCGGGGCATCGATGCCCGATCGTAAGGGCGACCCAGCCGGAGGCATTCGCCATGCGTGTCCTGTTCGCCACCGACGGCTCCAAATCGGCCGACCTCGCGCGCGACCTGATCGCGGCGCTGCCGTGGCCGGAGGACACCCGCATTCGGGTCGTCTCGGTGGTGGAAGGGCGCAGCGTCCTGCCGCGCTTCGATGGCGAGGGTGACGAGTTCGTGGTCCGCGACGACGCCATCGCCCGGCATGTCGAGCTGACCCTCGATGCCGCGGTCCAGGCCTTCGAACGGCCGGGTTGGTCGGTCGATCGGATCGTCCTCGACGGACGCGCCCCGTCGGCGATCATCGAAGAGGCCCGCGGCTACGGCGCCGAGCTGATCGTGCTCGGCAGCCATGGGCACAGCCGGATCGCGTCGATGCTGCTCGGCTCCACCTCGGCCGAGGTGGTCGCCCGGGCCCACTGCCCTGTCCTGGTCGCCCGCGATCGCGTCGTCGAAGAGGTCGTGCTCGGGGCCGACACCTCCGTGGCGGCCCGGCAGGCCGAGGCGGTCGTCGCCTGGCCGGGCTTCCGGGAGCTGCCCGCGTCCGTCGTGTCTGTCGCGAGCGCCTATGTGCCGTGGATCGATGCCCTGCCGGGCGTCGTCACGACCGAGGTCCTCGAGGCCGAGGCGTACGAGGCCGATCAGGCGCTGGGGCGGGCGCACGCTGGCGCCGCTGCGGCCGCCGGCCGCCTCCAGATGGCCGGGGTTCGAGCCGAGCCGTTCGCCGTCCAGGGGGACGCGGCAGCCGAGCTCGTGGCGTTTGCAATGACCCGGCCGCACACGCTGCTGGTCGTCGGCAGCAGGGCCCACGGCGGCCTCGCCAAGCTGCTCCTCGGTGGCGTCGCCCGCAACGTCCTGCAGCACGCCGCCGGCTCCGTGCTCGTCGTGCCCGAGACGGTCCCGGTGCGAGACGAGACGCGCGCAGACTCGTCAGTCCTGACGCTCACCTCGCTGCTGACGCTCGGCGCGGGCTGAGACCGCGCACCGCTCCTCTCCCCTACCCGCATCTCGCCGGCCCGCCTCGTTGACCCTGCCGATTCCCACCGGCTGGTCATTCCCGGTTCAAGGAGGCCCTCAGCCGCCGCGACGTGAACCCGCGACGAGGAGCAGGAGCGAGGTCTCGATCACGTCGACGCCGGCGATGACCAGCCCGACGACGATCGGC
The DNA here is from genome assembly GCA_012026785.1 of Chloroflexota bacterium. GTDB lineage: Bacteria > Chloroflexota > Limnocylindria > Limnocylindrales > CSP1-4 > UBA5189. The sequence continues at coordinate 5,584 of VEOW01000253.1, read as the reverse complement.
AGCGGATGCCCGACGAGCCAGCCGCCCGCGGCGCTGAAGGCGGCTGCGGCGAGGAATATCGAACGGACGCCGCGGACCATTCGGCGGAGGTCCGCGTTCGACATCCGCTGACCCGGCGCGAGCTCGCCCGTGGCGGCAAGGCGTGAGAGCGCGCCGCGGAGCAGGACCAGCCCGGCGAGGATGGCGCTGCCCGCGAGCACGGCGCGAACGAGGTCTGGTGGCCGAGCGAGCAGCTCGAGCAGATCGCCCGAGACGCCCGCGACCATCGCCGCCGCGACAGCGACGAGCCCGGCAACGAGCGGTACGACCCCCGCCCAGTCGAGTCGGCCTCGGCGCTCGCCGGCCGCCCGCTCAGCCATGGATGACCACGTCAACCATCGATGACCAGGTCGACCTCGTGGACCCCCCCGTCGACGATACGCCACGCCCGGAGGCTCTCGGCTTCGGTGGTCGGGTCGGCCTCGGACGGCGCGAGCGAGACCAGGACGTAGAGCGCGTCCGGGTAGTGGGCCTGCCGGAGATCCGTCGGTGACGGCCGCGCCGGCGACGCGACGTGCGAGTGCACGATGCCCCAGAAGACCTCGTCGGCATCGTCGGTCTCGATCGTCACTCGCAGCAGGTCGTCCGGGGCGATCTCGTACCGGTACGGCGAGGCGAGGGCGTTTCGAAGCGGGACCCACCGGAGCGCCTTGCCGCCGTCGGCCGCCGATCGATCCCCCACGATCAGGCCGCACGCCTCGTTCGGAGCCTCGGCGTGAGCATGGGCCACGATCGCATCGCGGATCGCTGCCGGCAGGGCCACACGGGTCGGCCCCGGGTGCGGCTGCCCGGCGTTTCCCGGGTAGTAGGCATCCTCGGTGCCGGGCGCCGGCGCGAGGCGGTCCGATTCGATCGACGATCCGCTCATCCGGCCCGTCGCGAGACTGACGCGCAGCACCAATGCCTCTCCGCCATGACCGTCGCCCGAATATTCATTCCCGCCGCAGGCGGGCGTCCGTACCACGCCGATGCCTCCCCCGCCATGAGTGTCGCCCGAATATTCATTCCCGCGGCGGGCAGCGGGCGGTCCTCGAAATCGAGCATGAATATTCCTGCGACGCTCATAGAGGGGAGGGAGTGTTCATCGAGGGCGTGGCCTGCCGACCTACCGCCGACGGCTGTCGGCGGACTGGCCGACTGCCGACGGGCCGCGGGCGCTGCGTTGGGGCGCTGCCGGCCCAGCCACGACGGCCTTACCACCAGGCGACGCCGCCCTCCAGCTCGTCCTCGAGCTCGTCGAGCGGCGTGGAATACGCCCCGGCCGACAGATACTTCCAGCCACCGTCGGGCAGGAGCGCCACGATCGTGCCGGACGACATCTCCTTCGCGACGCGCGCGGCGACGAGCAGCACGGCGCCCGACGACGGGCCGGCGAAGATGCCCTCGCGGGCGAGCAGCTCGCGGGTCATCGCGAGCGCGTCGCGGTTCGAGACGACATACCGCGAATCGAGCAGCGAGGGATCGAAGATCTCGGGCACGAAACCCTCGTCCATCGACCGCAGGCCCTGGACGTTCTCGCCGGGGATCGGCTCGGCCGCGACGACGCGCACCCCTGGCTTGGAACGCCGCAGGAACCGCGCCACTCCCATCAAGGTCCCCCCGGTCCCGAGGCCCGCGACGAAGACGTCGATCTCGGGCACGGCCGCGAGGATCTCCGGGCCGGTCGTCGCCTCGTGGATCCGGGGATTGGCCGGGTTGGCGTACTGGTCGGCCATGACGAAGCGCGAATCCCGGGCCACGAGGTCCCGCGCCAGCGCGATCGCCCCGTTCGAGCCAAGGTGGCCGGGCGAGTCGATGACCTCGGCACCGTGGAGCGCCAGCAGCTGCCGTCGCTCGGTCGTGACGTTGTCCGGCACGACCACTGCGACCCGATACCCGCGCCGCTTGCCGAGCATCGCCAGCGCGATCCCGGTGTTGCCCGACGTCGCCTCGAGCAGGATCGAGTCCGGCCCGATCCGCCCGGACGCCTCGAGGTCGTCGATCAGGGCCTTGGCGACCCGGTCCTTGACCGAGCCCGTGGGGTTCGAAGCCTCCAGCTTGGCGAGCAGTCGAACCGACGGGCTCGGCGAGAGCCGCCCGACCTCGACGATCGGGGTGCCGCCGATTGCGGCGTCGATGCCGTCGAAGCGCGGCGCGACCTGGCCCGCCGCTTGGGTCGCTGGAGCCTGGGACGCCACCATCTCAGCCGCCCGCGATCGCCGGCAGGAGCCGGATCTCGTCCGTCGGCCCGACGGGCGTTTCGAGGCCCGCCAGGTATCGGACGTCCTGGCCGTTCAGGTAGACGTTGACGAACCGGTGCAGGTCGCCGTCGGGACCCAGCAGCTGCGAGGCGAGCGCCGGGTGACGCTCGACGACGCCGGCCACGACCTCGCGGATCGTGCCGCCCGCGACATCGATCGCCTTCTGGCCGTCGGCCTGGGCTCGAAGGACGGCCGGCAGTCGAACCGTGCTCATCGCACGCCGCCCGCGCTGCCGGCGGCCGCGCCGCCGGCGCCGAATGCGCCCAGCGCGAACGGCTGGTCCGCCCCGACGACCGCTGCCGTGACCCGCTCCCCGCGCTCCCGTCGCGCCCGCGCCTCGTCCGAGCAGATCGGGCACTTCGGGTCGCGCGCGAGGCGCAGCTCGCTGAACGAGCCATCGAGCGCATCGAACAGCAGCAGCCGCCCGACGAGCGGGTCGCCGATGCCGAGCAGGACCTTCAGGACCTCGTTGGCCTGGAGCATCCCCATGATTCCCGGCACGACGCCGAGGACGCCCGCGACCGAGCAGCCCGGCGCGAGCTCCGGCGGTGGCGGGGTCGGATACAGGCAGCGGTAGCACGGCCCCTCGTACGGCACGAACGTCGTCAGCTGGCCCTCGAACCGGAAGACCGAGGCGTGGGCGACGGGAATGCCGGCGGCGACGGCGGCGTCGTTCAGGAGGTACCGGGTCTCGAAGGTATCGGTCCCGTCGAGGATCACGTCGTAGCCGGCGATGAGGCGCTCGACGTTGTCGGGTCCCAGCGCCTCGTCGTACGTCACGACCTTCACATCCGGGTTGAGCGCCTGGATGGTCGTCCGCGCCGAATCGACCTTCTTCTCGCCGAGCCGCTCGGTCGAATGAATGACCTGGCGCTGGAGGTTCGAGGCTTCGACGACGTCGAAGTCGACGATCCCGATCGTGCCGACGCCCGCCGCGGCGAGGTACAGCGCCGCCGGCGCGCCGAGCCCACCGGCGCCGATGAGCAGGACCTTCGACTCGAGCAGCTTGACCTGGCCGGTCGAGCCGACCTCGGGGATCAGCAGGTGGCGGCTGTAGCGCTGCTGCTGGGCCGGCGTGAGATTCGCCGGGGCCTCGATCGGCAGGCCGTGCTGGTCCCACGCGAGGATGCCGCCGGCCATGTTGACGACGTCGCGGTAGCCCATCTGCTCGAGCGTCTTGGTCGCATACGCGGAGCGGGCGCCGCTGCGGCAGTAGACGACGATCGGCGTATCCCGATCCGGGATGCTGGCCTCGATCTGCTCTTCGAGCACGCCGCGCGGGATGAAGACGGCGCCGGGGATGTGGCCGGCGTCCCATTCAACCTGCTCGCGCACGTCCAGGAGGGTCGCGCCGGCCTTGCGGCGCTCGGCCGCTTCGGGCGCGTCGACCTCGCGGATCGAGGCTTGGGTGCCTCGAAGGAGGTCGGAGGATGACTGCATTGGTGGGGACTCCAAGGTGAAATCAGGAACGGTTGCGGTTCGAATGATCGCGGTGGGCCCGTTCTCGTGAACGGGACACGGGGCCCGGGGCGCCGGCGGGTCAGGCCGGCCGCCGACACCTGCAGCGGCCCGTGCCTGTCATGTGGCCACGGGTCATCGGCCGTCGGCTCATCGCGCAGCCTCCTCGGCCACGAGCGGCGAAGCCGTGCCAGTCGCCGGGGCATTGGCGTGCGCCAGCGCCCCCTGGAGCGTCTCGAGCGACAGCATTGCGCACTTCATCCGGGCCGGGCTGATCTCGATGCCGAGCAGGTCCAGGACGTCCTGCGACGACATGGCCGCCGCGGTCTCGACCGGCTTGCCCTTGATCTCGTCGGTCAGCAGCGACGCCGAGGCCTGGCTGATCGCGCAGCCACGGCCGGTGAAGCCGACGCCCGCGACCTGCCCGTCGGCGAGTCGAAGCTGGAGTGTGATCCGGTCGCCGCACAGGGGGTTCGAACCCTCCTGGGACACGGTCGGCGCCTCGATGACCCCGAAGTTGTGGGGCCGCCGGTAGTGCTCGAGGATGTAGTCGCGGTACAGGTCGTCCATGTGCTCAGCGGAGTGTAGCGCGAGGCGCTAATTCCAACCAACCCGGTCGGGATTGCCGCGCTGCGTCGCTCCGTTGCGTCGCCGCGCCATCTGTCGCACCATTTTGCGTGGGAAGCAACAAGCGTCGGTTGAGCGGTTGGTGGGGGACTGCTCGCGGCCCCTTAGGACCCCTCAACCGTCGGGCGTTGCGTGGGCGGCAAGGCTGGTCGGTTGGAGGACGCTGCACAGCTCGTCGGGGGCGTTGACGCCACCGTCAACCGTCCGTTGTTGCCCGAGGGGCAAACCGTGGGGCCGAACCGCGGGTGCCGCATCGACGCGCCGCCCCAACCTCACCTGGTCATGGCAGGGAGATGGTATGGTTCTGCCATGCGAACTACCATCGACGCTGCGGGCCGGATTGTCGTTCCAAAGGCCATTCGCGAGGAGCTGGCCCTGTACGGGGGCGAGGAAGTCGAGGTGACGGCCGTCGACGGTCGGATCGAGATCGAGGTGCCGCCGAACCCCATCAAGCTCGTGGAGCGCGACGGGCACCTGGTGGCCGTCCCCGAGCGGCCGCTGCCGCCGCTGACGGTCGAGATGGTTCGCGAGACGCTCGAGCGAGTTCGACGCTGAACGCCGTCGACACGAGCGTCGTCGTCGCGATGTTCGCCTCGTGGCACGCCGCTCACGAAGCGGCCCGCGCGGTCCTGGCCCTATCGCCGTCCTTGCCGGCACACGCCGCCCTCGAGGCGTACTCGGTGCTAACGCGTTTGCCGCCTGCCCAACGGGCGACCGCCACTGACGTTCGAGCGTTTCTTGAACGCGAGTTTCCAGGACCGCACCTCGTCCTCGACGCCAGCGCGACGAGCGGCCTCGTCGCCGAGCTCGCGGACCATGACATCACCGGCGGCGCGACATACGACGGCCTCATCGCCGTGACGGCCAGGACGGCCGGGGCCACGCTCTACACGTGCGACCGGCGGGCTCGACGCGTCTACGAGCGACTGGGCGTCGAGATCCGGTTCGTCGGCTGAGGACATCGGTGCCACTGCCACCCCCAGCCGCTAACCCTGCATCTGACGCGCGATTCGTAGCCTGAAGCCGGGCGGGCGACCGCCGTTGCCCGTCTCCGCAGTTCCACCCGTCGAACCGTGCGCGATGCGACCGATGCGTCGGCGGAAGCGGCTTTCAGGCGCTCGGGCTGGGGCAGCCGGCCAAGCGACGAGGCTTCAGCCGAAGAATCGTGCGTGTGACGCGGGGCCGTCGGAGGAGCGGTGCGGTGGTGGCGGGGGCTGAGT
>VEOW01000229.1 GCA_012026785.1 Chloroflexota bacterium | reverse complement strand
GGACATCAACGCCACCCACGGCCACAGCGCGGGCGACGCGTGCATCTCGCACATGGCGGCGCTGCTGCAGCTCAACACGCGCCGCGGCGACTGGGTCGCTCGCTGGGGCGCCGACGAGTTCATCGTGGGCCTGCACCGCAACCGCGCCCTCAAGATGGTGATGGAGCGGATCGTCGCCGCCATCGCCGCGAGCCCCTGCGAGATCACCGCGGGCAAGGAGCTCCAGCTCACGGTGAGCGTGGGCGTGGCCGAGTACCGCTTCGGGGCGGGCAAGGCGGGGCTGCTGGCGGATGCCGACCGCGCGATGTTCGAGGCGAAGGCGATCGCCAAGGAGAAGGGCGGCTCGCCCATCTGCTTCTTCCACGAGGTGGCCACCGGCACGCCGGCGAAGCAGGCCGAGGCCGCCTAGAGGCGCGCCTCTAGCCCAGGAGCAGCACGCCCACGCCGAGGGCCGCGAAGATGATCGCGGCCACGACGTGCACCGCGCGCACCGGCAGGCGCCGCGCGAGGGCGTCGCCGAAGAAGGCCACCGGCGCGTTGGCGAGCAGCATCCCGACAGTGGTTCCCATCACGACGGCGGTGAGCGAGTCGAAGCGGGCCGCGAGGGCCACGGTGGCGATCTGCGTCTTGTCGCCGATCTCGACGAAGAAGAAGAGCACAAGCGTCGACAGGAAGACGCCGCCCAGCTTGCGCTCGGCGGCCTCGGACTCGTCCAGCTTGTCGGGGATGAGCATCCAGGCCGCCATGGCGATGAAGGAGATCCCCAGGATCCAGCGCATCGCGTCGGGACCGACCGTCTTCGAGAGCCAGGCGCCCACGGCGCCGGCGAAGCCGAGGTTCACGAGGGTGGCGAAGCAGATCCCGGACACGATGGGCCAGGGCTTGCGGTAGCGTGCGGCGAGGACCAGCGTGAGGAGCTGGGTCTTGTCCCCTATCTCGGCGAGCGCGACGATCCCGATCGAGACGAGCCAGGCCTCGATCAAACCAGCGCCTCTTCGGCCGCCCTCACGAGGGCGCCTCCCGTGACCATGGATTCGGCCAGCGAGTCGGCCTGCGGCAGCAGGTGGTCGGCGAAGAAGCGCGCCGTGAGCCGCTTGCCGCGCAGGTACTGGGCGTCGCCCTCGCCCGCCTCGAGCTGCTTCGTGGCGGCCACCGCGGCGCGTGCCATCATCCAGCCGCCGACCGCGAGGCCGGCGAGCTTGAGGTAGTAGACCGAGCCGGCCGCCACGGCGCCCGGGTCGTTCGCGAACACGGCCACGATCCAGTCGGTGGCGCGCTCCAGCGCGTCGATCGCCTTGCCCAGGCGCGCGCCGATGGCGCGAAGCTCCGCGTCTCCCGAGCCCGCGAGGCCGGCGACCGTCCTGCGCATCTCGGCGATGAGCGCCTTCATGGTCGCCCCCGCCTCGCGCCCGACCTTGCGTCCCACGAGGTCGTTGGCCTGGATGCCCGTGGTGCCTTCGTAGATGGTGGAGATGCGCGCATCCCGCAGGTGCTGCGCGGCGCCCGTCTCCTCGATGTAGCCCATGCCGCCGTGCACCTGCACGCCCAGCGAGGCCACGTCGAAGGCGGTCTCCGTCGACCAGCCCTTCACCACGGGGATGAGCAGGTCCACGGTCGCCTGGCAGCGGCGGCGCTCGGCCTCGTCCGGATGCGCATGCGCGCGGTCGAGGAGCGCGGAGACCTGGTAGGTCAGCGCGCGCGTGGCTTCCGCGCACGACTTCATCGTGAGGAGCATGCGCTTCACGTCGGGGTGC
>VEOW01000142.1 GCA_012026785.1 Chloroflexota bacterium | reverse complement strand
GCGCCAGGCCCAGGCCGAGCCGATCATGGCCTCGAGCGTCGAACGGCGGGGCTCCCAGCCGAGGACCTCCCGGGCCCGATCGATCGCCGCGACGAGGACAGGCGGGTCGCCGGGCCGGCGCGGCCCGACGGTGTGCGGGATGGGGCGCCCCACGACGCGCTCGGCCGCGGCGAGGACCTCGCGGTTGCTGAAGCCCCGGCCGGCGCCGAGGTTGCAGGCGAGCGGCGTCTTGGTTCGAGGATCGCTGGGCGCCGTCGCGTCGAGGGCGGCCAGGTGGGCGTCGGCGAGGTCCTCGACGTGGAGGTAGTCGCGGATCGGCATGCCGTCGGGCGTCGGGTAGTCGTCGCCGTTGAGGACGAGGGGCGGCCCGCCCGCCGCGGCGGCCAGGATGTTGGGGACCAGGTGCGCCTCCGGCTCATGCACCTCGCCGTTGCGCGTGCTCGCGCCGGCGACGTTGAAGTAGCGGAGAAAGACGCTTCGCAGCCCGTACGTCGCCCCGTACCACCCCGCGGCCGCCTCGAGCGTGCGCTTCGTCTCGCCGTACGGGTTGATCGGCCGAAGCGAGGCCGTCTCGGGAATGGGGATGGTCTCGGGCTCGCCGTAGACCGCGGCCGTCGAGGAGATCACGAGCCGCCGCACGCCGGCCTCGCGCATCGCCTCCAGCAGCGCGATCCCGCCGACCACGTTGTTGCGGTAATAGAGCGCCGGATCGGCCATCGATTCGCCGACGAGCGATCGGGCCCCACAGTGGAGGACGGCCTCGATCCGGTCCACCTCGAGGAGCCGCCTGACGATGGGCTGGTCGCCATAGCTGCCGCGAACCAGGCGTGCGCCGGCGAGGAAGGCCCAGTCGTGCCCGGTCGAGAGGTCGTCGAGGACGATGACCTCGTGACCGCCGGCGACGAGCGCCTCGACGGACACCGAGCCGACGTACCCAGCACCGCCGGTGACGAGGATCCGCATGGCGGCCTAGCGTAGCCGGGCCGTCAGGCGCGCCGCCGGAGCAGCGAGCGCAGCCACGCGGTGAGACGGTTGAGGGTCGAGGGGCGGGCAGCCGGCGCGGGCAACGGCGCGGGCTCCTCGGGACCCTCGGCGGTCAACTCCGCCAGGAGCCGCGTCGCCGCCGCCTCATCGGGATCGATCGACAGCGCCCGCTCCGCCAGCTCCCGTGCGTCATCGTCACGGCCCCGGCGATGGGCCACGCGCGCAAGCCCCACGACCGCGATCGCGTTGTGCGGGTCGGCCGCGGCGACCTGGTCGTAGATGCGCTCCGCGGCATCGAGATCCCCCGCCTCCAGCGCCGATTCCGCCGCGAGCAGCCGCTCGATCATTCGTCCTCCGAGACCAGCGATTCGGCCAGCAGCAGCAGCGTCGGCCGGTCGTTGAGGCTCGGGTCGGCGATGACCCGCTCGAGCAGCTCGTCGAGGACCCGGCCTAGCGTCGGCCCGGCCGGGATGCCCAGCTCGGCCATCAGATCGTCGCCGTGGACGGCCAGCCCTCGCCGGTCGAAGACCACCGAGGCGTCGAGCTCGGCCTTGACGCGCCGCCGCAGCTCGGGCAGGCCGTGCTCGTCCGGGGCGGTCCCGCTGCCGGCGTTGTCCGCCTCGCGCAGCGCCAGGAGGTCGGGCAGGGCCGCGATCCCGACCCGCTGGATGAACCGTCGAACGGCGGCGTCGCTCCAGGACGCCTCGTACGTGAACATATGCTGGCGGACGAGGTGGACGACCCGTTCGGCAACGGCCTTCGGCAGGCGCAGTCTCGCGAGCACGACCGCTGCTTGCTCGGCCCCGACCACCTCGTGGCCCCGAAACGGCCCATCCTCGATCGTGGCCGGCTTGCCGACGTCGTGGAGCAGGGCGGCCAGGCGGACGACCGGCCGGGAGGCGGGCGCCGCGTCCACCGTTCGAAGCGTGTGGGCCCACAGGTCGTCGCCCGGGATCTTGTTCTGTGGCACCCCACGCTGCTCGGCCAGCTCCGGCAGCAGGACGTCGAGCAGACCGGTCGAGGCCAGGAGCGCCAGGCCGGTCGACGGCCGCTCGGCGGCGAGCAGCTTGTCGAGCTCGGCCGCCACTCGCTCCCCGGACAGGTGCCCGGCGAGGCCGGCGTTGCGCCGGATCGCCTCCAGCGTCGCGGCCTCGATCGCGAATCCGAGCACGGTCGCGAGACGGACGGCTCGAACCATCCGCAGCGCGTCCTCGCGGAACCGGACATCGGGATCGCCGACGGCCCGCAGCAATCCCGCCCCGCAGTCGCCCAGCCCACCGAACGGATCGACGAGCCCGGGAGCGGGCGGCGCCGCGTCGAGCGGGGGATGGCGATCGGGCAGCGCGTCGGCCCCCCAGGCCATGGCGTTGACCGTGAAGTCGCGGCGGGCCAGGTCGAGGCGAACGTCGTCCCCGAACTCGACCCGGTGCGGCCGCCGGAAGTCGGCGTACTCGTGGTCGGTTCGGAAGGTCGTGATCTCGTTGACCGGGGCGCCAGGCGCCGCCTCGCGGACGGCGACCGTCCCGAACTGGTTCTCGTAGACCGCGCCCGGGAAGATCGACAGCAGCCGATCGGGTCGGGCATCGGTCGCGAGATCCCAGTCGGCCGCCGGCCGGCCGAGGATCGTGTCGCGGATCGACCCGCCGACGACGTAGGCGGCGTGGCCGTGCGACCACAGGCGGGCCATCAGGGCCTGCACGCCATCCGGCACGGCTGCCGCGATGTCGGACGTGGGATCGCGAGGGGCGGGGCTCGTCATGCGTTGCTCCTATGTCAAGCCGCGACCGCTGTCAAGGGAGCAGCGATCGCGGCTTGGATGGCTTCGTCGACAGAGAGCCGCCGGAAGACCTCG